>JBJMWX010000123.1:0-11458 GCA_045809925.1 Chthoniobacterales bacterium
AAGGTGTTGCGTCGGCTAGGGTCGGAACTTCTGATCGAGCACGACTTTTCCAGCCTGCTCGACAATCACTTCCGCCGTCGCGAACTGCACGTCGGTAATGTTTGCACTCCAATTCGAGTTCGGGCAGCCCGCTTCGGTCGCTGTCGGTTGCGGGGGCGCCGCTGTCGTCAGGCACACGCTCAGGTTGCCGTTTTTAATCTCGGTGCTTGGAAACGTCTGCTGCGCGCTCGGCGATACCGGCACTTTGTTCTGCCCGGGTGCCGCATTGCCGCCCTGGTTGGTGCAGATGGTCGTCGCTGAGCCGGTGGTTTTTACCGTAATCGTGACGTCTTCCATGCCGAGACCAGCGAGACTGAAGCAGGTTCTCAAGGTCGTGCCCTGATCGCTGAAGGTTGGGGCTTTCTTGAAGTGAACGTTGGCCGCGTAGACGAGCGGTACACCGATCACTGCGAGAATGATAACTGCGAGGTTTAGTTTTTTGTTCATGAGGGTATTAGGATTTCACTGCGTCCGCGGGTTTGCGGGCGGGCTCGGATTCTTGGAATCCCAATAATTTCTGTCAAGCTGATTACTGCGCTCAGATCACCTTTACCGGAGAATCCGGCAGCGCTTTCAGAAATGCCCGACCGTAAGCCTTTGTCACGATGCGGTTGTCCAGAATGACGATGATACCGCGATCGCTCTTCGTCCGGATTAAACGGCCGACGCCCTGTCGGAGTTTGAGAATCGCCTCCGGAAGCGAGTACTCGCTGAATGGATCGCCGCCGCGCGCCTCGACCAGTTCGAGCTTTGCTTCGATGAGCGGGTGATCCGGGACGGCGAACGGCAGCCGGGTGATGATTACGTTTGAGAGCGCTTCGCCCGGCACATCGACGCCCATCCAAAAGCTATCGGTCCCGAAAAGCACGGTGCGCGGCGTTGTCTTGAAAGCTTCGAGCAACTTCGTCCGCGGTAGCCCCTGGCCTTGCACGAGAAGGTTCAGTTTTCGGCTGGCGAGAAACGCCGCCATATTATCAGCCAGCTGCTGCATCGTGCGATAACTCGTGAAAAGCACGAATGCGCGGCCGTCGGTTTCTGTGACGAAATGGCCGACCCAATGCGCGAGCGCATCGATGTATTTCGCGTCCCGCGGGTCCGGCATCTTTTGCACCACGAAGACCTTCATCTGCGTGCGAAAATCGAATGGGCTGCCGAGCTGGAGCGCGGTCGCATCGTTCGCGCCGATCCGCTCACGGAAATAGGCGAGATCCGGCCGGCCCACGGCGAGCGTGGCGCTGGTCATGACCGAGGTGCAGTCGCTCCGAAAGATGATCCGTTGCAGAACGGGCGCGATGTCGATTGGGGCGGCGTTAAGGGAGAGGAACTGCGCGGTTTTTCCGGTGCGCTCGACCCAGTAAACGTGACCATCCGCGCTTTGCTCAAGGAAGGTGATGATCGCGGCACGTGCATCGCGGAGTCGCCGCGCCATCTCCTGCAACTCTGTTTTCAGGAATTCGTCGTCATTCTCCTTCGCGACTTCGGCGATCCGCGCCTGGAGCGCGGCAAGACGCGCTGAAATAGTGTCCGGCGCAAAGTCGGCGTGGCGGACGCGCACTTCGCGGCCTTTGCGGAAATCGCAGCGTTCTTCTACTGAGCGAAAAAATTTGTCGATCTCGTCGATCGATTCCGCGGCGAGTCGCACCCCGGCTGCGTTGCGCGTGACGGTAAACAGGCCCTTTCGCGTACGCGCGTTGTAAAGCCGCTGCACGGCCGAACGCAGTCCGTATTGTGCCACCGTGATGCCGATCTGGCGGGACGCGACCTGCTCAATCGTGTGCGCTTCGTCGAAGATCGCGAAGTCGTTCGGGAAAATATAGCCGCCCTCGCGGTCCTCCCGTTCCTCGTCGCTGCCGAGAAGAAGAAAGAACAACGTGTGATTCATCACCAACACGTCGGCTGCCTCGGCCCGGCGGCGGGCGGCGTGATAGAAACAGCGCGGATCGTTTCCGCACGTTTTCTTCGTGCAGATGTGCGCTTCGCTGCAAACCTGCGCCCAGACTTTCGGGTCCGGTTCGGCGCCAAGATCGCTCAGAGATCCGTCTCGTGTTCCGCGCGACCACTCAGCCAGGCGGACCAGTTCCGCCTGCTCGGAGGTTGTAAACAGTTCGTTCGCCTGGTCGAGCGCGCGCGACAGCCGGCGCGGGCAAAGATAATTGTGCCGGCCCTTCATGAGCGCGGCCTCGAATTCGACCGGCAGGATTTTCTGCAGGATGGGGATGTCTTTGTAGAGCAGCTGCTCCTGCAGATTGATCGTGTGGGTCGAGACGATCGCTTTGCGTTTCTGCTCGAGCGCAAACAGGATCGCCGGCGCGAGATAGGCGATCGATTTTCCAACGCCGGTGCCCGCTTCGACCACCAGATGTTCCTCGTTCTCCAGAGCCCGCGCGACTGCCACCGCCATCTCCTGCTGCTGCGGCCTATATTCGAAGTTCTTCGCCTTCGCGAGCAGGCCGTCCTCGGAAAAGAGAGAGCGCACCCGCTCGACAAAGTCGCTGCCAAGCGAATCTTTCAGTGCAATCATTCCCGTTCCGTTTCCCGCGCCTTTGTCATTCCGAGCGAAGTCGAGGAATCTCGCTCAACTCGCAGATGTCTCGACTTCGCCCGACATGACATGGCTGCTGGTGCCGGCGAAACTGTAAACGCAAAACTGTATTCCTCGTGAGACTGCTCGACCGATACGTCATTCGCAATTTTTTGCAGGCCTACGTCTACTGCATTGCGGCGTTTATTTCGATCTGGCTTATCTTCGACGTAAGCGACAACATCTCGACCTTCCTCGATTCGCGCATTTCCTTCGCGAAGATGGGGCGTTATTATGTGACGCAGGTCCCGCAGATCCTGGTCATACTCCTGCCCGTCTCCCTCCTCCTCGCGCTTCTCTTTTGCCTCGGCCGAATGTCGCGCACGAACGAAATCGTCTCGATGCTGACTGCTGGAATCAGCGTGCCGCGCCTTCTCGCCCCATTGATTGCGATTGGGCTGCTGACTACGGCGGCTAGCACGGCGCTGAATTACTCCGTCGCGCCGCACGCTGAGCTGGCTCGCAAGACGGTGCTTGAGACGCGTTCGCGCCGCCAGGAATTGGGGGTCACCGCGCAGATTTTTCGTAATCGGACGGACGACCGCACCTGGTATGTTCGCCAGTTCTTTCCCGGCTCCAATGAATTCAACACCGTTCAGGTGCTGCAGCAGGACGAGAAAGATAACATCGTTGCGAACTACCTTGCGACCAAGGCGATCTACCACCCGGAAGACAGAAGCTGGGAACTTCAATACGCGCGCATCATTCATTATGATGAGCGGGGTAACATCACCGGCAGTGAGGACTCGCATGAGATCGTCGTCCATAACTGGAGCGAAACACCGTTCCGGCTGAGCAGCGCAAATGCGCGCGCGGAATACATGAGCGTGCCGGAGCTGCACGATTACCTCACCTTCAACGCTGATTTTCCGCCGATCCTGCTCGCGCCATTTCGGACCCATTTCTACTACCGCACGGCGCTGCCCTGGACGTGTTTCGTGGTCGTCCTCATGGCAGCCCCTCTCGGCATCGGTTATTCGCGTCGCGGGATTCTTGCCAGCGTCGCGAGCGCCGTCTTTCTCGTCTTTGCGATGAACTTTCTCACCCATCTCTTCCTCGCCCTGGGCGAAGGGGCGCGCATCCCGGCGATCGCCGCGGCATGGACACCGAACCTGATCTTCGCCTCGGTCGGTCTGCTCCTCCTCTACTACCGTGCGACCAATCGCGAGCCGCCCAGCTTTAATCCATTCGCCACGCGGCGTATCGTTGCGCAATGAACCCGCTGGCAAACGAGTGGCCGATCAAGCAGCGATCGGACGCCTGTGCGCAAACGCACCGTCCGTTTGGGCCGGGCGAACAGTTTTACACCCTGCTTTTTCGCGAAGCAGACGGGTTTCGCCGCGAAGACTTGAGCGAGGAAGCGTGGACAACGCGGAATGAAAACATCCAGCCGTTCTCGTTTTGGAAAACCCGCTACGAACCGCCGCCGCCCGAGGCACCCGAGCCGCTGGCGAAGGAAAGCGCGGAGGAACTTTTGCGCCGCCTGCTCGCGGGGAACAATCCGATGGAGCGCAACGCCTGCTACGTCCTTGCCGCGATGCTCGAACGCAAACGCGTCCTCAAGCCGATCAAGAACGAAAACGGCGACGACTCGATCCTGGTGTATGAGCACGCCAGAACCGGCGAAGTCTTCCTCGTTCCCAAAGCGGATTTGAAACTGGACCAACTCGATGACGTGCAGCGCGAAGTTTCCGCGCTCCTCACCGCCGCACAATGAACCCGACGGCAATCGGCAATCGGCCGGCGTGGTTTCACGGCGGGAATGCGTTCCCCCTCTATCTCGCTCCGATGGCTGGCGTATCCGACAAGATTTTCCGCCAGCTCTGCAAAGAGCACGGCGCCGACGTGCTCGTCTCCGAATTCGTATCGGCCGAAGGTGTCTTCCGTCGAAACGAGCGCACGCGCGAGTATCTCGATTTTGATGAATGCGAGCGGCCACTAGGCGTGCAGCTGTTTGGCGGTGACGCTGCACACATGGCGGAAGCGGCGCGCCACGTCATCGATTGGGTCGCGCCCGATTTCATCGACCTGAATTTCGGCTGCCCGGTGAACAAGGTCGTGGCGAAGAACGGCGGCTCCGCCCTGCTTAAAGATTGTCCCACACTTGTCGCTGTGGCCAACGCTGTCGTTCGTGCCTGTGCACCGATGCCGGTCACAGCAAAGATCCGGATTGGCTGGGACGGCGGTTCAATCAACGCGCCGCGGGTCGCGCGAATGCTCCAAGAGACCGGTATCGCCGCGATCGCTGTCCATGGTCGGACGCGGGAGCAAGGCTACTCAGGCTTCGCCGATTGGAACGTAATAGGCGAAGTTGCAGCCTCGGTTTCGATTCCAGTGATCGGCAACGGCGACCTCGCCACGCCGCGCGATGTCGTTGTCCGACGTGAACAGACCGGCATCGCCGGTGTCATGATCGGTCGCGCGGCCATGAGCGCGCCGTGGATTTTCGCGCAGATAAAACAGTACCTCGCCACCGGGGAGGAGCTGCCGTCGCCCGATTTGGAGCAGCGCTGGGCGCTGATTCGCCGCCATTGCCAGCTCGTGGTCGCAGAGTGGGGGAACGAGGACAAGGCGATGCGCTCAATGCGCGCGCGCCTCATGGCCTACTCCAAAGGGTTTCCGCAGAGCAAACAACTGCGAGAAAAATTCCAGCACATCGCTTCGCTCGCTCAGTTGGACGAAATCGCGGTTCAGCATCTCGCGAGTGTAGAAGTGGTCGCCGCGGCGACCGCCTGCTAGATTGAGGGCGTTTGGCACAAGCGGCCCCGCAACTTAATTTCCACCATGGCGGAGAACGGAGCGCCGGGCGCGCAGATTAACTTCAAAGTCGGCAACGAGCGGCTGATCAAGGTGACGGAGAGCGCGTCGCGTAAGCTCAGTTCATTGCTTGAGAAACAGGGGCGCGCCACCGGTGCGTTGCGCGTGGCGGTGATTGGCGGCGGTTGTTCCGGACTGCAATACAAAATGGATCTGGTCGATGGACCGGCTAACCGGGACATTGTCGTGCAGTCGCAAAATGTGCGTGTAGTGGTCGATCCGAAGAGCGCCCTTTTTGTCAGCGGCTCGCTCCTCGATTACAGCGACGATCTGCAGAAGGGCGGATTCAAGGTAACGAACCCGAACGCGGTCGCGCATTGTTCCTGCGGCGAGAGCTTCGCTGCATGACCGATTATTTCCGGCTGCTCGGTCAGGCGCGCCGGCCGTGGTTGGATGAGAACGAACTGAAGAACGCCTACCACGCCCGGACCTTCGATGCTCATCCGGACGTGAATCCCGGCGGCGATGCGGCGGCGTTTGCCGGGCTGAACGAAGCCTATCGCACGCTGCGCGATCCGAAATTGAGGGTGGAGCATCTCCTTCACCTCGAGGAAAGCAATGCGGGAACCGGCGCTGGTTCAGTTCCGGCTGTGGTCCAGGAGCTGTTTCCGATGGTGACAACCGCGCTCCAAAATGCGCGGGCCCTCACGGCAAAACTTGCGCAGACGGGCAGTGCTCTGTCGCGCGGTCTGCTTCAGGGAGAAAACGTTGCCTGCCGGCACCAGATCGAGCGATGTATTGAGCAACTTACTGTGGCACAGGACCAGGCGGAGAAACAACTGCGAGCAATCGACAAGCGGTGGGATGATCGTGTGAGTAGCGACATCGAAGAACTGCGCGCGCTTGCTGCCACCTACAGTTATATCAACCGATGGAGCGCGCAGTTAGATGAAGCGCGCTTTGCCTTGCAGTCGGAGGGGAGCCCAATCTGAGTCGCTAGCGCGCCCCGCGAGCAGCGTCGGCGGCATTGCGGTAGGCAACGAGGTCGTGGGCGCCGTTCGCGGCGAGGTCGACCCCGTTCACATCCAATTCAAATCCGCGGATCGCGGGCAGGTAGTAGATCGTGTAGCCATCGCCGCGGAAACGCGCCAGTTCTTCGCGCTTGAGCAAGTAGACGTAGTGGCCAGCGCGCGACTCCGGCGCAATCAACTCGATTGCGTGATAGTAACCGCCGATCACGAACACGTTCTTGCCCGGAACTGTGCGCGAATAGTCGTAAAAATTCCGTACGTTGGCCATCATCCGGACTCGATCTGCATGGTCGGCAAAAATCGGCCCCGCGACGAGGCGTCCTTTTTGCCACCCGACGACGGACCCGAATGCGCAGAGCACACAGCACGCTTGAAACGCCCACCGCGGCGCCGCCGCGCCGAGCAAGAGGATGGTGAACGGCACGGCCGGGAGGAGATATGCGGCCTGGTCGGGAAACGCGACGTACAATGCGATGTAGAGAAGCACAATCGCGCCCCAACTGACGCGAACAAGGGTCGGCGCTGTAACGAGTGATCGCGGTCGTTTGCGGTACAGAAGAGCCGCGGCCAACGCAATCACGAGTCCAAGACAACCGAACAGTCCCCACACGTCGACAGTCCCGCGCGTAACGACCACCTGCCACCGCGGGTAGTAGATCGGCTCGTAATATCGGAGGAACGTCGTGCCATAGCGGACAAATGCCGGAATGAAGGCAGTGACCGCGACAGCGCCGGCCGCGCACGCGAAGTAGACCGTCGCCCGAAGGCGCCGATCGGTCGTTGAGTGGAATAGCATCAGCGCGAGAGGCAGAAGAGCGACACCGCTCGTCAGCCGGCATCCGATTGCGAGACCGAGCGCCGCGCCGGCGGCGATACTTCGACCGCTAGCGACGAAATAGGCGCTTAGGACAATGAAGAAAAAAGCGACCGCGAAGTCTTTTGTTGTAACGCAGCTGACGAAGAAGACGGCGGAGAATGCCAGTGCGCCGGCAGCGAGAAACCAGTCCCGGCAGCCAAGACGGCGCGCGAGCAGCGCAAAGACGGTTGTCGCGGCTGCGCCGGCGACGGCGGACAACGCGTTGAGCGCAATCGGACCGCCACGGCATAGGAACGCCAGCGCGATTTCATAAATTGGTGCGCCGGGCACGCGCGCCATCGTGTAGGTGCCGGTTTGCGCGATCGCCTGCGCTATTTTCGCGTTGCCCCACGCGTCCCAGTGCAGACCGTATCCAGCGTTAAGAAACGGAACGCGTGAGACCAGCGCTACCGCAGCCAGCAGGCAGAGTAGCGACACCCCGGCGGTAGATCGGGCCAGACGCGATTGCACTCGGTCTGCTCAGCACGATTAGAGCCATGCCGAGGGCCGCCAAGGATCTGCCGAATCGCGCCTTACGGAATGTTGTAGAGCTCGACCAGGCCGACGCCAGTCGTGTTGTTCTTGCCGCGCAGAATTGCGGTATAGCCGCCGGGGCGGACGAGCGGGAGCAGTACCACCGATTCGGCGGCGTCGCCCGGCGCGAGACCGAGGGACTGTATTTCGGTCGCGTCGCCGGATTTTTGCCAGTCGTCATTCGAAGCGAGGATAACTCCGTTCGCATCGTAGACGTCGAGCGTTGGATCGTCCATCGCGGTCGGAACCTGACTCTTCAACGAAGGCCCAAGGCCGCGCGCAACCACGGTAGTCGGCCCGAGATCGGCCGGCCCCGCGATGAAACCGCCGATCATGACGTTGTCGCCCGTCTCGACGAACCCGCGCGTGCTCAGGTTTGCCACGACAGAGGTGGCCTCGCCGCCGATATCGTACGCCTCCGCGAGCGCGATTCCGGTGGTGTTGTCTTTTCCGCGCACAACCGCCGTGTAAGCGCCCGGCGCAAGTGTCATCACAATCGCGCTCTCGCGATCATCCTTTGGCGGGAGACCGCTCGCCTCGATGTCAGCCTGGTGCTCTTTCCAGTTGTCGTTCGTGGCGATCGGACTCGGATTTCCCTGCTGATAAAGCTCGAGCGTCGGGTCGTCGAGTCTTCCGGCAACGGGTGTGCCATTGACCTGCAACGATGGACCAATCGCCCGCACGAGCACTTTCTTCGGACTCGATCCGGTGACAATGAACCCGGCAATCGGTATGTCATTCCCAGTCTTGACGTCGGCTCGCGTCGAAATGTTCAGCAGACGCGCGCGTGAAGTGGTGAGCGGCAGCGGCACGTTACGACTTGCGGTCGTGACTTGTCGCGGAGGCGGAGAGCTCGGCGCCGGCGACACATCCGGGGTTGTGTAGCTGATCGTCGGGATGCCGTTTCCATTCAGGACGATCTGCATGAAATCTAGCCGCACGTTATCGACCACGTCGACGAGCTCTTCGTCCCAATGAGGCGTGGCCGTGTCGACGTTGGAACCGCGCAGGTAAAAGATCCGCCCTTTGCCCTGGCCCCCATCTTCGATCAACCCTACGTGGACCGTCCCATTGTCCGCCACGAACCACTGATCGGCACCAGCGTCGGAGCGGAGTGCGTTGCCGAAGCGCGGGAGAGTGTGCACGAATGCCATGCTCTCGCCCTGGTTGAAGCTGACATATAGCTTGTTGCCGTGCAGCACGTAGAGCGTGCCCTTCTGGTCGAAACCTGAATGTGTGACGACAAACGCCGCGCCAGGCCCCCCGGCCACCGGATGTTTAACACCGCTCCAGGTCGTACCAAAATCGTCGGTCTTACAAACGTACAGGTCGCGCGTGCCGGGTTGATCGCCGTCTGCCGTATCGGTCCAGTAGAATTTCCGATCCGTTCCCCAGGTGCCGTGATGACCGGCCTTGTGCAGTGCGAACAGAGGATCCGCCACGCGCGTGTCACCCGGATGGGTCGGTGCATGCGCGTTTTGATGGCAGACGATGTGCATCGACCCGCTGCCATCGTCGCCGACGAGCGGCGTCTGGATTGGGAAGGTCAGTCCGCCGTCAAAGCTAAACGCAACCGCTGAGCCGATCCGGAACCAACCGGCGAGCACATACGGTTTGTCGAGCGGCAGCGCTCCGCCAGGGCGCATTCCGCTGAGCGGTCCCAGATACGACCACGCCTGATCGTTACCGGCGGAGGCCACCGGCGTATGATTGACGCTCCACGTTTCGCCGCGGTCCGTGCTCCGGGCGATGACTGCATCGCCGAGCTCGGTGCCGAAGAAGATGACGTCGTCACCGAACGCCTGCATATCGCCTTCGATGCCAAAGGGCACCGAGGCGTTCGCCGGCGGGTAGGTTTGTTTCCAGGTTTTGCCGCCGTCGTCGCTCTTGATAATTTCGTTGCCGGTCACGAGGACAGGCAGCAGGACGTAATCCGTTTTCCCGGACGCGGCCAGGTTGCCTTCGCAGCAGGTGCCGTGGTAATTGATCGTCCAGTTACTGGAAACCGGCGGCGCCGGAAGTGGCGGAATGTCGGAAGGAATCACTTTGGCGACGCCGTGGTATTCATCCGCCGCCTGTCCGGTGAAGTAGCCGACGTGCACCGTGAAAACACCAGTGCCGTCCGTCGATGGATCGATCTTGCCTTCCTCTTCAGTGCCCGGGGCGCCGTGGGTCGACGAAGAGACAACGGGGCCGTTTACATCGCCCTTGTGGATGTAGAGATCGTAGTCGTTTGCCAGGACGACCCAGGAGATCGTGACGTCAATTTTCTTGCCGGCCCAATCAGCGGGCGAGCCGGAGACGGTGATCGTGAAGGTGTCGCAGTTCACCCCGTCAACGCAGGTGCTTTCACCGTTGTACGTGCCGCCCGCGGCGGTACCGTCCCAGGTCACCGGCGCGGAGCCGGGTGAGATCGTGCCCGCCGTCGGATTCGCGGCACCGAGTCGAAAGACCGCGCCACCAAAGAAAAGTGCACCCAGAAATAAGGCGCCGGAAAGCGCCACACGCATTTTGTTCATCCGAATTCCTCCACAGCTAAATCGGAACTAACGGCTGAATGGGTCGGCTGCCGTGCGTCGCGGCCAGCCAGTGCGCTGCGTTGGCATCGGACAAGAAGCAAACATCCGAAGCGTTGGGGCCGGGTCAGGCGACGCGAGCCACCCTTGAGCAACGCCTCGAGGCGCGAAGTTGAGATTGAGGCAACGGCTTTGCGCGGTAGCATCGACGCAATGGAAACGACGGCTGCCGGCCGGTTCCGGAAGACAAGCGAGACTTTCGTCGCCGGAGCGAGGACTTTGCCGCAGCCCTATTTCGTGTCGCCCGAAGTGTTCGCACACGAGCAGGAGGCAATCTTCGCACGCTCGTGGTTGTGCGTCGGTCATGTGAGCGATCTTCCCAGGCCCGGGGATTACTTCCTCGCCGACGTCGCGGGCGAAAGCCTGATTGTCGTCTGCGGAAACGACGGGCAGTTGCGCGGCTTCTTCAACGTCTGCCGCCATCGAGGCACCCGCTTGTGCGAGGCGCCGCGTGGACATGCGGCCGTGATTCAGTGCCCCTATCACGCCTGGACTTACAGCCTTGACGGTCGGTTGGCTGGCGCGCCGCACATGGATCCGGCAGCCGGCTTCAACAAGGCTGAGTACGCGCTAACTCAGGTGTCGTTGTCGACCTGGGAGGGCTTCATCTTTGCTACCCTCGATCACGATGCGCCGCCGCTCCGGGAGGTCTTCACGCCGCTGGCGGGCAAGTTCACCCATTGGAATTTGGCGAATCTCCGGTCTGCCAAACGCGTCGAGTACGATGTGCGGGCCAACTGGAAGCTGATCTTCGAGAATTACTCCGAATGTTACCACTGCCCCGGCGTGCACCCGATGTTGTCGAAGGTCTCGCCCTACGATTCGGCAGAGAACGACCTCTGCGAAGGTCCGTTTCTCGGCGGGTTCATGGCCATCAAACAGGGCAGCAGCCTGACGATGAGCGGCCGGACCTGCGCGCGGCCTGTCGGCGCGAGCAACGCCGAAGATCACGCGCGCGTTTTCTATTACTCGATTTTTCCGAACATGCTTCTCAGCGTGCATCCGGACTACGTCATGGTGCATCAACTCTGGCCGCTTGCGCCGGACCGGACCCGGATTTTGTGCGATTGGTTTTTCCATCCTG
>JBJMWX010000124.1:0-14164 GCA_045809925.1 Chthoniobacterales bacterium
AAATGGTTATTGAAATAGGGGATGACGTAGTCGCTGCGCTCGATCATCTCCCGCGACGCCTCAGCGAACCGCGGCTCGTCGCGATCGATCAGGGGCAGGCTCCACGTGCCGGCGAGATGAAAGAGGAGCGCGCCGGCAAAAACAATGATCGCGTACTTGGCCGGACCGAGCTTGTTTGTGCCGCCGCGATATATCGGAGTTGCAGGCTGCAAACTGCGAATTCAAGAATAGCTGCTCTGGAAACACAAATGGGAAATCGGCGCCTGCCGAATCCGCGCGCCTTGCGTGGCTGGTATTTCTTCGCCTTTGTGGGCGCGGCGGCGATCGTCGCGGCGTTTCAACTCGACGAGACTGTGCGGCTTTGGCTCCTGCAGCATCGCGATCCTGGGTTTCACCGCGTGATGCGCCTTGTCAGTGACATCGGCGACTGGCCGGCGCATGTCGTTGTCGGTCTCTCGCTGGCGGCCTTTGCCTGGTGGCGTGGCAGGCGCGAATGGGTTCGCATTTTTCTCGCAATGTTGATCGCCTGCGCTGTCGCTGGAGTGGTTGCGCGTGTCGTGAAGGTCGGCACCGGACGGGCGCGGCCGTCCGTCAGGGCCGAGCAAAGCTGGAGCGGACCGCGTTGGAGCGAAAAATATCATGCCTTTCCGTCGGGCCACACCGCAGCCTCGGCAGCTTTCTTCGGTGTGCTCGCATTCAAGCGGCCGCGAATCGGCCTGCCGCTCCTTCTGATTCCAACGGTGATTGCCGTCTCGCGCATGTACGTCGCGGCCCATTATTTGTCGGATGTGGCCTGCGCATTCCTGGTCGGCCTCGCCTGTGCATGGTTCGTTAGCCGCTGGTTGCGAGGAATGCCGGCCGGGTGAGCGAGGCGCTGCGGCGCGGATGATCATAACCGCGAGCGGAATCCAACGTCCAGCGCTGACGGCGCGGTCACACGCGCTCGATCCGTTGAAGCTGGGCGTTGAGTGTTGCTTCTGCTTAATGGCGGAGGGGGTGGGATTCGAACCCACGAGGGCTTGCGCCCTGCCGGTTTTCAAGACCGGAGCCATCAACCGCTCGACCACCCCTCCGGCTGCGCGGTCATTATCCCGCGAGAGTGCTGAGCCGCAAGGTGGAACGCGATCTGCGAGCCGTTCAGCGGAGTTGGCGCTATTCGCCGTTGCGACGGCCACATGTTCATGTGAACATACTTAATGCCGCAGGCTCGCGACCTCAAAGCCCTCTGGAATCACGTCCGGGAGGCGCCGCCGGACGACCGGGAGAGTGATCAGCGTTTCCGCGGCCGCGGTGCGTCCATCAATCCGGCGAACCGGTTCGAGAAGCTGCACGTCGAAGAGGACTTCAGCGAGTTACCTCAAGACGACGACAACCCGCGCAGTGTGCGGACGATCTACCTACGCGACGACACGAAGACGATCATCGCGCGGAACAACAGCCCTGATGTTGGCTTCGAAACGAGCGTCAACCCCTACCGCGGCTGCGAACACGGCTGCATTTACTGTTTCGCGCGGCCGACCCACGAGTATCTGGGTTTCTCCGCCGGCGTGGATTTCGAGAGCCGCATCATGGTAAAGGAACGCGCGCCCGAACTCCTCGAGGCCGAACTCTCGTCACCGAAGTGGAAGCCGCAGCTGCTGATGATGAGCGGAGTGACCGATTGCTACCAGCCGGTCGAGCGCAAGATGGAACTGACCCGGCGCTGCCTCCAAGTGCTGGCGAAATTCCGCAACCCAGTCGGTATTTTGACAAAAAATCGGCTCATCACCCGCGACCTCGACGTCCTGAAGGAACTGGCAGGCCACAACTGTGTCGGCGCGAATCTATCGATAACCTCACTGGACCCGCAGCTGCAGCGGATCCTCGAGCCGCGCACATCACCGCCGGCCGCGCGACTGAAAGCCGTCCGGCAACTGCGTGATGCCGGAGTTCCGGTTGGAGTGATGGTCGCGCCGATCATACCCGGAATAAATGACCACGAGATGCCGGCGATTCTCGAGGCGTGCGGCAAAGCGGGCGCGCAATTTGCCGGGTACGTGCTGCTTCGCTTGCCGTGGGCCGTCGCGCCGCTCTTCGAGCGCTGGCTGGATGAATATTTCCCGGAGCGCAAAGCGAAGGTACTCGGCCGCATCCGGGAGCTCCGAGGCGGTGAGAAACTCTACGACTCGAGATGGCGCAAACGTCAGACCGGCGAAGGCATCTTTGCCGAGCAGATTGAGGCGATGTTCGAAGTCGCTGCCCGCCGCGCGGGCGTTAACGGGCCGCGTCCGCAATTATCGGTGGCCGCGTTCAGGAGGCCGGGACAGCAGCTTGAGCTGCTGTAGTTGCAGGGCCAGACGCCCGGAATCTCATCGACAGGCGTCTGACACAGCTGCGGCGGAAACACTTACGCTTTCGAAGACGTTATCCTGCCGAGGATCGAAAGCATGAGCACGCCGCCGATGATGCCGAACGGCGCCATGAAGTAGAAATAATTGTCCCAGCTGCGGTCGAGGAGATGGCCTAATAACAGTCCAGCGAGGCTTCCGCCGAAATACTGGAATGAATCAATCAGACCGGAGGCGAACCCGGCCATGCGCGCGCCGCCTATGTCCATTGCCGCCGCGGTGCCGAGGATGGAATGCGTGGCATTGGCGGTGAAGGAAATCAGGATGAGGAAGAGGACAGCCGTGTTCGCGGAGGTGAACTGCGCCGCCGCGAGGATGATCGCGGTCTCGAGAAAATAGAGAACAGCGGCGACCGGCGCTCGCCGGCCATTGAAGACAACGTCGGAGACATAGCCGGAGAGGAGCGATCCGATCGAGGCAACGAGCGGGATAAGAATGCCGAGGTACTTGAAGCGCACGTCGTTCAAATCCAGGTGATACACCTCCTGCATGAACCTGAAAAACCATTGATCGATGCCCTGACGCACCGAGCCGGTGCAGGCGTAGGCAAGAGCGACGATCCAGATTACCCGATTGGTTGCGATCACGCGCAGCACTTCCGCGACCGAAGCTCGTGGTTCGTCACTGTGCGTGTTCTCCGCGTCGACCGCGACGAAGCCGGCCTGCTGCGGCGTATCCTTGCCGACCAGTGCCATCGCGATCGCAGCGACGCTGGTCAGGCCGGCCGGAATCCAGAAAAGCCACCGCCAGTGCAACGGCGGCACGCTCCACAACCCGAGGAATACAAAACCCGCGAGCAACGCCGGGCCGAAGGTGTTGATAAGAAAACGACCGGCATTGATCATGAACCCGAAGATGCCGGCGAAACGGCCGCGCTCGTTTTGCGCGAACCAGGCCGCGTTGATCTTGACCATTCCCGGGGCGCCGAACGCCTGGAGGTAGCCGTCGATTCCGCGAATGAGCAGAAAGAGCGAAAGCATTCCGACAAAGGAAGCGATCCCGAAAAACAGATTCATCGTGATCGTGCCGACGGCACCGATGAGCATCGCGCGTTTCCCGCCGATTCTGTCCGCGAGCAGGCCATTGATGATCTGCCCGCATGCGTAAGCAAGCAGGGCCGTCGTGATAATTGTTCCCATTTGCGTCTTGCTGAAGCCGAACTCGTCGCTGATCGACTTATTCGCGATGGCAAGGTTGTAACGGCAGGTATAAAAGGACGTGTAGAGCAGGCCCACGAACGTCCAGTTCAACCCGCGCCGGCGGCGGAATCCCGGCGGATGCTGTTGATTTGCCATGACAAGTTTGTAGGACGTATGTGTCAGCCGCGCTGAGCGAAAAAGCGGTGGCGTTTCACCGAAACGCCTACAATTCTTCGGCGTTGTAGAAGCCCATTTCCGAAATGTCTATTCCAATACAAAGCCTGCACATCGGGATGCGCGTGCATCATCCGCGTTACGGCGTTGGCGTGATCAAAGCGCTGACCGAACACACCGCCGACATCTCCTTCGAGGACGCGCCGCGCACGGTAGATCCGCAGACAAGCGAGCTCACACCGGCGGAAGCCACCGCGACGCTGAGTGAGCTCCAGGTCCCGCTGAATAACTTGATCCGCGAAACAGCCCAGGCGGTGGTTGACGCGCTGGGACTGCAGCGGAGCGATGCCGCGGTCGAAGGCATAGCAGGCCGCTGGACCGGCGGCACGCTGGTGATGCAGCCGGCCGACACGTCGTTGCAATCAAAGGACGTGCCGCTGGAGACGTTCTTTCACAAGATTGTGATGATCCGAAATAATCTTCGCGTGCTCGAGCAGAAGGTGAACGCGAGCGACAAATTGAGCGACGCCGATAAATTCGAGCTGCAGCAATACATCACTCGCTGTTACGGCTCGCTCACCACGTTTAACATTCTCTTCAAAAACAAAGAGGACCAGTTCTCGACCAGTTGATCCCGCTCAGATCGTGCTCTTCCGATCCGAGCATGATCACGAGCATGAGTAGCAGATCAGGCGATCACGACCGTCTTTACGTTTACGAACTCCCGGATGCCTTCCGTGCTCAGCTCACGGCCGTAGCCGGAGCGCTTCACGCCCCCGAATGGTAATCGCGGGTCCGACGCGACCATTCCGTTGATGAAGACCATGCCGGCTTCCAACTCGCGGGCGAAGAATTCCTGTTCCTCAGCGTTGTTTGTCCATGCACTCGCGCCGAGCCCAAACGCGCTGTCATTCGCGATCGCGAGCGCTGCTTCGCGGTCGCGGGCGCGGAAGAACGCCGCGACCGGTCCGAAGATCTCCTCGCGCGCAGCGGGTGAATTCGCGGGCACGTCGACCAGGACAGTAGGCGCGTAGTAGAAGCCATCGCCCTCGATCATTCTCCCGCCAAGCAGCAGCTTTGCGCCCGCTTCGACTGTTTTTTGCACCTGCTCGTGCACGCCTTTGCGGATCTGCTCGGTCGCGAGCGGCCCGATGTCAGTGGTTTCATCCATCGGATCGCCGACACGCAGTTCCCGCATCTTCGCGATGAATTGCTCGACATACCGGCCGTAGATTTGCTCTGCGACAATGAAGCGCTTCGCCGCGATGCACGATTGACCGGCATTAATCGTCCGCGCAGTGGCTCCAACCTCGGCGGCACGGTTCAGGTCGGCGCTCGGCATGACGACGAATGGATCGCTCCCACCGAGCTCGAGGACCGCTTTCTTGATTTGTCGTGCGGCACGGCTCGCGACTTCCGCACCTGCTCGATCGCTGCCGGTCAGGGTGACGGCCTTGACGCGCGGATCGTCAATCACGGCGGCTGTGTCGTCCGAACTAATCAGCAGCGTCTGGAATTCGTCGCGATCGAAGCCGGCGCGCCGAAAGACCTGCTCAATCGCGAGCGCGCACTGCGGCACGTTGCCGGCATGCTTGAGCAGGCCGACGTTGCCGGCCATCAGTGCCGGAGCGGCGAAGCGGAACACCTGCCAGAGAGGAAAATTCCACGGCATGATTGCGAGCACCGGCCCGGTCGGGTCGTAGCGGACGTAACCGCGCGCACCGTCGAGATTGCGTTCCTCAGGTGCGAGGAACCGCTCGGCGTGTTCGGCGTAGAAGCGGCATGCTTTCGCGCATTTCAGGACCTCGTCCCGCGAAGCGCGGATCGGTTTGCCCATCTCGAGCGTGATGGTCCGCGCGAGCGCCTCGGTTTCTTTTTCCAGCAACGCCGCAGCGGTGTTCATGCGCTGTGCGCGTTCCGCGAAGCTGGTGCGCCGATGGTAATGAAAGGCGGCTTCTGCTCCGGCAAGTTTCTGTTCGACCGCGCTTTGGCCTAACGAATCGAACGTCTGCAGCGTCTCGCCTGTCGCGGGATTTACGGACGCGATCGCCATGGCGCATTCTAACCCAAAGACCGCGGCCGGCGACTGCCTGCTAGAGTCGCAGGCCGCGCGGGATCAAGACGCGATCGAGCAAATCGAAGAGCCATTGCACGACGAGCGCGAGCAGGGCCGCGGGAATGGCGCCCTGCAGAATCGTGCGGTTATCGTTCAGGTTCAGGCCGCTCAGGATCGGTTCACCAAGTCCGCCGGCGCCGATCAGTGCGGCGAGCGTCGCGGTACCGATGTTGATGACAGCGCTCGTTTTGATTCCGGCGAGGATGGTGCGCGAGGCGATCGGCAGGTTGATCTGGAACAAACGCGCACGCGCATCGAGGCCGAGCGCGATAGCGGATTCGCGAATGGAAGGGGCGATGTCTTGCAGGCCGGTCGCGGTGTTGCGAACGATCGGAAGCAATCCATAGAGAAACAGTGCCGCGATCGCGGTCCGCGGGCTGATACCAAAAAAGGGCAGGGGAATGAGCAGCGCGAGCAGCGCAAGCGAGGGAATTGTTTGCACCGTGCTGGCGAATGCGAGGATGGCGTGACCGGCAGCGCCGCCCCGACTGGCGACGATACCAAGCGGCACGCCAACCAGGATGGCAAGCAGCAGAGAAACACCGGCAAGCTCGAGGTGGCGAGCAGTCCAGCGCGCGAGCTTGTGCGCAAGCGTCTCGGCCGTTGACCGCGCCGAAGCATTGTTAAAATACAGTTCCGCCGCGCGGGTGTAATCCCTGGTTTGTTCGGCTTCCGCGTTCAACCGCGTCATGCGCTCCTCGTTGATCGTCCCTTGCAACCGGCGCAACGCATCGACAGCCGCCGCCGGCATTTCCAGTCGGTAGAGGAAGGCGGCTTTGTATTGCGGAAAAAACCGAAGGTCGTCGCCTAAAACGACCAGATCGTTCTGCGCGATCTTGGCATCGGTCGAGTAGGCGTCTTTCACGTCGATGTCGCCGTTGGCGAGAGCCTGGTATCCGAGGGCATGGTCGATCCCGCGAATTTTTGCCGACGAGAGGCGATAACGCTGAGCGAGCGGATTCCAGCCATCGCGCCGATCGAGAAACTCGTGGGTCAGCCCAAAGCGCAGCTCCGGGTGCTGCCGCAGGTCGGAGATCGTGTGAATACCGAGGCGCGCGGCGGCCGTGCGCAGCATGACCAGCGCGTAAGTGTTATCGAATCCGAGATCGCCTGTCATGCCGACGCCGAACTGCGCCAGCGCGCTCCTGATCGCGTCTTCGGAACGCACTTCGGGCTGCTTCAGAATCTCCTCACTGACCGTGCCGGTGTAATCGGGGTAACAGCTGATCGCGCCGGTTCGGAGCGCTTCCCAGAGGATGATCGTGCCGCCCATTCCCTGCCGGACCTCGACCGGCACACCCGCATTTGTCATCGCGCGCTTCGCGATTTCGCCCAGCACGTACGATTCAGTGAATTTTTTTGAGCCGATGATTACCGGCCCGGCAGACGCCGATTGAATCAGGAACAGAACAAGACAGCAGAGGCTACAATGTGGGAGCCGCCTGCGTGCGGCGATGATCGGGCCACTGAGGCCCCTCCGACGTTCGAGATTTTGTGGCTTCGCGATGTCTTTCATTCGAGCGCGAGGGTTCGCTGTGCGTTGATGAACTCCGTGACGAAGGGTTCGGCAGGACGGTCGCGCAGATCGTGAAGGGTTCCTTCCTGCACAATGCGCCCGTCGTTCATCAACACGATCCGGTCGCCCAGGTACGCTGCCTCGGCCAGGTCGTGCGTCACGAGGATTGCGCTTTGCTGCAGGCGCGCGAAAATTTCCTTCAAGTCGCGCTGCAAAGCCGCCCGAACGAGTGGATCGAGGGCGCCGAGCGGTTCATCGAGCAAGAGCAGGTCGGGCGAGAGTGCGAGGGCACGCATGAGCCCGACGCGCTGACGTTGTCCCCCGGAAAGCTCGGTAGGATAACGATCAAGACCGTCTGTCGGAAAACGCGTAAGCGCGCACAGCTCCTCGAGACGATTGTCCATCTGCGCGGGTGGCCTGCCGAGATGACGTGCAAGCAACAAAACGTTTGCGCGCGCGGTGAGATGGGGAAACAGGCCGCCTTCCTGGGTGACGTAGCCGATGCGGTGGCGCAAAGTTTTAATGGTCGCGCGCGTGATTGCTGTCCCCTCGAACTGAATCTCTCCTGTATCCGGCTCGAGTAAGCCGATGATCAGCCGCAGCAAGGTTGATTTGCCGCAGCCGCTTGGGCCGATTAACACGGTCGTTTTTCCGCGCGCGAAACCCAGATCAGTCGGATACAGGGCGGCTGTGGCGCCGTAACGTTTGCTCACGCCGGTGAGTTGAACCAGCGCGTTCATCTGTGGCTTAGCTGCGCGTGACGAAATGGAAGACGGCGAAGTAGCGCTTCGGATCGGTCCAGAAGCGCGACATCCGGAAACCGGCTGACTCCGCCAGCGTGACGAATCCTTCCGGTGTGTGCTTGTAGGAGAATTCGGTAATGATTTTTTCGCCGCGGCCGAAGACAAAGGTTCGGCCTCCGAGGTGAACATGTTGCTCGCTCTGCGCAACGAGATGCATCTCGATGCGGCCAGCCTGGTCATTGTAAATTGCGCGGTGTTTCCAACACGCCGAATCGAAGTCGGCGCCGAGCTCGCGATTCGCCCGGACCAGAAGGTTGAGATTGAACTGCGCGGTCACGCCGGCCCTGTCGTTGTAGGCAGCTTCGAGCACTGCGCGCGGCTTTTGCAGGTCGACGCCGATGATCAACCCACCACTTCTGCCGGACAGCCGGCAAACTCGCGTGAGAAAGTTACGCGCAGTTTCCGGTTCGAGGTTGCCGATCGTCGACCCGGGGAAGTAAACCGCGACGTGTTCCGGTTCTCTGGATGGAATGGGAAGACGAAGCGGCTGGAGGTAATCGGCGCAGACCGGCAGCACTTCGAGCGATGGCATCGCACGCTGGAGTGCGTCGGCCGATTCGATCAGCCGCTGCTTTGAAATATCGACCGGCACATAGGCGATCGGGTTCTCAAGTTTGTCGAGCAGCATGCGCGTCTTCAATCCAGCGCCGGTGCCGAAGCCGACCAGCTCCGCATTGGCGCCGATCGATTCGGCCATCTCGCCAGCGAAGTCGGAGAGGATGGCGCGCTCGGTGCGCGTGATATAATACTCGGGCTGTTCGCAAATCTGGAGGAACAGATCGGAGCCGCGCTCGTCGTAAAAGAATTTCGAAGGGAGTGTCGGCGGAGTACTCGAGAGGCCGGCAATCGCCTCGGCGAGAAACTCGGAGGTGGCCGGCTCGAGATCGAGGACGGCGACGCCGCCGGGGGTGCCGCTCATTTTGCGTCTCGAGCGAGACGGATGCCGGTGAACTGCCAGCGTTTCTCCGGTTGGAAGAAGTTGCGATACGTCCGCCGGATATGGCTGCGCGAAGTCGCGCAGGACCCGCCGCGAAGCACGTACTGATTGCACATGAACTTGCCATTGTACTCACCGAGCGCACCGGGCGCGGCGCGATAGCCCGGATAGGGCGAGTAACTGCTCCGCGTCCACTGCCAGACGTCGCCGAACATCTGTTCGAACTTTGCTGGAGCGACGGGCGCTGTCCCGTCCTCGCTACCTGGGACGACTCGCCGCTCGTCCGTGCGATTCGCGGCCACAGGATGAAAATTGCGCGCGTCGACGAAGTTGCCCTCGATCGGCAAATCGGCGGCGGCGCGTTCCCATTCAAATTCCGTTGGCAAACGTGCGCCGGCCCAGTTGGCGAACGCGTCCGCTTCGAAGTAGCTGACGTGGGTGACGGGTTCGTCCAGATCGACCGGACGAAAGCCGGCGAGGGTGAAGTTCAACCACGCGCCATCGCGTTTCGTCCAATACATCGGGGCCTCCCATCGCTGTTCGTTCACCGTCGTCCACCCGAGGGACAGCCAGAATTCGGAACGCGCATATCCGCCGTCTTCCATGAATTCGATGTAGTCGCGGTTTGTACTCAGCCGTGTGGCCAACGCGAATGGCAAGACGAGAGCGCGGTGTCGCGGTGCTTCGTTGTCATAGCTGAACCCCGAGCCGTCGTGGCCGATTTCGACGGTGGCTTCATCAAAGTCGATGAACCGTGGGACACCGACCTCGGAATCGTTTGCGACTGGTGCGCGCCGCGGTCGCGGCCGCCCATCAGGTTGATAAATAGGATGCAGCGGGTTTTGCGCGAGGACGTGTTTAATATCGGTGACCAGCAGCTCCTGGTGCTGTTGCTCGTGCTGAATGCCGAGTGTCATCACGGGTTCGATCGCGGCCAGCCTTTCGTCATCGGCTGACTGGAGAAGCTGCGCCACGGCATCGTCGATTGTCCGGCGGTAGCGATATGTCTCATCGACGGTCGGACGCGAGATCAAGCCACGAAGGTCGCGCCGATGCATGTCACCCGCAGCGTTGTAATAAGAATTGAAGAGAAACGCGTACTCGGGGACTTCTGATTGGTAGCTCGGCATCCACGGCTTGAGGAGAAACGTTTCGAAGAACCAGCTCGTATGCGCGAGGTGCCATTTCGTCGGGCTCACATCGGGCATTGATTGCACGACGCAGTCTTCGGGCTTGAGCGAGCCGCAGAGCTCGTGCGTGAAGTCGCGCACTTTCCGATAACGGGTTAGCAGCTCAGCGCCAGGTGCGCCCGTGCGCGGATTTTTCGGCGAAACGCCGGAACCATTTTCGCCCGTCGCTGATCCCTCGCGAACGATCTGCCCGCTGTCGATCGCAGCAGAGCCGCTCACATCATCAGCTTTCCTGCGAAAGATCTTCGCGGCGGGCCTCGAGCATTTGGTCGTGCGCCGCTTCCTCAAGCCCGCCCTCCACCAGACGTTCGCCAAGAGATTCGTCGTCATCGAGGCCGGCGCGCGCCGCTCGTTCGCCCGTCGCATTGGGCGTGACTTCCCATTCCTCTCGCATGTCTTCGCTGTGCTCTATCTCTTCCGGAGGGCGTGGGTCGACGGTGCCCATCAGCTCACGGCGCGCCTGTTCCCAGTCGGCGTCGGTGAACTCATCGGGATTCCGCTCCGCGATGAGCGCAATCTCGCGTGCGCGGGCTTCGATCAACTGCGGAGTCGGCGCGCCCATGCCATCACCGTGGACGGAAATTTTCCCAAAGCCCGGTTGTGAGTTCTCGTTCATACTCGTAATACGGAATCCGTCTGCAGCGTGTCCGCATCGATATTGCGATTCATGCCTGATCTCTTCTTCGCAAAATGACCAGCCGCTCGCAAGTGCTTCGTGTCGCGAACGGGAGCCATGTTGCAATTGAAGAATACGGCGATTCGGCCGGCGTGCCGGTGATTTTTTGTCATGGCTGGCCGAGCTCGCGCACCATGGCCGAGCTGACGCATGACGCGGCGTGCCAACTCGGCGTTCGCATCATCTCGCCAGACCGGCCGGGAATCCGCGACTCGATGTTCCACCCCAATCGCACGTTGCTCGACTGGCCTCCGCTCATGCGCCAGATCGCCGATCAGTTGAAGCTCGACAGTTTTCGAATGCTCGCGATTTCCGGCGGCGCGCCGTACGCGTTCGTCAGCGGATGGGCAATGCCGGAGAGGGTTGGGGCGGTTGCGATTGTCAATGGAGTTCCACCGATCGCGGAGTTGACCGACCGGCGGGGGCTAATGCGATTGCACAATCGAATGCTGTCGATGCGCGATCGTCGGCCCGGCCTATTGAAGTTCCTGTTCCACGTCGCGCGCCCGTTGGCCGCGTCTCGCCTGCCCATCCGACTTCAACGATGGCTGATGCGAACCTGGCATGGTTTCGATGCTGATATGCAGCGGGATGCAGTCGCGTTCGACGCCTGCTTCGAAAGCGCGCGACAGGCGTGGCGCGCCTCCGCTGCCGGCGTCATTATGGACGCAGAAATCTTCGCCAGCCCGTGGGGCTTCGCCCTCGAAGATGTCCGGGTTCCGGTGCGTTTATGGCACGGCAAGCTCGATCGAACGTTCGACTATTCCCTGGCCCAGCAGCTCGCGAAACGTCTCCCGGATTGCAAGCTGCGCGTCGTTGAGAATACGGGACATTTCTCCCTGCCGATCCGGCACACGCGCGAGATCCTCGCCGATTTGATTGCGACGCCTTCGGATTGAGCGGAACGTCGATTCAGATGTGGGGCGATGCTGTTTTCCCCGGAATGAGGATGCTGATTCTAGCCGTAGCGATCACGTTCGCGCCAGTCGCACGTGCTGAAATGCCTGCGCAACCACACGGTACTCAGGCCACGAGCGCCGTCGCAATCGAAGCGCCGCGGCCAGAGTACCCGGAAGAGGCGCGGAAGAAGCGGATGCAAGGCGGTGGTGTGTTCAAGGTCGACGTGGACACGGCCACCGGAAGAGTTCGGAAGGTAGCGATAGAGAAGACGACTGGGCACGACTTGCTAGATCGTTGCGCGGTCAAAGCCCTGCGGCGGTGGCGATTCAAACCGGGCACGGCAACGACCGTCCGAGTACCGCTTACATTTGTAGGTCCACCAGCAGAGTATTGGCCCGTGCGCTGAGACAACATTCGAATAAAGATCCTCGTGGAAGATTTCACAGCCGGAACGACACACAACCAGCCGACGCAGCGTCAAAGCTCGCTCGGCACCGAATTTGACGCCCGGATCCGGCAGCTCGTCACCGAGTGGGGAGCCGGGAAATCGCCGGAGCTGATCGAGGAAATGATCGTGACCGCGCTGAAGATGGCACGTGATCCGATGAGCGTCGCGGACCTGAAGCTGATCAACCGCACGCTCAAAGAGATGCGCTACGCGGCGAAGGTTTTTTCCGAGTACCGGCGGGTTCGGAAGGTCTGCGTCTTCGGGTCGGCGCGGGTGGCGCCGAGCGAAGCGCAATACAAGGTCGCGGAGGAGTTCGCGCGCGCGATGGTTGCCCACGACTACATGGTCATCACCGGCGGCGGCGACGGGATCATGGGTGCGGCGCAGCTCGGAGCGGGTCGGGAGCACAGCTTCGGGCTCAACATCAGGCTGCCTTTCGAACAGCACGCGAACATCACAATCGAAGGCGACAAAAAGCTGATCAATTTCAACTACTTCTTCACCCGCAAACTCAACTTCGTGAAGGAGACGCACGCGATGGCTCTCTTTCCCGGCGGCTTCGGCACGATGGACGAGGCATTCGAAGCGCTTACCCTGATGCAGACCGGCAAGGCGCGGATCATACCGGTCGTGTTACTCGACAGACCGGGCGGCACTTACTGGGACACGTGGCTCCGGTTCCTCCATGAGCAGCTCTTCGATTACGGTTACGTAAGCAAGGACGACTTCTCGCTCTTCAAGCGCGTCGAAAATGTGGACGAAGCGGTGAGCGAGATTTTGAGCTTCTATGGGACCTACCATTCGGCACGCTGGGTCGGGGAGCAGCTCGCGATTCGGATTAAGCAAAAGCTCTCCGCCGCCGGTATTGCCGAGCTCAATCGAAACTTTGCCGACCTGGTGCCGAGCGGAGCCATTGTCCAAACGACTGCGCTCCGGCAGGAGAAGAACGAGCCGGAGATCTGGGAGCTGCCGCGACTGCTGCTCACCCCGCTGCGCAACAACTTTGGCCGGTTCCGCGAGTTGATCGATGCAATCAACAGGCTTGGAAAGGCGGGGTAGAGACGTTTCTCTCCCGCTGCCGCCGCCGCATCCGCGTACGGCTCGGAAAAGCGCCTTTACCACACAAGAAACCGCGCCCGCCTTCGGTGCTCGCGAGTTGCTGCCTAACAACTAGCTCGCATTTAATCCTGGAATGTTGATTGCAAGCTCGCGGGCATATCGGTTGTGAGAACCGATCGGCTATGGGCGTGCTCCGCTAAGAGTCCGCTTGACGGCCGCGCAACCGCCTGAATACGTTCGCTACCACACAGTCGCGGCGAAGATGCGCGCGAGGATCCCGGCGCACCCCGGCACCGCGGTAGCGTTTCACCAGCTCCACTAACCGATGAAAGCCTCACATTTACTGGCAGCAGCTATTGTCTTGTCCTTCCCGATCATTCCCTGCGCGCCGGCGCAGGAGACCGAGACTCCGACGAGCTCAACTCCGGCGGCAGCGTCGGAGTCGCCTTCGCCTTCTCAAAGTAAGAGCTCGTCTTCCGACAAAGCGCGGAGCTCTGAATCAACGCCCAGTTCACGCAAGTATCCTGTCCCTGGAGCGACTGCGAAGGCCACAGCGACGCCCGCCCCGACCGCGGCCGCAAAATCGACCACGACCCCAGCGAAGGCATCGCCAACCACTTCTGCGGCGCCAGTCTTGAAGGGTACGCCTGAACAGCAGATTCGGCAGATCGAAGACGCTTACGAGGCGGCTACGCAGGCGCACAACATCGCAACGATCGAGCCTTTCATGGCGGATGATTTCGTGCTGACCGATTCGAAAAACCGGGTGATGAACAAGCGGGCTGCCGTTGCAGAGTTCAAGAAGGATACGGATACCTA
>JBJMWX010000125.1:0-14513 GCA_045809925.1 Chthoniobacterales bacterium
ACAATAATAAACTACACGACGATCTTAATAAAAATAAATACCAACAAGAGGAGGACCCGCGAACTGCGCCGGAACGTTTGCGGCTGATTGATCCACAGTTGCGTCAGTGCCGTGACGAAAAAGAGCAGCGCGATGACGAAATTCTTGGTCGGTTCAGGTTGCTGGCCGCTGAAGATCAAGGCGGCAAGCCCGGCGACAAACGCGCCGAAAATTATCGCGCGGACATAAAGCGCGCGCTCAAGGTTCTCGAGAAATTCGTTTCGGCTGCGTCGCCGGCGCGTCTTGCTCGAGGCGAGACCTCGCTTCACAAGCCGGTTGCGTTTGAGGAAATCGAACATGCTATTTGCGTCCCCCTCCTCCAACCGTGGAAGGCGAGCGATGCTGTTGATACGCGCTGATGATGGCCCGCACCAGCTCATGCCGCACCACATCGCGCTCGCTGAAGTAGACAATCGCAATCCCCTGCACGTTTTTCAGCGCTTGTAACGCCTCGACCAGGCCGGAACGCTTGTTGGTCGGGAGATCGATCTGCGTAACATCGCCGGTCACGACACACTTCGATCCCTGGCCGATGCGTGTGAGCAGCATGAACATCTGCTCGGTCGTGGTGTTCTGCGCTTCGTCAAGAATCACGAATGCATTGCTGAGCGTTCGGCCGCGCATGTAGGCGAGCGGTGCAACCTCGATCGTTTGCCGCGCAATCGCGCGTTCGATTTCCTCCGGCTCCATCATGTCGCGCAAAGCGTCGTAAAGCGGCCGCAAATACGGCGTGATCTTCTCCTGCAGGTCGCCCGGCAAAAAGCCGAGCGCCTCACCGGCCTCGACCGCGGGTCGCGTCAGGATAATCCGGCTCACCTGCTCCTTCTTCAGTGCTTCGACGGCTTTGGCCACAGCAAGATAGGTCTTTCCCGTGCCGGCTGGGCCGATGCCGAAGACGACGTCGTTTTTTTCGATCGCCTCCACGTAATTGCGCTGGCCGAGCGTGCGCGCGACCACCGGTGGCTTGCGCGAGGAGGTGCTGATCTTGACGTCGACGACATCGCTCAAATTATCAGGGCGCGATTCGGCCACGGCATCGAGCGCATAATTGAAATCGCGCTTCTGGATATCGACCCCCTTTTGCCGCGCGTGCTCGAGCTGATCGAATACCTGTTGCGCGCGGTCCAACTTTTCTGGCTCGCCTTCGAGCTTCACCCACCCTTCGCGCGTGGTGACCTTCACGCCGAGCGAATCCTCGAGCTGCTTCAGGAGCTTGAGATCGTTCGCGTAGAGTGATTGCAAGGCGCGGCCGCTCTCGAACTGAAGGGTGCGGGTTTCTGCCATCAAAAAGGTGGCCTCACCTCACTGCTCTCCCAACTAGGCAGAAATGGGAAAGGCCTGGAGGAAAAATTCTCGGGGTAACGCGCGGAGCGAGCGCTCACAAAGAACTATCTAAATCCGTAGACCAGCGCCCAATGCGTCCGCTCTTCCGGCGACTCCTCTACCGTTACGATGATGAAGTAACTGCCGGTGCCCTTCGGTACGATGTGGGCGGCAGCAAAGTGACCTTTTTGCCAGCTATCCGGCTGCTCAATCAATTTGCCTTCGGCATCGTAGATGTGGACTGAGAGTTTTGCCTTCTCCACCTCGGTTCCGAGCCAGAACCAATATTCGTTCCCCTTGAAAAGCTGCTGCCGGACGGCCTTCTTCTCCCCCGTTCCGAGATCGCCGCCCCAGTAATCTTCACGCACCTGGAACCCTTCCTTCACGTATGGCTCGGCAGCCTGAAGAGCGAAACTCTGCGCGTCATCGACTGAGCCGGCGGCAGGACGGGTAGCGAGTGTGAATGCTACGGCGACGAGAACCGTGACTCGCGCGGATTTGTGCAAGAGCGAGGTCATTGCCAAGAGCTACCGAGTTACAATCTCACCGTCGAGATGTGTCGTGATCTCGTTGATGCGTTTGACTGATTCAGGAGAAATTTTTCCCTGGCCGACGTCGATCATCGGCCGAACCTCGACGAGTGCTGTCTGGATATCGGTAAGAAGTTTCATGTTGAACTCCGGCATCGCCTGCAGCCGGTCATGGAAATACGTCAGAAGGTCCGGTTGCCGCAATAGTTCTGCACCCTCATCGGAGTATCGGTGATTCACCACAGAGGTCAGAACCTCCGTCCCGCGCAACCAACCGCCGAGGCTGACGAGCTGGGAGAGCTTCTGGTCCTGCATCTCGTTCATTGCCTGCTGCACGCTATTCTGCGTGCGGTCGAGTTCCTGGCGCACCCCGTCCCAATTGCGCTTGTCCGCCGCTTCCGTGATTGCCTTGGCATGGGGTGTGATTGAGTTCGCGACGCCGATACTCTTGGAGAGCCCGAGGACGCGCTGACCAATCTCACGCACCGTCGGCGCGTCTTCCGCCTGGACGGCGATAAAGCCATCGGCGATCACCGAGCCAAGCAGCATCGCGACCCGCGGCCGTTCAGTGAAGTTCGCGCTCTTTTCGCTCCGCACGTACTCGCGCCAGTTCACACCCCCAAGCTTGCTGAGGGCGCGAAAAATTTCATCTGGGCGCGGGACAACGACATCCTCGACCTTGGTCGAGAGCTGCTTGATGTCGATACGCTTGGGAGCCTCGGCGGCATGGGCACAAAGTGTCATGCTCGCGGTGGTCACTGTGGCGAATTGCAGAAATTTTGAGAATGAGATCATCGGGACTTCGACTGTTGATTTCCCCTTCGTATTCAGGAATTAATGCCGCAGTTTAGGCAGAAGTCGCCGCTGCACAATCTCCACCCCTTCACCTTTTGACTCTGCTGAATCGCATCAACACTCCTGGACGGCGGCATACCCGGTTCGATTCGCTTTTCCGATGACCCCTGAGCGCCTCGAAGAAATTGTCGCGCAGGCCTCTACCAAGCGCCTGCTCGTGGTCGGCGATCTGATGCTGGACGAGTTCGTCTGGGGAAAGGTTGGCCGCATTTCGCCAGAAGCGCCTGTTCCGGTGGTGGAAGTGACCAGCGAAACGTTTTATCCGGGCGGGGCGGCAAACGTCGCCCGCAACCTGCGCGAGTTTACGCCTCACGTGGCAGTCGTGGGGATGATCGGGGCAGATCGCGGGGGCCGCCAGCTGCGGGAGCTACTGGGCCAGGAACAGATTGAAACAGAGGGCACGCTGGAAGACGCGACCTTTAGCACGATCGTGAAAACGCGGATCATCGCACGTCACCAGCAGGTGGTCCGGGTCGATCGTGAGCAGATCCGCAACCCCTCGGACGAACAGGTCAATGGCGTCGCCGATGGCGTAGCGGCGCGACTCCCGGGCATCGATGCCGTCATTTTCGAAGACTATGGCAAGGGCTTTTTAACCCCGGAGCTGGTTCGGCGGATTTGTGCCGCGGCCCGGCAGACCGGGAAGATCGTGACGGCTGATCCGAGCCCGGGTCACCTCATTGAGTGGAACACGCTGACCGCAGTCAAACCGAACCGCGCGGAAGCATTCCTCGCAGCCGGCCGACGCATCCCCACCATCGACATCCCGCCTGCCGAAGACGCGGCATTGATCGAGGTTGGAGAAGCTCTTCTGCGGAAATGGACGACCGATTTGCTGCTCATCACACTGGGCGAGCAAGGCATGATGCTGTTCCAGCGCGGCGACCAGCCGCACCACATACCCACCAAAGCGCGACAGGTATTCGACGTCTCCGGCGCCGGTGACACCGCAATCGCGCTTTTTACCCTCGCGCTTTGTTGCGAGGCTTCCCCGACGGAAGCTGCTGAAATCGCGAACCACGCCAGCGCCGTTGTGGTCGGAAAGCTTGGCACCGCCACGCTGACACCCCTCGAACTGCGCGCCAGCTTTGAAGAAGATGGCGAGAAATGACGCCGCCGCGCCGGCTGTCTTTCTCGACCGCGATGGCACGCTTATGGAAGACGTCGATTACTGCGGCGATGCCCGCAACGTAAGGGTGTTCCCCGGCGCAGCCGACGCGTTGCGCCGGCTGAAGGACGGCGGCTTCCGCATCATCGTTATCACCAACCAGAGTGGGATCGGCCGCGGCTATTTCACTGAAGCGGATTACGCCTCGGTGCACGACGAGCTCGTCCGTCAGCTGGGTGCTGGTCTCCTGGATGGCGCATACTACTGCCCGCACAAGCCCGACGAAAATTGCAGCTGCCGAAAACCGCTCCCGCAGCTCGTATTCGATGCCACCCGCGCGCACACGATCGATCTCGGCCGCTCGTTTTTTGTCGGCGATAAATCAAGCGATCTCGACTGTGGCCGTAATGCCGGCGTGAAAACAGTGCTTGTCCGTACCGGTTACGGGCGGCTGGTCGACAGTGCGGCGGCCGATTTCGTAGCAGACGACTTAGGCGAGGCGGCGGACATCGTGCTTGGGCAAAGGTGAAAGCAGTCGGCATTATTCCGGCGCGCTGGGCATCGACGCGCTTTCCCGGCAAGCCACTGCACATGATCGCGGGCAAGCCGCTCCTTCAACACGTCTGGGAAGCTTGCCGCCGCGCGAAAGACCTCGACGCGCTGATCGTCGCCACTGACGATATGCGCATCGCGCAAGCAGCCTTCGATTGGGGCGCCGAAGTAGCGCTGACGAAGTCGCATCACAACAGCGGAACTGACCGGATCGCGGAGGTCGCGGCGAAGGCGAAGCAATTCGGCTATATCATCAACATTCAGGGCGACGAGCCCCTCATAAATCCGCGGCTGGTCGATCGGATGGTGCAAATTCTGCGCGGCAATGAACGCATCGGAATGATCACGGCGGCGCATCCCTTTGCGGCGGCAGGCGAAGCTGACTCGCCTCACCAGGTCAAAGTCGTGATCGATCGCGCGAGCGATGCGCTCTACTTCTCACGCGCGCCGGTCCCGTTCGCACGGGAAGAACAGCCACGCTACCTGCGCCACCAGGGGATTTACGGCTACCGCCGCGACGTGTTATTACAGTTTGTGCGATGGAAATCTTCGCCGCTCGAACGGGCTGAATCGCTCGAGCAATTGCGGGCTTTGGAGAATGGTGTAAGAATTCACGTGCTCGTCACTAACTCAGGAACAGCGGGCGTTGATACGCCGGCAGACGCTGCCGCGCTCGAGCAAATCCTCGCTCGTGCGGGACGAAGAAAAACCCGGCGATGAAATACATTTTCGTCACTGGCGGGGTAGTCAGTTCCCTGGGCAAAGGTCTCGCAGCGGCATCTCTTGGCACGCTGCTCGAGCTTCGCGGGCTGCGTGTGGTGTTTCAGAAATTCGACCCGTACCTGAACGTGGATCCGGGGACGATGAACCCGTTTCAGCACGGCGAAGTCTATGTGCTGAACGACGGTGCTGAGACCGACCTCGATCTTGGGCACTACGAGCGCTTCACCAATTGCGTGCTCTCACGGCACAACAACCTGACCAGCGGCCAGGTCTACGAAAGCGTCATCGCCAAGGAGCGTCGCGGCGATTACCTGGGCAAGACCGTGCAGGTGATTCCGCACGTCACCGATGAGATCAAGAACCGCATCCGCGAGCTGGCTGACGAATCGAAGTATGACCTCGTTATCACCGAAATCGGCGGTACCGCGGGTGACATCGAGGGATTGCCGTTCCTGGAAGCGATTCGCCAGTTCATCCTGGAAGTCGGCGCGGAAAACGTCGTCGACATGCACGTCACGTTGATTCCGTACATCCGGGCCGCCGGCGAACTAAAGACGAAACCGACGCAGCAAAGCATCGCCAAGCTGCGCGAGATCGGCTTGCAACCGCAGGTCCTGCTCTGCCGCACCGAGTACCCGCTCGACGCCGAGATTCGGCAGAAGCTTTCCATGTTCTGCAACGTTTCGCCGAAGGCTGTGATCGAGGCGCGCGATGTGCCGCACACCATCTACGAGATGCCGCTCATGCTGCACGACGAGGGGCTCGATGCCCTGGTCTGCGAGCTTCTCCACGTCGACTCGCAGACACCCGACCTGAGCAACTGGCGCAAGTTCGTGGAGCGGATCGTGACTCCCAAGAAACGGGTGAAGATCGCGGTGGTCGGCAAATACATTGATCTGCAGGATGCCTATAAGAGCATCTATGAGTCGCTCACCCATGCCGCCGCCAGCCAGGATTGCGGGATCGATTTGAAACTAATCGACGCCGAGGCGCTTGATGCCGGCGTCAACGGCGAGCTCAAGGATGTCGCGGGCGTGCTGATTCCCGGGGGGTTTGGCGAGAGAGGTGTGGAAGGAAAAATTCGCGCGGCGCAGTTCGCCCGCGAAAACAAGGTTCCCTATCTCGGTCTCTGTCTCGGCATGCAGGTGGCCACGATCGAGTTCGCGCGCGACGTCCTCGGATTGCAAAAAGCCAACAGCACAGAATTTGACAAGAACACGCCGGATCCAGTCATTTCCCTCCTCGAAGAACAGCGCGGGGTGCAGACAAAAGGCGCCACCATGCGGCTTGGGACCTGGCCGACGAAAATCCAGCAGGGCACGCTCGCGGAAAAGGTTTACGGGAACGGCGAAGTGCTCGAACGGCATCGCCACCGCTACGAGTTCAACATGAAGTACCGCGACAAGATGGCGGAGAAAGGCTTCACCATTTCCGGAACATCGCCTGACGGAGCGCTCGCCGAACTAATCGAGCTGCAGGACCACCCGTATTTCGTCGCCTGCCAATATCACCCCGAGTTCCAGAGCAAACCGAACAAGCCGCACCCGCTCTTCAAAGGTTTCATCCAGGCCTGCCTCGCGCACCAAGGGTAGCTGCTGTTCTATTCGCGGGCGTCTGTTTTTACCGCGAGCGCTTTCGGGGTTCACAGAAGCCGCCCTACAACGACCGCTTCGCTGCTGCCCGTCTTAGCCGGTCGTTGATCGCGCTGCCGATTCCAATCTCAGGCACCTCTTCGGCAACTATGAGGTCGAGCCGCGCCTGATCCAGCTCCCGCAACAGCCGAAATAGGTCGGCCGCAGCGACATCGATGTTCGGGCTTAGTCGGCGAATTTCTACGAACCGTGTTGTTTCGGTGGCATGGTAGGCGAGCAAACCGCAACGTTTACCCGTGGGCAGTCGGATCGCGCTTGCATCCGTGACCAGCCGCAGCGGGGTGGCAGGCGCATAATGCGTGGCCAGCTGCCCCGGCGCCTTGGGACGATTCGAAGAACCGGCAAAGGTGACCGGCGCAACGTGCCGCAATTGCTCGGCCGTGATCGGACCGCGGCGAAGCACTTCTATTTCGCCGTTGTGCACCGCAACGACGGTCGATTCTATACCGAGCGTGGTGCGACCCCCGTCGATGATCAGTGGAATTCGGCCACCGAGCTCATCCAGCACGTCGGCGGCTGAAGTGGGACTAATTTTCCCGAAGCGATTTGCGCTGGGGGCGGCAAGCGGCCGGCCAAAGGCTGCGATGATTTCACCGAACAGTTTCGACGCACTCATTCGGACCGCGACAGTGCGCAATCCTGCCGTAACAACGTCCGGCACCATCTCGCTCCGCGGAAGCACGAGCGTGAGCGGTCCAGGCCAGAATTCTGCAATCAAGCGGTCGAAGAGGAACATGCTTGCCCCTTCCAGGCGGGTGATTTCCGCCAGCCATTCCCGGGCTGGCACATGCACAATCAGCGGATCAAACCGTGGCCGCTCCTTGGCGGCGAAGATCTTCAGCGCCGCAGCCGGCTTCAATGCATCCGCGGCGAGCCCGTAGACGGTTTCAGTCGGCAGGGCTACCGGTTGGCCGTTGCGCAAGGCGCGCACTGCGGCGGTAACGGCCGCGGCGCGATCCGGCGGCGATGCGGTGCCGAGGACGCGCGTCTTCACGTGCCACGCAGCGCGTCACGTGCACGCCGCACGGCTTCAACGGCGAGGTCCGCGCTCGTTGCCGTTGACGTGATGTGGCCCATCTTTCGGCGCGGTCGCGGCTCGCGTTTTCCATAGAGGTGAAGATGGGCCGCCGGTCGATCGAGTGCCGCGGCCCAATTCGGTTCGTGCGGGTGCCACAAATCGCCGAGCAGATTGGCCATCGCAGTCGGACGCAACAACTCGGTGGATCCGAGCGACAGGCCGCATACCGCTCGCAGTTGCTGCTCAAACTGGCTGGTTACGCAGCCTTCAATGGTCCAATGCCCCGAGTTGTGGGGACGCGGTGCGAGCTCGTTGACGACCAACCTGTTGTCGCGCGTGACGAACATCTCCACCGCGAGCAGCCCAACCAGTTCTAATTTCCCGGCGATCTCCCGCGCGAGATGAACCGCCTGCTCTGCCACGGCGGCCGAGACGCGGGCCGGCACCACGGTCACGTCCAAAATGTGTTCGCTGTGAATATTTTCCGAAACCGGAAACGTCGCCATCGCGCCTTCAGCCGTACGCGCCACAATCACGGAAATCTCGAGCGCGAAGTCGATCGCCTGCTCAAGAATCAACTCGTCGCCGGGCCGGTTAACCCAGATCTGTTCCGCGCTGCCCGAGCCATCGATGAACTGCTGGCCTTTTCCGTCGTAGCCGAAGCCGGCCGTCTTCAGAATGGAGGGCGTGCCGACATTTTCCAGAGCGTCGCGCAGGTCGGACTCACTCTGAACGGCACGGAAATTCGCTACCGGAATGCCAGCGTCGCGAAGAAACGTTTTCTCGCGCAACCGATGCTGCGCGGTGTGGAGGATCGCCCCACTCGGCCGCACGCTTACGTATTCACCACACCAGTCGACTGTCTGGACGGGAATATTCTCGAACTCGAAAGTGAGGACCTCGATGGCGCGTGCGAATTCTTTGACCGCCGCTTCGTCCCCGTAATCGGCAACCGTCGCACGGTCGGCCACCTGACCCGCCGGACTGTCTGCTTCCGGGATGAAGACGTGGACCCGGTAGCCCATTCGTCGTGCGGAAATCGCGAACATGCGGCCGAGCTGGCCGCCGCCCATCACGCCGATCGCCGACCCGGGAAGGTAGCGGCGCGTCATGGCACACGCTGCGCGAGCACCGTGTCCGTCTGACGTTTGCGGAATGCCTCCACCTTCCGCCTGACCTTCTCGTCGTGTAGGGCGACGATGCTGGCTGCAAGAAGTCCCGCATTGGTCGCGCCGGCGTTTCCGATTGCCAGCGTACCGACCGGGACACCGGCCGGCATTTGCGCGATCGAGAGCAGCGAGTCGACACCCTGCAGCGCGCGCGATTGAATCGGAACGCCGAGCACCGGCAGCGTGGTATGCGCCGCTATCATTCCGGGCAAATGCGCAGCGCCGCCTGCCCCGGCGATGATCACTTGGAAGCCGCGTTCCGCCGCTGTCCGGCCGAATTCTGCCATGAGGTCGGGCGTGCGATGCGCAGAAACGATCCGATGCTCGTGCGGCACACCCAGCTCTTAGAGGATCTCAACCGCGTGGCGCATCGTCTCCCAGTCCGACGCGCTGCCCATAATGACGGCGACGAGAGGCGAACTTTTCGATTCAGCCATGGGCGAATTGTAGGGCGTTTCCGTGAAACGCCAAACGTCTCCATCCTGCCAGGCAAGCAAGCCGATCTACACTTCCTCCCGCTAATCCAAGGCAGCGCGTTGCAAAGCCGTTTTTCCGACGCCACGGTGAGCGATGCGCCAACGTGGTCGCGCGCTCGTTCTCATCGGCTTCATGGGCACCGGCAAATCGTCGGCCGGCCGGGAGATAGCCCGGCGCCTACGGCTCTCCCGCTTCGATACCGACGAACTGGTCAGCGCGCGTTTTGGCATCCCGGTCGCGGAGATCTTCCAAACCCACGGTGAAGCGAAGTTCCGGGCCGCGGAAACCGAGGTGCTGCGAGAACTCAACGGTGGTTGTGAAGCGGTAATCGTCACGGGTGGCGGCATTGTTTTGAAACCAGAGAATATCGAGGAGCTGCGGCGGCTCGGAATTATCGTGCGCCTTACGGCCGGCGAAGAGACGCTCTTTGCCAGGATTACGCGGCGAGCCACTCGACCGCTGCTTAAAACGGAGAATCCGCGTGCGACCATGCTCGAGTTGCTTCACTTCCGCGAACCGCTTTATCGGGCCGCGGCTGATTTCGAGATCGACACAACCGATCTGACGCACGAGCGCGTGGCAGATGAAGTGATTCGGGTCTGGGGCGAGGGTGGCGATGTTGATGAACGAGCAGCTAAAGCAGTCGCTGGCTAAGTTGGCACGCGAACTGGGTTTCGACGCCTGCCGAATAGCCGCGTCCGGTGCGCCTGCGCACGCGCCGGAATTTCGACAGTGGCTACGTGATGGTGCTGCCGGCGAGATGCAGTGGATGAGCCGCGGCGAAGAGAAGCGGTCCGATCCACAGAGGGTTCTGCCCGGAGCGAAATCGATCGTCGTGCTGGCAATGAATTACTGGCAGGGCAACTCGTCGCCACGACGCGGCCGGATCGCGCGATATGCCTGGGGCGACGATTACCACGAGGTGATTGAAAAGAAGCTGGAGCGGCTCGACGCATTTCTAAGCACCCACGGAGGCCGACAAAAATGTTACGTCGACACTGGTCCGGTGCTGGAGCGCGACGTTGCCGCCGAAGCGGGCGTCGGCTGGCACGGCAAAAGCACCATGCTGGTCGACCAAAAGCTCGGCACCTGGTTTTTCCTCGCCGAAATTCTGACCACGCTGGAGCTGCCGCCGGATCGATCACAGACAAATCGTTGTGGCACTTGCTCCCGCTGCATCACAGCATGTCCGACGGCGGCGATCACCCCTCACCGGCTCGATGCCCGCCGCTGCATTTCCTATCTGACGATCGAACTGAAGGGATCCATTCCGGTAGAGCTGCGGCCGTCAATCGGCGATCGCATCTACGGGTGCGACGATTGTCTCGATGCCTGCCCGTGGAATCGATTTGCCGCAATCTCTCGCGAATCGGCATTCGCGGCACGCGCGGCGATCGCTCTGGATCTTCGTGACTACCTGGCGCTGGACGAGGCAGCGTTTCGCGCGCTCTTTCGCGCTTCGCCGATCAAGCGCATCAAACGCCGTGGGTTCTTACGCAACGTGTGCGTTGCGCTTGGCAATGCCGGTGCAGCCGAGGACCTGCCCGCCTTGGAAAGGGCTGCCGAAGACGGCGAGCCGCTGATCTCCGAGCACGCGCGGTGGGCGATTGGTCGGATTCGCGAGCGGCTCAAGATTGGTGAATCCGAACCAGCGCCGGCCTGCATCTCATAGGAGAGCTGGCTTGCGGCATGTAATTCGCTGAACGACATTTTCTTCCAATAGGTCTAAATACGCGCTAATTGTCGCCGACGCCCGCTTCCGTCCCCCAAATGCACCAGGTAATCACTCCTCCCGCCCCAGCTGTACCTCCGACTAAACGTCGGTCGCGCCGCCGCAGGTACATCATCATTGGTGTAGGTGGGTTGCTCCTGCTCTGGATCATCGGCTCCATGCTGTTCGGCAAACGCGACAAGCCCATTCCGGTAACAACGGATAAGGCGGTGCGGAAAACGATTGTGCAAACTGTCTCCGCGACGGGAAAGGTGCAGCCGGAAACAGAGGTCAAGATTTCTCCGGAAGTGGCGGGCGAAATCATCGAACTGCCGGTCGAAGACGGCATGGCGGTTAAAAAGAATGATCTGCTGGTACGCATCAAGCCCGACTCCTACAAGGCACTTCTGGAACAGCAGGAGGCGGCGATCAGTACGGCCAAGGCGATGAATCTTCAGCAAAAGGCGACAATGATGAAGACGGAGCAGGACCTGAAGCGCGCTGAAGATCTGTACAACAAAAAGATGATTTCAGTACAGGAGTACAACGCCGCCCAGGCCGCGTGCGATGTTTCCAGGAACACGTACGAAGGCTCGCTCCACGATATTGAGCGCGCCCAGGCGGCCTCGAGCCAGGCACGCGATCAGTTGTCAAAAACCACGATTTATTCGCCGATCGACGGCACGATCACGATGCTCAACAGCAAACTTGGCGAGCGAGTCGTGGCCACGAACCAATTCGCCGGCACGGAGGTCATGCGTGTGGCCGATCTCAACCACATGGAAGCGCGAGTGGATGTAAACGAGAACGATGTCGTCAACGTCAAGGTTGGACAGAAAGCCAGCATCACGGTTGACGCCTACACCGACCGCAAATTCCACGGGACCGTTCAACAGATCGCAAATACCGGCAAAACGACGGGCGCGGGCACGCAGGAGGAGGTCACCAATTTCGAAGTGAAGATTCGCATCGACGATCACGAGATCGCGCTCCGCCCGAGCTTGAGCTGCACCGCCGACATCCAGACGAACATGGTCAAAGACGCCATCGCCGTGCCGATGCAAAGCGTCACGATTCGGACCGGCGAGGGCAGTTCGAGTCCCGAAGACATCGAGAAACGAAAGCAGCTCGCCGAGATGCGGGACAAGGCCGACAACAACGCCGAGGTGACGAGCGAGAAGATGGAGAAGCAGGCGCAGAAGACCGATCGCGACAGGCTGTCGAAAGTTGTGTTCCTCAAGAAGGGCGACGTCGCAAAAATGGTAAAAGTGACGACCGGAATCGCCGACGATACCTCGATGGAAATCAAGAGCGGCATCAACGTCGGGGACGAAGTGATTTCCGGCAGCTACAGCGCGATCAGCCGCAAGTTGAAGGACAACGCCAAGGTCACGATCGACAAGTTGGCGACCAAGTAGGCGCTGCGCCAATGAGCTCCGCCATTCGGCCGCCCGGGCCGGTCGTGATCGACATCGAGAACCTGACGAAGGTTTACGAGATGGGCGAAGAGACCGTGCACGCGTTGCGCGGCGTGTCGCTGCAGATTCGGCGCAACGAATACCTCGCGATCATGGGGCCGAGCGGCAGCGGCAAATCCACTTTGATGAACATGCTCGGCTGTCTCGATACGCCGACGGACGGTCGCTATTACTTCAGCGACAAGAACGTCTCCGAGATGAACGACGACGAGCTCGCGGCGATTCGGAATCACGAAATCGGCTTTGTCTTCCAGACCTTCAATCTGCTCCCCCGCTCCACCAGCCTGAAGAATGTCGAGCTGCCGCTGATCTATGCCGGAGTGGATCCTGAAACACGCGCGCATCGTGCGGAACAGGTGTTGCGCGATGTTGGGCTCGGCGATCGAACACATCACAAGCCCAACGAACTCTCGGGCGGCCAGCGGCAGCGGGTCGCGATCGCGCGGGCCCTTGTCAACCATCCGTCGATCATTCTCGCGGACGAGCCGACCGGGAATCTCGATTCCAAAACCGGCGGCGAAATCATGGCGCTGTTCGAGGAGCTCTACCAGGGCGGAAACACGGTGATTCTCGTGACACACGAGCCGGACATCGCGCGGCACGCCCGTCGCATCGTTCACCTGCGCGATGGTTTGATCGAGAGCGACGAAAACGCTCGCGTGGCGGATCTTGTCGCAACGTGAAGCGATTCGTCTACGAGCTGACGGAAAGCTGGCGCATCGCGGCCAGCCAGATGCGGGCGAACCTGACGCGCTCAATCCTGACTGCGCTCGGCGTGATCATCGGGATCGTCGCCGTGACGTTGATGGGCACGGCGATCAACGGGATCGGCGCCGGGTTCGATCGCAGCATGGCAGTGCTCGGCGACGACGTGCTCTATGTCGACCAGCAGCCGTGGATTCGTCAGGACAAATGGTGGCAGTTCCGCAGCCGGAAAAAGATCAAAACGGAATATGCAGAGCCGATCAACCGGATGATTACCGGCGCGCCAAAAACGAATCTGTTCGTTGCCGTGCCGACAGCGAGCTGGTTTCGCACCCTGAAGTACAACCAGTATGAGGTAAACAATGTCTACGTGCTCGGCACGACCGCCGATTTCACCGTCATTTCGACGGTCGATTGCGCGAAGGGGCGTTTTTTCAGCGAGTTGGAAGGCCGCGCCGGCGAGAACGTGATCGTAATCGGCTACGACGTCGCCGATGCGTTGTTTCCCGGGGACGATCCGATTAACAAAAACATCCTGATCAGTGGCGTTCCATTCAAAGTGATCGGTGTGAACACGCGCCAGGGCACGTTTCTCGGATTGTTCAGCTGGGACTCGATGTGCGCGATTCCGCTCCCGGCATTCAAGCGATACTTCAGTGCGAAAAGCCAGGCGGAGATTCGCGTCAAGGTGAAGGACAAGACGCACATGCAGGAAGCGCGCGATGAGCTGACCGGTTACATGCGCCGGATTCGCGGACTCGCGCCGGAAAAAGATGACGACTTCGCAATCAACGAGCAGCAGGCATTTAAGAGCACGCTCGATCCGGTGAAGAACTCGATCGCCATTGCCGGGCTCTTCGTCACCGGTCTGTCACTCTTCGTCGGCGCGATCGGCATCATGAACATCACTTTCGTGAGCGTGAAGGAGCGGACGAAAGAAATTGGAACGCGCAAAGCGCTCGGCGCCCGACGACGCACGATTCTCCTGCAGTTTCTCATCGAATCTACCGCCATCTGCATCGTCGGCGGGCTGATCGGTCTCGGATTCGCCTATGTGATGTGCTTCGGAATCGCCGCCGCATTTCCCTCTTTCCCGATCAGCTTCTCTTTGAACCTCGTGATCGCCGCGATGTTCGTTTCGGTGATCACCGGACTGGTGTCCGGGTTCGCCCC
>JBJMWX010000126.1:0-20904 GCA_045809925.1 Chthoniobacterales bacterium
ACATTCAGGCGGGCCCATGTTGGCACAGACGAAAGCGCATTGGTCGATCGATACAGGCCCCGCGGCGGGCGGACCGGCGATTCGTCCGCCGAGTAATATCCGCGGAACCCGAATGTCGTGCCGCAGAAAACATTGTTGCCGTTCATCGGATCGATTGCCATCGAGGCAATTGATCGGCCGGCAAAAATATCGTGCCCGGCGCTGGCGAGATTGAGCGGGCCGTTCAGTATCGGCGCCGCACCTTTCGCTCCGGTGATGGTGTAGAAGCCGCTGCCGAACGCGCCGTCGAAATTGTTGTTCCCTTCGCCGGTGCCAACATAAACGACCTGGGGATCCGACGGGTTCACCATGACTGACCCGATCGCGAGCGGTGTCCCGATCGGGCCGGCGACAGCATTGTCCATCATCTGCGTCCAGGTCGCGCCGCCATCAAGCGTCTGGTAAAGGCCGCCCTGTGCTGTTCCGATATAGGCCACTTTCGCGTCGGTCGGATCGATCGCGATCGCGGTTACGCGTCCGCTCACCGGATCAACGCGACCTGTCGTTTGCCCATTCGGAATTGGAAACGGACCGATAGCTCTCCACGTCGCGGTGTCCTCCGCCGTGGCGGTCGTCATTGCACTCGTCTGCGCGGGGCGTGCGGCGACCCGCCGCGGCCGGACGGCGATTCCGGCCGCCGGATTGGTGGGCGCAGAGATCTCGGTTGCGCGTTGCGTTGGACCGTCGACCCTGCCGTTCTCTTCCGCTCCTTTCAGCGCGGCAGGTTTCTCTTCAACCTGCTGCAGCGTCAACTGCACACCGGCAAATGTTTTTGGCAGCGAAGCTTGCGAGAGCCTGAGTTGAAAACGCGACGCGCAGGCGAACGGCTCGGGATTAGCGGAGACAACAGTGGCGGAGAGAGCAAGAAAGGTCGTGCACGCTGCCCGAATCAGCAGAACCCCACGCCCATTGCCCATGCTGCTCCTCCCATAATCCCCCTGCCCTACCCGCATATTCGGAACCAGCCCTGCATTTGGTGGTGTCCCCAATAAGCAGACGGGGTGCCGTCGAGATGGGCGTTGAGAGGCTCACTTCCTGCTCACGCAAAAGAATGAACTTCTCCATTCATTCACCCGCCGTTCCGAGCGAGAACGTCACCACCGGCACTATGCTCTGCGAACTCGAAACCGCCCTCGATCGCAACTACCAGAAGATCAGGGAATCAGCGCGTACCCGGTGGCAGGCGATACACGGCAACGTCGGCGATCCGAGCGACGCTTGCGTTAGTGTGCGAATCACATCGCGCGCGACTGAGCGTGCAACTCGCGGAGCCGGATTGCTCCTGCCGGCGAAGAAGATCGCGCCTTCGCTCGGCACCGGAGTGTGGCCGCTGGCGGCGTAAACGGCGGATTATTTCTGCGCTGCTTCGCGCAAGAGCGCGTCCAGATCGAGCGGCCGCGTGTCCATGGCGAGGCTGCCGTCAGCCTTGTGTGGCCATTCTTCGCGCTGACGATCGCGGTACAACTCGATGCCGTTCTCGTCCGGGTCGCGCAGGTAAAGCGCCTCACTCACACCGTGATCACTCGCACCATCGAGCGGAATTCCGGCATCGATCAGCCTGCGGAGCGCATCGCCAAGTTCGCTGCGGGATGGATACAGGATCGCGAGATGAAACAGACCGGTGGAACCGGCTGGAGGCGGCGAGCCGCCGAGGCTGTCCCACGTATTCAACCCGATGTGGTGATGATATCCGCCCGCTGACACGAAAGCGGCCCGCGTGCCCCAGCGTTGTGTAAGCTGGAAGCCGAGCACGCCGCAATAGAACGCGAGCGAACGCTCGAGATCCGCGACCTTGAGGTGGACGTGGCCAATTGTCACCTGCGGGTTAATGTCCGTCACCATTCGTAATGGCGGCGCTTTCGCTCTCAATGCAAATCGGGTTGGCTTCGGCTCAATGAGCAGCGCTACTTCTGCCGGGCACGCGGCCTTTGAAATCGCGGTGCCGGTGCTGCCCGGCGACATTGACGCGCAGAACCATGTCAATAACACCGTATATCTGCGGTGGGTGCAGGAGGTGGCAACGGCGCACTGGCAGGCGCTCGCCTCTCCAGCCGCTCAGGAGACGATCGGGTGGGTCGTGCTCCGGCATGAGATAGATTACAAGCTGCCGGCAGCGCTCGGCGACGATATCGTACTTCGCACCTGGGTAGGCCAGGCGACACGACTGACCTTCGAGCGTTTCACGGAAGTGCGCCGCGCGCGCGATCGCGAGCTGCTTTCACAGGCGCGGACGCTCTGGTGTCCAATAAATTCCGCCACCGGTCGGCCGGCGCGTGTGCCCGCCGATGTACGCGCGCACTTCTCGGTTTAGACCGACAAGTCGGCGGTGAGCCGCTCGATCGCTTCCGCGAGCGTTGCAACTGTCACGTGACCGGTCTCAGGGCCGTAGTGGAACTGCGAGAGAATGTTCAAGCCGATATCTTTGTGCGGATCAGGCATGACCCGGACAACGAGAGCGACCTTCGCCCCGGCAAAGCTGTCCATGATTCTGGCGAGGTGACGCGCCGCCGCCGGCTCCATCTTTTCAAGCCAGCTGAAATCAGCCAGCGCGCGGAAGCCCGGCGCGAAATCCTTCATCAGGTCCGCCACGTCATTCGCAGCTTTCTCGACCTCTGCCGCCGTGACACGGCCGGCGGCGCTGATCACGACCAATCGTTTCTTACTGTCGGATTCGACGGCGTACATGCTCGCTCCGCAATCGGCCGATTATGACCTCGGCACAACTGCGAGACGAACGGTTTCGCGTCCGGCTTACGGCTGAACGACCGGCTGGGTGCGGCGGTGATGTCCGGTGCTACTGGTTGTCTGCCCGCTGCTGCGCGTACGCGAGGCGGCCGTACCCGTACGAGGATAGTAGCCCCCGCGGTTGTAATAGGGACGCCGATATCCGTGGTAACCGCCGGACCTGATTACGACCGAAGAGCCGCTCCCGTAGCCGTAGCCGTAGGGGTAACCGCCGTAGGGATAGCCGCCATACGGATAACCGCCGTAGCCGTAACCGTAGGGGCCGCCATAGCCCACACCGACAGTCGTCGCGTAGTGCGGTCCGTAGCCATAGCCCGGCCCGTAATAATCGGCGCAACCAGATATTCCGATTCCGATCGCCATCAGTAGCGCGAGCAGCGCCGCGCCTTTGGCGAAACGTGTTTTTGTCTCCGCCGACCCAGAGGCAGAGTTTCCTTCATTCGTGCTCATACCAATCAATCGTTTCTCGACCCCTCCGGTAGCGCATCGCAGAGCCAGCCTGAGCAGCGTTGTGAAGCTTGATCCGTTAGACGTGACTTCAAGCGCCCACCGAATCGCCCAGCCGCTTCACGCAGCGGCTTCTCGGGCAGATCGTCACCTTCGGCGTAATCTGCGTCCTTTGGCTGCAGCACTACCGCATTTTCCAACATTACTTCGTCGCGGGTCCCGTCGATGTGACGGTTAATTTTGTTTCCTCTTCGGCCTTGATCTGGTCGCGTTAATGCTCTTGGTCGGGAGAATCGCTGTGCGTCGCCTCGTACGGCGACTGCCGAAATTCCTGCGGGATTAGCCGCCGGACTTAGACTTCCGGCGTCTGCATCGCGGCGAGCGCCACGCCCGCCGCCAGTTCCGCCAAATAAATCGCGCGAGCGGTCTTTGGATGCTCGGCTAGTTCTTCAGTTGCCGCCTTCGCCAGCTCCGGCCCGAAGCGCCAGAGAAGAGAATGCCTGCGCGGTGTGATCAAGCCCATCACTCCGTCCCCAATGAGAAACAGCGCGCCCACCTCCAGTGCCCTGCGCAAAACGAGATTCTTACTCATCGCTCTTCATCGCTTGGGCGGAGCGAAGTTTCAATTGGCGGGTTGCAGAGAGGCCCATGTCCGTGTTCTCGCTGCTGTCGTAGCGTTTATTGAAAATCCAGAAATTATAGACTGCGAGGCACCCGCTCATTCACCCAAACCCGATAAAAAGGCGTGCAGCTCTACCGGATTATGACCGATGTGCGCTCCGGCCCGGCGCAGCAATCGGCTCACCGGCTCAATCAGCGCGGGATCGCAACCGTGTGGGTGAAAGCGGATTCCGAAGAAGCTGCGCTGGAGCGCGGCCGCAACGTGCTCAATGACCGACACTACGGCGGGACCGGGTCACTCACCTTGTTTCGCGAGGAGAATACCCATGTGGAGAGTGACGCGACCCTCAACCCGAGGGATGGCACCGCGGCCGGGTACATCGCGATGAAACTGGAGGCGCTCGCGCGTCGTGACGGTCTCTTCGAGCTGTGGTTTCCCGGTAGCGCCTAACCGCTGTCGCCTACTTTTTTTCCAGAAGCGACGCGTATGACTCGTAGCCCAGTTCTTTCATTCGCTCCTGCGGGATGAAATGGAAAGCGGCCGAGTTGAGTGTGTAGCGCTGGCCGGTCGGCGATTTCGGGTCCGGAAACAGGTGCCCGAGATGTGCGTTACTGCGCTTCGCCTTCACCTCGATCCGGTGCATATCGCGCGAATTGTCGGGCGTCTCGACGAGCAGATCTTTTGAGATCGGTTTGGTGAAGGTCGGCATCCCCAGGCCGGCGTCGTATTTGTCCAGCGAGGTAAAGAGTGGCTCCCCGGTGATGACGTCGACGTAGAGCCCGGGAACATCTTTGTTCCAGAAGTCGTTCTGAAACGGCATCTGGGTCCCTCCTTCTCGAACGACATGATACTCCTCCGCTTTCAGCCGGTGTTTCAAGACGTCGTCGGCCGGGACGGGACGATTCGGATCAAACCCGGTTGTTTCCTTTATCTCCACCTGCGCGAGGACGAAGAAATAGATTCCTGCGGCCGCCAGCACGGTCACGATGGCGATCCCTATGTACGTGCTGACGGCGGTCTTTTCCTCGCTGGTGATTCGGCCGCCGTTCATCAGATCGCGAATCGTGATTGAATCAGAGATCGGACGCCACAGTCACTTCTTTTCGACGAACGCCGCACGCAATCTTCTTACGAGAACATTTCCACAGGAGGTTGCCCGATGGTGGCGACGGCCCCGCGCATGTCGCCGATGGAAACGACGGCTCCGCGACCCCACTTCCCTTTGAACGGGAACGGTTTCCGGAAGGTCTATCTTCCACTATGACTAAACTGATTGCGTTGCTAGCAGCAGGGATGTTTGTCGCCGGCACGGCGTTTGCCGGCGACCATGGCGATTGCGCCCGGCAGGTGGGCAACAAGGAAAAGATGGCGTGCGACGTTTCGCTCGCCAGCCTCAATCTGACCGCGGAGCAGAAGGCAAAGATGGACGCCGCGATGGCCGACCATCACAAGGTCGGCTGCACTCCGGCGAGCGAGGCAAAATACGAGCAGGAAGCGCAGAAGGTCCTGACCAAGGAGCAGTTCGCGAAGTTCAAAGCGGAAGAAAAGGGCGAGAAAGGTCAGACCAAGACCTGATCGTGCATATTTAGCGAGCGATTGAATTGGCGCGCCGGGAGCAATCCCGGCGCGTTCCGCGTACGGGTGACTGTGACACCGCAGGGCCCAAGGCTGTACTGTGTCCGCTGCCTGCTCGCGACGGCCTTCGGAGTCCTCAGCGGGAATAAATAATTCGATTCGCCGCAGCCGGACCACACCCTGCGATCAACGAAAACGCTGATGACAGCACCCGTCATTCTATTGCAGATTGCGAGCGTATGAATAAACCCGCAGCGCGCGAACTGCGTCTGGCCCGCCGGATGGCGCGGCTCGGCACGGAAACCGCCTTCGAGGTCCTGGTTAAGGCGCGAGCGCTCGAGGCGCTCGGGCGCGACATTGTTCATCTCGAGATTGGCGAGCCCGACTTCGATACGCCCGGCAACATCATCGGTGCGGGAGTGGATGCGCTGCACAAGGGATTCACCCATTACGGGCCGTCCGCCGGATTGCCGCAACTGCGGGAGACGATCGCGCAATATGTCAGCGAGACCCGCCGAGTGGAGGTTTCGCCGGACGAGGTCGTTGTCGTGCCAGGCGGAAAACCAATCATCTTTTTCTCCATTCTCGCCCTCGCCGACGAAGGCGATGAAGTGATCTACCCAAACCCCGGTTTTCCGATCTACGAGTCGATGATCGAGTACGTGGGCGCGAAACCCGTTCCGATCCAGTTACGGGAGGAAATGGATTTCCGCCTCGATGTGGATGAGCTGGCCCAACTGGTCAACGACCGGACGAAGCTGATTATCCTCAATTCGCCCCAGAACCCGACCGGTGGCGTGCTCGAAAAAGAGGATATCGACGCCATTGCACAGGCGATCGGCGATCGCAATGTCATGGTCTTGACGGATGAGATCTACAGCCGCCTGATTTTTGAGGGGGAACACCATTCGATCATGTCGGTCGATGGCATGAAGGAGCGCTCCATTCTCCTCGACGGATTTTCGAAGACCTACGCAATGACGGGGTGGCGGATGGGCTATGGCGTCATGCGCCCCGACCTCGCCGCCCATGTCGCGCGGCTGATGACGAATTCCAACTCCTGCACGGCGAGCTTCACCCAGGTCGCGGGCATCGAAGCTCTGCGGGGTCCGCAGGAATCGGTCGATGCCATGTGTGCTGAATTCAAACGCCGGCGCGACGTAATGGTCGCGGGCCTGAATGAGATCAAAGGCTTCTCCTGCCGTTTGCCCAAAGGCGCGTTCTACGTTTTCCCCAACATTACAAAAACCGGCTGGCCTTCGAAGAAGCTGGCCGATGCCCTTCTGGACGAAGCTGGCGTGGCCGGACTCTCCGGAACAGCCTTCGGCGCATTCGGCGAAGGTTACCTGCGCTTCAGCGTCGCCAATTCGATCGAGAACATAGACAAGGCGCTCGAACGCGTCGGCGCCTGGGCGGAGAAGAACCTCTGAGGATTTCGGATTGCGGAGTGCCGATTGCGGAAAGAGATGAAGTTCACGCGCCTGGCCGCTAGCGTTTGATGTGTTCCTGATTTGGCGATTGGTTTTTCATTATGACTGAAAAGAAACGGTTCCGCGTTTTTGCCACTTCACGCATCGGCGATCCGGCCGAGAAGCGCCTGCGCGAGCGCGGCTATGAGCTTGAGGTTTACCAGGGGCCGGAAGCGCCGCCGAAGAAACTCATCATCGAGAAGGTGAAGAGCGGGATCGATGGACTGATTACCACCTTGCGCGACCAGATCGACGCGGAGGTATTTGAAGCCGGCAAAGGTACGCTGAAGGTGGTGGCACAAATCGCGGTCGGGTTTGACAACATCAATCGCGCCGACGCGAACAAGTACAAGATTCCCTTCACGAACACGGCCGATGTGCTGACCGAAGCGACGGCCGAGTTCGCCTTCTTCATGATGGGCATGCTTGCGCGCAAGATGTGGCAGAGCGAGCGCCTGGTGCGCGAACAAACCTGGCCTTCGTGGCATCCCTTCCTGCCGTTCCTTGGCGATGAAGTCACCGGCAAGACGATTGCCGTTATCGGAACCGGACGGATCGGCCTGGCCATGATTAAGAAGTGCTCCGGGTTCGACATGAACATCCTGTGCTACGACCCGGTTTATCAGAATCAACACTTCATCGATGCCATCCAGGAGGTGATCGATTTGCGGCACGCGCGCGGCATGCAAAAGGAACGGACTTCGATCAGGTACGTGGATTTCGAGCAGGCATTACGCGACGCTGATTACGTCAGCATCCACGTACCGCTGTTGCGCGAAGGGGAAACTGAGCGCCCGACCTACCACTTGATCAACCAGACGACGCTCAAGCTGATGAAGCCGACCGCGTATCTCGTCAACAGCTCACGCGGACCGGTCGTAGACGAGCAGGCGCTTGCCCAGGCGCTCAAAGACAAGGTCATTGCCGGCGCGGCGCTGGACGTCTTCGAGAAGGAGCCACTTCCGCCAGGATCGCCGTTACTCGATCGGGAAATAGCCGATCGCACCCGGTTGTTCCATCACTTCGCCAGTGGCGCACAGATCACCCGCCTCTCCGTTGATCCCGACAAAGGCATGGCAGGGCGGACGGTCCAGGGTTTGATCGACGTGCTCGAGGCCAATCATGGCGGTGATCCGGCGAAGATGCCCTACGTCGTGAACAAGGAAGCCTTTGCGGACTAGTTCGGCAGGGAAGGACGGTTGAAGAAGAAGTTTCCCTGGCTCGTTTATCTTCTTCTCCTCGGGCTGATCGTAGCTTTTGCGCTCACGCCAGTCGGTAGCGTGATCATCGCCGGCGTAGTCGCCAATGCAAACGGCTGCAGCCTGGACGAAGGATCGCCGCACCCGTGCGTGATCGCCGGGCATGATTACGGCCAGACGCTATATACCATGGGGGTGCTCGGCTGGCTGATGTTGCTCACGTTGCCGGCCGGCGGCGTCGCTGGCTTCCTTTGGCTCGTTCTGCTCCTATTCCACCACTCGAGATGGAAACGCCGCGCCGTGGCAGCCGAGGCGAATACTTGATTAGATGATCAGAACGAAGTCGGTCCATTCTCCAGTCGAGCCGCAGACGGACGGATTGCGTATCCTGGCTGCACGCCTGCGCGGACGCGGCCTGCCCGCCGATCGTTATGACGTGTGGATGGCGAACCTGGGGCCGAGCGAAAAGCTTCTACGCGAGATGCAGGCCGGGAAAATCAGCTGGGCGCACTTCCGCCGGTCCTACCGGGACGAGCTATTCGAAGACGGATCGGTCGACGACCGTAATCGCACGATTAAGAACCATGGCCAGAAGTTTACTTTGCGTCTGCTCCAGCACCTCGCCCGGTCACAAACGATCACGCTCCTTTGTCACTGCGCCGAAGATCAGCGTCACTGTCATCGGGACGTCCTAAAGGAAATCCTTCGTGGCAAAATCTAAAGCGCTCGCGCACCCATCGACATGCCTCTGTATGTTCCGCGATGGCTTACGCCCGGTGCGGCACCGCCGGTGCGATGATCGCGCTGCGCACGACATTCGATGGCATCGTGACCGCCTCGCGGCCGAACTGCGAGACGGCGAACACCGTGCTCATGATCAGCACCGCATATGCGAGAGTCTCGAAACGGCTGCGCTGCTTTTCCTCTTCGCGCAAAATTAGCGCGTAAGTCGATTCGAAGCCTTCAGGGTTGGTTGGGTTTGCTTTCACTGCTGTCTACCTCCTTTGTTTATGAGATGCAGCGAGGCTGCCGATTGGATTCAACATTTGTGCCGAATTCGATCGACTCCCCTGCTCCTCACTGAATAGACGCCGCCGCCAGCCGCCTTTGTCTCTCCCGTGCGCCGCCGCCTTCTTCATACAGCCAACCAAGAATTCCACGGCGACTCGGACGAATCCGTCGTCTTCTCTGTAGATTTGGCTCGAACTCTCAAGGCGCGCTTTTTTAAGCTTCGCTCCGTGAAAAAGAGAACAAGCAACCTGGTGATCGCGCTCTGCTTCGTCGTACCTCTTATTTCAGTCAGCGGACCGCTTAGTTACGCGGCCGAAATCAGCGGCATTAAGTTACCCGATCAGGTCAGCCTTGAAGGCAAGACGCTGAAGCTGAACGGCGCCGGGCTGAGGCAGGCGACCATTCTGAAGGTGAATGTCTACGCCGGCGGTTTGTACCTGGAAACGGCTTCGCAGGACGCGGACGCAATCGCGAAATCCGATCAGCTTAAGGCCATCGAGATGGTGTTTATGCGCGATGTGAGCGCAAAGCAGATCGCTGACGCGTTGAACGGAGATGTAGACAAGAACTGCGAAGCGGACTGCTCAAAATTGAAGGCTCAGCTCGGGACATTGGCCGGTGCGCTCAAGGATATGAAACAAGGCGAGAAGATGACTTACCACTTCCTTGCCGATCGGGTCGATGTCTTTGCCGGCGGCGCGAAGCTCGGCGCGTTGCAAGGCAAGGAAGCCAGCCGTCAGATGATTCGTTGCTGGATCGGCAAAAACCCACCGAACACCGGACTGAAGGAGGGACTGCTCGGGATCAGGAAGTAGCTGCCAAGGCCTTGCGATAGACGAGGTCGGCACTCACCACATCTTCGACCGCGACACCCACCGACTTGAAGAGCGTGATCTCGTCAGGCGACTCGCGGCCGGCCTTTACTCCGGCGATTACTTCACCTAACTCGGCGAACACCTCTTCCGCAGCGATGACGTCGCCCGACTCCTTCATCGCCGCCTCTCGCGAGTCGACGTAGAGTCGCGCCCTGCGAAGGACCGCGTCATCGACTTCGCGCCAGTTGGGACGCGTCGCGCCGACCGCATTGATGTGCGTGCCCGGAGCGAGCCATTCGCCTCGCAGCACCGGAGTTGTCGACGAAGTCGCAACGACGATAACGTCCGCATTGCGCACCGCTTCTTCTGCGGAAGCAACAGCGGTGATACCGCACTCGCGTGCGAGTTTCGCGGCGTGGCGCGGGCTCCAGATTCGCACCTCGGAAAACGGCCTTACCAGCCTCAAAGCTTCGAGGTGGCTGCGGGCCTGAACTCCTGAACCAAGAATCGCCAGGACCGACACACCAGCATGCGCCAGAACCTGTGTCGCCGCAGCCGAAGCCGCGGCGGTGCGCATCTCGGTAATCAGCCGTCCATCCATCGTGACGAGCGGCTCGCCCGTCTCGGCGCGAAACAGCTGAATGACCGCGTGGTGCGTCGGGAGCCCTTCGTTATTCGGATAGAAAGTAACGAGTTTCGCACCAAGCACGTGTCGCGAAGCCGCATAGGCCGGCATGATGCCGAAAAAGCCGTTGTGCTCGAGGACGCTAACTACCCGCCGCACCGGTTGCTGCACCTTGCCCAGCGACAAATCGCGCAATGCCTCTGCCATTGCTGGTATGAGCTCCTCCATCCGAAGGAGCTTGCGGACCTGTTCTTCGTCTAAAAACAAATCACGTCTTGCCGGGCGGTGCCGCGATCGGCTGCATACCCTTCGACTGCAGCGCCTGATTGACTGCCGGCAGTTCGGTGGTTACCAGCTTCTCGAAGTCTGCGTTGACGTCGCCAAGCTCGCGACGCAGCGCATCATGGTAAGCCAGTTGGTAATCACCCGGCTTGCCTTCATAGCTGAGGATCGCGTTGTAAAGCTGGTCCGTGTGCTCGCGCAGCCGTTCTTCACCGGTAATCGCGCCGCCCTCCGTCGTGGCGACAATCTGTTTTCGCGTCGCGTCCAGTTTCGCGTCGAAGTCGGAAAGCTGCTTGCGTAGTGCCTCATCCGAGGCGGTGCCGGCTGCCTTGGCCACCGCGCCTCGCACGGCAATGATCCGGTCCATCAAAGCACTCTCGTCGTTGAACAGGTCGCGCACTTTCATTGCGGCGTCGTACTGCGCTTTTCGATCTGCATCGCTAAAGGTGGCACGGCGGTCACGCCCCACTGTAACCTTGGTTTCGGTGACCTTGCTTCCCTTGGTCATTCGCACGGTGTAGGTCCCGGGCAGCACACGCGGGCCGCGTGTCGCGCCGAACGTGATCTGTGCCCCGGGCGGCACCCGCGGCGGCTTTTCGTGCATGTTCCAGGTAACACGGTTCAGACCGGGCCGCGTGCTCGCGGGGAGGTCATCAACCACGCGGCCAGTGCTATCGAGCACCTCGAGCTTGAGCTTGCCGAACAAATGCCGTGCCTTCTGGTAGTAGGTAATAACCGCTCCGTCCGCCGGATTTTCGCCGGTGAAGACGGCATCGCCATTAGCCCAGCCGCCACGCGTCTCGATCCGCTGCTGCGACGGTTCGCCGGCAACGAAAACCGCCTCCTGCGCGAGCGTGTCGGGAGTCAGCGTGCGCAGAGGCGTCAGGTCATCGAGGATCCACATGCCGCGACCGTGTGTAGCGAGCACAAGATCATTGTCGCGCGGCTGAATAGCCAGGTCGCGAACCGCGACTCCGCGCGGGAAACGCTCGCCCTTGAATTGCGCCCAGGAGTTACCGCCGTCGATCGAAATATAAAGGCCGAACTCCGTCCCGAGGAAGAGCAGGTTCTGCTTCACCGGATCCTCCTTGATGACGTGCGCATACCCGCGAACTCCCTTTGCGTTCTCCGGCGTAAGAAGCGGCGTCCAAGTCTTACCGTAGTCGACGGTCTGATAGACATACGGCGCCATCTCGCCAAACGTGTGCCGGTCGAAAGCAACCAGCGCGACCGCGGGATCGAAGTTCCCGGCCTGCACCCAGCTCACCCATGAGTTGAGTGGCAGACCTTTGACGTTGCCCACGACGTTAGTCCACGTTTTGCCGCCGTCGCGGGTCAACTGGACGTTGCCATCATCTGTCCCTACCCAGATCAGGTTCTTGTCCTTGGGCGACTCACTGATGGAATAGATGGTCGTGTGCATCTCAGCGGCCGAATTATCAATCGTAACGCCGCCGGACTGTTCCTGTTTCTGCTTTTCCGGATCGTTGGTAGTCAGGTCGGGCGAAACACGTTCCCAGCTCTGGCCGTGGTCACGGGAGCGGAAGAGAAACTGCGCACCGATGTAGATGGTGCCTTTGTCGTTGGGCGATAACGCAATCGGCGTATTCCAGTTCCAACGCAGCTTCTCCTTGTAGTTTGGCCGCGGCTGAATGTCACGTGTCTCGTGGGTGTGGCGATTGACCCGCCCGATGTTGCCGCCCTGGGCTTCGGCATAAAGATAGTTCGGATCCGCCGGGTCGGAGAACATCCAGAAGCCATCGCCGCCGAACATATTCTCCCACTGCGCATTGCTAATGCCGCTCGGGTATTCGGATTGACCAACCCATGAGCTGTTATCCTGCAGACCACCGTAAACCTGGTAGGGATCCGCCTCGTCGAGACTTACATGGTAGAACTGCGAGACCGGGAGGTTCTCGCCTTTCCACCACTTGCTTCCGCCGTTGTAGGAGTACCACATCCCACCATCGTCACCGCTGAAGACGGTTTGCGGGTTGGTCGGATCGATCCACACGTCGTGCACGTCACCATGTGTGCCCTGGAACCCGCCGACCACAGAGAAGCTCTTGCCCGCGTCCTCCGTCATAATAAGGGCGCCGTCCGTTTTAAATACCCGGTCCGGGTTCTTCGGATCGACGATCAGGTTGGCGAAATAGAATGGCCGCCAGACCATCCAGTTACTCTTGTCTCTCTTGTCCCAGGTTGCACCACCGTCATCCGAGACAAAGAGAGCGCTTTCGGTGGATTCAACTACGCAGTAAATGCGCTTCGCATTGGTAGGTGCGATGGCGATCGCGAGGCGCCCATAGGGCTTGCTTGGAAATCCTTTGCTGTTTTCCGGTGTGACTTCGCTCCAGGTCGTTCCTCCATCCGTGCTCCGGAACAAACCGCTTCCCGATGGCGCGCTCGGACCATCACCGCCGGAGCGGAAGGTCCAGCCTTTGCGGCGGAAGTCCCACATGCAAGCGTAGAGCACGCTCGCGTTCGTCGGATCGATCACCACTTCCGAACAGCCGGTGGAGGGATTCGCCCCCTTCAGAACCAGGTTCCATGTCTTGCCGCCATCGGTTGTCTTGTAAAGCCCACGGTCCGGAGAATCGCTCCACAAGTTACCCGGCACCGCGGCAAAGACGGTGTCGCTGCTTTGCGGACTGACGAGGATTCTTGCGATCCGTTCCGACTTGGGCAGCCCGACGTTGTTCCAGGTATCACCGCCATCGGTCGACTTGTAGATACCGTCGCCGATGGAAACGCTATTGCGTGTCCACGATTCGCCTGTCCCGACCCAGATGTTGCGCGCGTTCTTCGGGTCAAACGCGATCGCGCCGACCGATTGGACCGGCTGTTGATCGAAAACGGGTTTATAGCGCGTTCCGCCGTCGGTCGATTTCCAGACGCCGCCGCTGGCCGCGCCGACAAAGAGCGTGATTTTTCCACTTGGCTCATGCACGCCGGCAATGGCGGAGATACGGCCGCTCATCGTGGCCGATCCAATGTTCCGGACGCCGAGTCCGGAAATCGTGGCGGAGGAATATTGCGGCGCCTGATCGGCAGCTTGCGCGCCCGATGCGAGCACGAGGGCGTAAATCAATTTCGAAATCTTCATTGCTGCTCTCTCCTTCTACTTGGCTGCGCCGCTGATTCGTGAGGCCGGGAACCGGAAATTTGCGTCGTCTACCGGCACATTGGCTTCGGCGCTATCGATGACTGTCTTCTGCTTGTCAGGCGCGCCCCTCGGCGATTCCTCGATCGAAAACGGGAGGAAAACGCCGCCGACTTTTTCGTAATCGCCGAAGTCGGTTTGGAACTCCAGTTGTGCGCCGTGCTCAGTCCGTTGCGTGATTATCCGGATCTCGAGGAAGGCATCGGGATCGAGGTAAACGAACGAAACATCACCGTTCTTGCGCGTCACCTTCAGCTTGTACGCTTCAGTCCCGTCGATCTCTTCCGTGCCCAGGTATTCAACCGTGCTGCCGCTCGCTTTAGCGTTGACCAGCGGTCCGGCGATTTCCGCATCCTCGACCAAGGACTTGGCGTCATCGGCTGACATTTTCTCCGGATCCTTGCGGCCTTGGAACGGCATGATCTTCCAGCCATTCTCGCCGTCATACGCCTGCACCGCGGTCATCCCCTGCATACTGACTTCACTGCGCACTTCGCCCGGCCTCTTCTGCATCTTGACAAAGCCGAGCTGCAGACGGCCGTCATTGATCAGCATTTTGCCGCTCGCCTTGACCGAGGTAAGCGCCTGCAGAGCCGCCGCCCCGCCGTGGGCTTCAATGTTTTTCGCGACCAGTTCATCGGCGGTCGCCGGCTTCGCGGTTTGCGCACGAATCGGTGAAACGAGCGATGCCGCGATCGCGGCAATCGGAAGGTAGCGGAGGTGCATGGTTGTCATTGGTGAACGGACAGCTTGCGTGAGACGGGTCGCGCCCGCAACAGCGCGATTTGCGCCACGCAGTCGTCAGGCGCCGCGCGATTTCTGCCGATGGCTGCGAGAAAACCGCCGCGGGTGAAGGTCGCGCACTCGAAAGTCCACGGCAAAGGTGTGTTCGCCGGGCGCGACATCCGCAAAGGAACGCGGATCATCGAGTACACCGGTACGCGCGTCCCGTGGAGCGAAGCACAGGACTGGCCCCCGCACGATGTCGATAATCCGTATCACACCTTTTTCTTTTCGCTCGATAACGGTGACGTGATCGATGCCGGCAAGGGCGGGAACTCCGCGCGCTGGATCAATCATTCCTGCGATCCGAATTGCGCGACCGAAGAGGAAGACAATCGCATTTTCATCTACGCGCTGCGGCACATCCGCCCAAACGACGAATTGTTCTACGACTACAAACTTGTGCCGGCGGACGAGCGAACCCCGGAGCTCGAGGAAGAGTTCGCCTGTCGCTGCGGCGCGCCGAACTGCCGCGGCACCATGCTCGAACCGCCGGACGGCGAGTGAGTTGCGCCGGCGCGCCGGATTGTTGGCCGTTCGTCAATCGAAATGCCGAGCGACATTGCATACGTCAATGACGTAGTCCGTCAATGACGTATGAGAAGGCGTGTGCTCGGCCTCGGCCGGACGGCATTGTTGTCGGCGCAGAAGCGCCCCGGTTGGGCGGGACGCTGATTGCTGGCGTCTCGCGCAGATCGCAGAGCGTTCAGGTCTCGAATTTCTGGTCCAACGCGCTCTTGTCCGGCAACAGGCTGATTTCGCCCGCGACGTTCGGGACATAGGCGAACGCATAGTGCCGCTTCGGTGTCTGCCAGCCGGTGGCTTCCGCAACCACTTCGGTGCCTTGCTTCTCCAGGTAGTCGAAGAAGTCGGAGTTGGGCTTGACTGTCCAATTGGAGTAGCGACCGATCTGCATCAAGGCTGCTCGCAGGTCGGCTTCACCCCAGACGCTGCCGCTCCGTTTTGCAAAGGCAACGTAGCGGCCCTTGCCGTTGAAATAACCCACCGTGACAGCGAATCCCTGATCCATGTCTCCGGTGTAAAATTCAAAGGCCTTTTCGCCGTGGTTGACCATCCCAAGGAGGTTGACTGCCATGACCGCTTGCTGGCCAAAGTGGGACTCGGCGTCTTCCTTGGACTTCAATAAGATGTTCATGGGTGCGGCGCTCCTGGGAACTGCGCAGCTAGCACTCAGCGGTGTCCAATCGCATGCAGCGGATCGAATTCGGCTGCCCGTTGTGCCGGTAACCAGCAGGCAACCAGCGCGATCGTGCCGAGCAGTGATGCAACGAGAACAACGATGACGGGCGTACTGATGCTGTCGCCATTAATGACCGGACGCAAAAAGGGCATCGCACAGACGCTACAGACGATGCCGAAGAGGAGCGACCAGAGGATGAGGCGCACCCCCTGCCCGACGACCAGTCGAAAAATCGTCAACTTCTGCGCGCCGAGCGCCAGGCGAATCCCAATTTCGTGTGTCCGCTGGACGACGGCGTAGGCCATTACGCCATAAACGCCAATCGCAGTCAGGACGACGGCGACGCTGGCAAAGATTGCCATCAGGATTGAATTGAGGCGCGCCTGCGCGACCGCAACTTTCAGATAATGTTCCATTTCGTGGCTCTGGTAGAGAACCACACTCATGTCGAGGGCGGTAACGGCGTGACGCGTCGCACCGATCATCTGATCGGCCGAGCCGTGACCGCGAAGGACCAGAGTCATGTCCACAGCCGGACATTGCGCGTGAGGCATGTAAACGGCGGGCATCGGCTCGCTCGCCAAGTCGTCGGACTTGGCATCCGCCACCACTCCGATGATTTCCCTGACGGGTATCGGCTCCAAATCATCACTCAATCCGGGCCGTATTCGCTTCCCGAGTGGATCCTCGTTTGGGAAAAAGGCCCGCACCAGCGCTTCATTAACGATCACTACGCGTGGCGCATTGCGGTCGTCACGATCGTCAAAATCGCGGCCCTTTCTCATTCCGATTTGCATTGTCTGAAAAAAGTTCGGAGTGACGATATACGGCCGGGCGCGGGGCAAATCGGCCTTAAGAATCCGTCTGCCACTGATTTCGACGTCAGTCAGCCATTGCGGCGTGAACGGCAGCGGATAGACGGCGCTGGCCGACTTGATCTCTTTCACGTCAGCCAATCGACGGAACAATTCACGAAAGAATCTTGTCGCACGGAGCGGCTCCCTCGTGCTGCCGTTCTCTGGAAGTGACAACCTGGCGGTCACGAGCTCGCGGGGATTAAACCCGGGAGCGGCGTTTTCGAGCGTCCAGAGGCTGCGAATCAGAGAGCAGGCACCGGCCAGAAGAATGAATGCAAGCACCAGCTCGGTGACCACCAAGACGTTGCGAAGCCGGCGGCCACGCGGGCTTTGGCCGCAAATCCGGCTGCAATCGTTCAGCACGCGCGCGAGGTCGCACCGCGCCGCGTACCAGGCGGGAGCAAACCCAAAAACACAACTGGTCACGATTGTCGCAATCACGGCAAAAATGAGCATCGCCCGGTCGGGCGCGATCTCGCTGCTGCGCGGAAAGTCCGGCGGCAGCATGGCCACGATGTAGTGCGTGCCGACGAGCGCGAGCAACAGTCCAAGGCAACCGCCGATTGCGGCCAGGAGCAGGCTTTCGGCCAAGAGTTGCCTGAGGATCCGGCTGCGCCCGGCGCCTACAGCGGCGCGGATCGCCATTTCCTTCTGCCGCGTGGTCGCGCGACCAAGCAGCAGGTTCGCTACATTCACGCACGCGATACATAGCAGGCAGAGCGCTGCGCCGATCAGCAGTAGTAATGCGGGCCGCACCTTGTTCGTGATTTGAGCGAGCCACGGAACGACTGCGCCGGAGTCGAACCGGCGGTTCGTTTCCGGGTATTTGGCTGCCAGGCTCGCGAGGACTGCGCTCACACCCACGGCAGCGTCTTCCCGGCTAACATTGTGCTTCAACCGCCCGAGCACCTGCACATAATGTGCGTCGCGGTGCGCAGCGTGCGGCGGTTCGCCACTCGGAGACGGTTCACGATCACGCGCAAAAGTCGTCCAGACTTGTGCTGGATCATTGGCAACCGGAAATTGGAAATCCGCCGGCATTACCCCAACGATCTGATACTCGTAGCCGTCCACGAACAGCGGCGCGCCGACTGCATCCGGCGCTCCGGCGAAGCGCTCCTGCCAGAGCGCGTGACTAATTATGGCGCTGCGGTTGCCGGGTTCGTCCTCCGATTCTGTAAAGAGGCGGCCTAGAATCGGTTGAACGTCGAGCAACCGCAACGCCTCCGGAGTAACGTACGCTCCTTCGGCGTGCATCGTTTCACCCTCGCCGCCGGCAACAACAAAACTACAGGGGAAGAAAGCTCCCAGTCCGTCGAACCAGCGATTTTGAGCACGCACGTCTGCGAAGTCCGGATAGGTAAAACGAACCTGCTTCTCCGGGTTTCGGTCTTCGCGAAGCCAGACGGACATGAGCTGACCCGCGTTTGGATACGCCAGGGGACGTAACAAGACGTTGCCGACGACGGTGAAGAGCGCGGTGTTCGCGCCGATACCGAGACCGAGAGCGAGAACGGCGATGAATGCAAATGCCCGGTTCTTGAGCAGCATTCGCGCGGCGAACCGCACGTCCCGCCAGATTGTTTCCACCGCTCCACCGCCGCTGATGTCGCGCCACGCGTCTTTGATGAGATTGACATTCCCGAATTGCCGACCGGCCTGGCGGGCTGCTTCTGCCGGCGAAAGACCGCGGCGGACGTTTTCCTGCGTGCGCATGGCAAGGTGAAAGCGCAGCTCTTCCTCCATGTCAGCCTCGAGCTGCGAACGATGGGTGAGCGCGAAGAGACGCGCACCCAGGACGCGAAACCAAGTCACGGTTACGCGCTCCGTAAAACGCGGCTTACCGCGCCGGCGAGGCGTTCCCAATTCGCTTCGTCGCTTTCAAGCTGTTTCCGGCCGGTCCTGGTCAGTCGGTAGTAGCGTGCGCGCTGATTATTTTCCGACATGCGCCACTCGCTCGAAACCCAGCCCTGCTGGCCCAGGCGTTGCAGCGCGGGATAGAGCGATCCCTCTTCGACGGTCAAATCCTCATGGGCCAACTGCATGATCCGTTTAGCAATCCCGTAGCCATGCATCGAGCCATGGCAAAGCGCCTTCAGGATGAGCATATCGAGCGTGCCCTGGAGCAACTTTGCGCTTGGTCTTCTCATTGCAAAATCCCAATCATGATCGCGAGATAAGATTACGGGTTGCCAACTACCAAAGCGCCACCAGCTGAGCAACCCAAATTACGGCGTCACTCGTCATCCGGCGCCGCTCGACCGGCGCGATTACTGCGGATTCCCGAGATTGTACTCTTCTCCAAGCGCCACTCCCGATATGCTGTTGTTGCCTCGCACAATCGCGGTGTAATTGCCGGCCGCGTCAACCGCAATCGCACCGACCGTCGCCACGACCACTTTTCTATCTGCCGGCCTTCGATCGAGGGTTTCACGGCTCGTAAAGCATTGGACGCCATCGACCGACTATGGCATAAATAATCCATGTCCATAAAATATTGTCTCCGCTTCTCCACGGTCGCGGCCGCCGCCCTTTCCGCCTCCCTTGCGCTCGCGCAGACCTCCACCCTGCAGGGGGACGTCAAAGGCGTCGATGGTCGCGCCGCCAAAGGAGCAAAAGTCCGCCTTGATCGTCAGGACAGGAAAATGTCCGCGATCGTTTTGCGCACAGACGCTGCAGGTCGCTTCCTCGCGAATAATCTCCCGCCTGGCAGCTACAAGGTGAGCGCGATAGTCACCGGTGGCGTCACTTCACCAGTCCAGGCCGTGAAGTTGAACGCGAACAGGCCGGTCATGGTTTCGTTGGACCTGCGCGGCGCGCCGGCAGGGAAATCGGCCGCGGGGGCGAAAAAGAAGAAGAAATACGTCTGGGTCCCGGAAGAAACCGGCTCGCACCTCGGCGGACGCTACGTCGAAGTGGATGATGACGCTCAGGCTGGTCCAAGTGCTCAAAAGGTAGAGCGTGCCAGCACCAAGTCGCTCGAACGGATTCAGAACTCCGGCGTCAATCAGAGCATGGGCAGCGGCTCGCGCTAATCCACGATATTTTCGCGTTGATCGTGAAGCGGGTGACGTTGCTCCTGTTGGCGGGCGTCGTGATTGCCGGTGGCATCGCGCTCGCCGGCATGCGCGTGATCGCGAATCTGCTCTTCGGTGTTACGCCGGCTGATCCGGTCGTCTTTGCCGCGGCAACGACTATTCTGGTCGTCGCAGCCGCGCTGGCAGCGTATCTGCCCGCGCGACGCGCTCTGCAGGTGAACCCGAGCGTCGCGCTCCGCTACGAGTAGCGTATTCGAGCGCTAATCTTTCGCGCGCGTTCTGCCGCTCTCGACTAAAAGGGATGGCCGACGTTGACGAATTGCGGTCCCATCAGCCGGTTGCGATCAGTTATATGAATGATCTGCTCGTTGGATGGTGTGGTCGCAATCGGACCCCTGAACCGGTTAACAGCCACCGGGATCTGAGAACCGGTCGTGAAGATGAAGTACTCCTTCCGAACGGCCTGCTTCTTCTGGACCGGCGTGTTTGGTCCGGCGAACGATGACGCCGGCACAAGGATCAGCAGAATTACACCGAGCAACGCGCAGCACCTCATCAGTGGCCAAAACAAACCTTTCGATGTTTTCATGTCAGGAGAATACCCCTTCGCGCTGGCAATTTACCAGTGCCAATTCGAGCAAAAGGACCGATCCACTTCTGCCGCGAGGCAGCGGATAGCCCCGGAGCGGCACGCGCGAGCGACGGCGAGCTGCATCAACTTTCGGTTAGCTCGCGAAGCTGTGGCTTCAATTTCGCGACGAGTTCCTGCATTTCGTAGGCTTCCCGAAGAAGCCCTTCCACCGCGGCCCGAAGCGCCTTCTGTAGAGATTCGCGCCCCAGTTCACGCGGTATTGCCTCTGTCATCGCCTCGCGTATTTCACGCGGCAGGTCATCAAAGCCACGCCCATGAAACGGCGACAGGCCGCGACGCTGGCAAGCGAGACTTAGAACATAATCGCGCGCACTGCTAACCCAGTACTCGGCCTGCCAATAGCGGCATCGCTCGATGCAGACACGCGCCCGCACTAGATGG
>JBJMWX010000127.1:0-7431 GCA_045809925.1 Chthoniobacterales bacterium
GTTGAAAGCGGGCATTCGTCGTCAAACGATTGCGAACAAGTTTGTGCCCGTCGTTGCCGGTTCGGCGCTCAAGAATAAAGGCGTGCAGTACCTGGTCGACGCAGTGGTCGATTACCTCCCAAGCCCTCTCGATATTCCGCCGGCCAAAGGCATGGATCCCGATTCGCACGAGCCGATGGAGGCGCCAACGGACGACCACGGCAACTTTTGCTCGCTCGCGTTCAAGCTTTGGAGCGATCCGTTTGTCGGCAAGCTCGTTTTCTTTCGAGTTTATTCGGGCACACTCAGTAAAGGCGATACCGTCTACAATCCGCGCACGAACAAACGCGAGCGCATCTCGCGTTTGATTCAAATTCAGGCGGACAAACGCGAAGATATCGAGACCTGCTATTCCGGCGACATTGCGGCCATTGTCGGAATCAAGAACATCACCACCGGCGATACGCTTTGCGACGAGGATCATCCGATCCTGCTCGAGCCGCCGTCATTCCCGGAGCCGGTCATCTCGATGGCGATCGAACCGAAGACCAAGCAGGACCAGGAAAAAATGGCAACTGCGCTGCAGCGGCTATCGGAAGAAGATCCGACCTTCAAGGTTTACACCCACGAGGACACCGGCCAGACGATCATCGCCGGCATGGGCGAGCTCCATTTGGAGATCATCCGTGACCGCATGTTTCGCGAGTTCAAAGTTGAAGCCAATGCCGGCAAACCGCAGATCGCCTATCGCGAGACGATCACTGCGCCATCCGACGGCGAAGGCAAGCTCATCAAGCAGTCAGGTGGTCGCGGTCAGTACGGCCACGTGATCGTGAAGGTCCATCCCAACGAGCGCGGCAAAGGCATTACGGTTGAGAACAAGGTAGTCGGTGGAACGATCCCGAAGGACTACATCCCGGCCTGCAAGAAAGGCATTGAAGAAGCGATGCTCAACGGCGTCGTCGGAGGCTACCAAGTGATCGACGCCCACGTCGACATCGTCGACGGCTCCTACCACGAGGTCGACTCGAACGAAATGGCGTTCAAGCTCGCCGCGATTTTTGCGGTCAAAGACGCGTTCAAGAAGGCGAAGCCCATCCTGCTCGAGCCGATCATGAAGGTGGAAAATTCGACGCCGGAAGAGTTTCAGGGTGACATCATCGGCGACTTGAATCGTCGTCGCGCCAAGATCAACAGCATCGAAGCGCGCGGTAACCTGACGATTGTGAACGCTGAAGCGCCGCTCGCCGAAATGTTCGGGTACGCGACTGCGATTCGCTCGCTCTCGAAAGGTCGCTCCAGCTACTCGATGGAGCCATCGCACTTCGAACAGGTGCCGCCGAATCTTGTCAGCGCAATCCTTGACCAGAAGGAGACGAAGTAATGGCGAACGGCCAGCGCATTCGCATTCGTCTGAAGGCATTCGACCATCGGATGCTCGACCAGTCCGCCGTCGATATCGTCGAGACGGCGAAGCGCACCGGCGCGCGTGTGGCGGGTCCCATCCCGCTGCCGACTCTGGTCGAGAAATTCACGGTCAACCGCTCTCCCCACGTCGACAAAAAGTCGATGGACCAGTTTGAAATCCGCACCCACAAACGGCTGCTCGACATTATCGAGCCGACGGCAAAAACAGTGGACGAGTTGAAGAAACTGAACCTGCCCGCCGGTGTGGATATCACGATCAAGATTTAGCGGCACGACGCCTGAACATTTTGCCAACCTACGAGCATGAGCATCGGACTTCTTGGACAGAAAATCGGCATGACGAGCGTCTACGACGCGAGCGGCAAGCTGCGTCCGGTGACCGTGATCGCGGCCGGCGATAACGTGCTGGTCAGCCGCATCAACGCAGACCGGAACGGCTATTCAGCGGTGAAGGTCGCGTTCGGTACGCAGAAGGAATCGCGCATGACGAGTGCTGCGCTTGGCGAGTTCAAAAAAGGCGGCGTCGCGCCAAAAAAATTCGTCCGCGAGTTCCGGCTCGGTGCGGATTTGCCCGAAGGAGAAGTGAATTTAAGCGTGACGCAATTCGCTCCCGGCGACTTCGTCGACGTGATCGGCCGCTCCAAGGGCAAAGGTTTCCAGGGCGTGATGAAGAAGCACAACTTTGCCGGACAGGGAGCTGCGCACGGTTCAAAAACCCATCGGCGCAACGGCGCTATCGGTAACCGCTCCACGCCCGGTCGTATCTGGAAAAACATGGGCATGCCGGGTCATATGGGGGATGAGCGTGTGACAGTTCAGAATCTGCAGGTCATGCAGGTGCGCGAAGCCGAGAAGGTAATTTTAATCAGCGGCGCGGTGCCGGGATCGAATGGCAGTTACGTGATCGTGCGGCCGGCGGTTAAGCATCCGGAAGTTCTCCGCGCGGTCCACGACGAGCACCGGAAGCACGACCAGGCCGAACAGGCGAAGAAGCCGGCCGTGAAGGTTCGTTAATATGGCGGCGAAAGTTCTCACAGCAGACGCAGCAAAGGACGCGAAAATCGCGCTGGTCGAAGGTGGCCGCGGGACGCAGGCCTTGCACGAGACCGTCGTTGCCATGCGCGCCGCGCGCCGCTCCGGTTCGGCCAACACGAAAACGAAGGCGGAAGTCGCGTTTTCCGGCGCAAAGCCGTGGCGACAGAAGGGCACGGGCCGCGCCCGTGCGGGTTACAAGTCGTCGCCGATCTGGCGTAGTGGCGGGGTAGTTTTCGGTCCGAAGCCGCGGGATTATTCAAAGAAGATTTCGAAGACAGTGCGTCGTCTCGCCTTTCAGAAGGCACTGACGGAGCGAATCAACGCGGGCGACGTACTGACAGTCGACGGGTTCACGGTTAAGGAAGTGAAGACCAAGGCGTTTATCACATTGCTGAAGAAGCAGACCGACGCGCGCAAGGTGCTGATCGTGTCGGATTCGTTCGACGAGAACACGTACAAGTCGGCCCGCAATGTGAAGCCGGTGCTGCTCGCGACGGCAAACGACGTCAATACCGAACAGCTGCTCGCGTTCGACAAGATTGTGGTCACCTCAGGTGCGCTGGCCAGGCTGGCGGAGCGCACGGCCGGTCGGCTCGACGGCACGCCGGAGCAGGAGGAAAAGACATCGACGCCTGCGGAGGGGAAACCGACCCGCCGGCGCAAAACGGAAACTGAATCTGCGGAGGACGCAGGGAAATGAACGAGCATTTCGATATCATCCAGACGGCGTCCTTGACCGAAAAGTCGTCGCTGCTCGGCGAGAAGTATAACAAATACGTGTTTCGCGTTTCGCCGCGCGCGAACAAGATTCAAATCAAGCAGGCGGTCGAGAAGCTGTTCAATAAGAAGGTCGTCAGCGTGAACACCTGCAATTATGCCGGCAAAAAGAAGCGCGAACGCCGCGCCGACTACGGCCGGAAGGCGCACTGGAAAAAGGCGATCGTGACGCTCAAAGAAGGTGACAAGATCGACCTGGTATGATGCAGCCCACTATCCACAGCCCGGTGTGTGTCATGTCGAGCGACGCCGAGACATCTTCTACGATGCTGCTCGTCCGCGGAGATTCCTCGACTGCGCTCGGAATGACAATTTGATATGGCACTGAAGAGCTTTCGCCCATTAACGCCGGTCCTGCGGTTTAAGTCGCTGCCCGCCTTCGAGGAGATTACGAAGTCGAAGCCGCACAAGAAGCTGCTCCAGGTGAAGAAACGCAGCGGTGGCCGGAATAATCGCGGCCGATTGACGTCGCGTCACATCGGGGGCGGACACAAGCATCATTACCGCAAAGTCGATTTCAAACGCCGCAAGTACGGAATGGCCGCAGAAGTACAGGGGATCGAGTACGATCCGAATCGTTCGGCGCGAATCGCTCTGATTAAGTACGCGGACGGTGAGCTAAGCTACATCCTCGCGCCGGATGGTCTGCGCGTCGGGGCGAGTGTCATCTCCGGACCGGAAGCGGCACCGGAGATTGGAAATTCGCTGCCATTGAGCGCAATTCCGCTTGGTTCCAGCATTCACAACATCGAGATTGCCCCAGGTCGCGGTGGGCAGATTGCGCGGAGTGCGGGACAGCAGGCGACGCTGAACAACCGCGAAGCCGGTTATGCGCTGGTAAAATTACCTTCGGGCGAAATTCGCCGGATCCATGAAGCCTGTTTCGCCACCATTGGCCAGGTGGGCAACATCGATCACATGAACGTCTCGAGCGGCAAAGCCGGCCGGACCCGCTGGCTCGGTCGCCGGCCGCACGTGCGCGGCATGGTTATGAACCCGATCGACCACCCGATGGGCGGCGGCCAGGGCAAGTCCAAAGGCGGCGGCGGACGGCACCACCCGGTGAGCCCGTGGGGACAGCTCGCCAAAGGATTCAAAACGCGCGCGAAACACAAGCCGAGCGACCGTTTTATCCTGGAGCGTCGCCGCAAGAAGTAACCGCAGGTATTTGACTTTATGGGCAGATCGTTGAAAAAAGGACCCTTCGTCGAGCCGCATCTTCTCGAGAAGATCGACCGGATGAACAGTGCGGGCTCGAAAAAGCCCATCAAGACCTGGTCGCGCCGTTCGATGGTCACGCCGGATTTTGTCGGGCACACGTTTTTGGTTCACAACGGCAAGACGTTTCAGTCTGTCTTCGTCACCGAGAACATGGTGGGCCACAAGCTCGGCGAGTTTTCGCCGACGCGGATATTTAAGAAACACGGTTCGCACACCGCGAAAGTGACCAAGTGATGTGAAGAAAGTTGAGGTTTGAGAGTTGAAAGTTGAGAGACGAGGAGCGGCCATAGCGCGGCTCTCAACGCTCAACTGCCTGCTCTCAACTTCCCTGCTTTTGGCGCAGGGAAATAGTTCTTTGTCAGAATCCAGTTTAGGAAACGCCGGAGCGCAGGTAACGGCAGAGTCGCTGCTTTCTCAGAACGAGGAGCTGCGGCGGCAGCTGTCGTTGCAACAGGAGTCGGTCAAAGCATTGACGGACAGCCTCGCGGAATCGAACGCGGAAGCGGAAGTTTTCCGTCGCAAGTATTCCGACCTGCAGCTGCGAATGGAAGCACTCGGCTTCGAGAGCGCGAGCAAAGATCGAACTAAGCTCGAGCAGCGATTGCTCGCGGCGGTGAGCGATCTGCAGCTCGCGCAAAAGGAGAGAGAGGCCTACCGCGAGCAGATGCTGCAGCTGAGCGAGTCGATGTTGCATCTACTAAAAACGTCGAGCGGCGGGGATGCCCAGGCGCGTGCGGAAGTGGAAGCGCAGTTGCGGAGCACGAATAACCTGATTGCGAAGAGCAATGTGGCCGCGCCGATCGCGGAGCAGCCCAGCCTGATGGACGGGAGCGTGATCAGCGTAAAGGATGAATGGTCCCTCGTCGTAGGCAACTTCGGCGAGCAGCAGGGGGTGAAGGCGGGGATGCCGTTGCGCGTGCTGCGGGGCGACAAAGTGATCGCCACTCTCCGCGTCGTTGATGTTCGCCAGAAGATCTGCGGCGCAGTGGTTCAGGAAATGGATTCGAAGAAGGACAAGATAAAAGTGGGCGATCGGCTCCAGGCCGACGCCCGTCAAAATGCGAGTTTAAAATAATGGAAGTTCGATCGACATATCGGTACGCGAAGATTTCGCCGTTCAAAGCGCGCGAAGTCACGCGCGAGATTCAGGGCCTGCCGGTTTCGGCAGCGCTCGACATCGTCGCGTTCAGCCCCAAGAAGGCGGCCGCGTTGATCAACAAGACACTCAAGAGCGCGGTCGCGAACGCCGAGAACAACGCTAACCTGAAGGTCGACGGCCTGGTCGTGAAAGAGGCGACTGTCGGCGAGGGACCGACGATGAAGCGAATGATGACGCGGGCCCGTGGCAGCGGCAGCCAGATTCTCAAGCGCAGCAGCCACATTCGGATCGTCTTGACGGACGAGATCGAGATCAAGACGCGGGACAAGAAGAAGGCCGGTCAAAAGAAGCAGAAATCAAAAGCCACCGCAAAGAAGAGCTCAGCTGCGACTGCTGCGCCGGCCGCGGAGGAGCAGAAGTAATTTTATGGGACAAAAAGTCAATCCGATCGGCTTCCGCCTCGGCGTGAACCGCGACTGGCGTTCGCGCTGGTACGCGTCGCCACAGGAGCTGCCCGCGTTTCTCCACAGCGACATCGAGATTCGCGGTTACGTGAAGAAGAAGCTGCAGTTCGCCGCCGTATCGAAGATCATTATCGAGCGCGCCTGGAACTCGATCAGAGTGACGATTCACACCGCGCGGCCCGGCATCGTGATCGGACGAAAGGGCGCTGAGATCGAGAAGATGACCGAGGAGATCTCGCGCATGGCGCAGGGGAAGCAGATCAAAATCGACATCCAGGAAATCAAAACACCAGAGCTCGACGCCCAGCTGGTAGCGGAGAATGTGGCGCTGCAGATTGAACGGCGGATCGCGTATCGCCGCGCGATGAAAAAAGCCGTGCAGGTCGCGATGGATTTTGGCGCGCAGGGAATTCGTTTGCGCAGCTCGGGCCGGTTGAACGGCGCCGAGATTTCGCGCTCAGAATGGTATCGTGAGGGCAAGGTTCCGCTGCACACACTGCGAACGCCGATCGACTACGGTTTCGCCGAAGCGAACACGGTTTACGGCAAAATCGGTGTGAAATGCTGGATCTGTAAGCCGGAGGAAAAACCGGCCGAACAACCGGCACAGCCGCCGCCACCACCCCCGGCGCCCGAAACAGTTCCGGCTTAACCAACAGGAGATTTCGCCATGCCATTGATGCCCAAACGCGTAAAGTTCCGGAAGACCCAGCGGGGTAGCCGCAAGGGCACGGCTTCGCGCAATCTGAGGATCGATTTCGGCGAGTTTGGCCTCCAGACGCTTGAGCGCGCCTGGATTACAAACACGCAAATCGAGGCCGCGCGCGTCGCGCTCACCCGTAACATGAAGCGCAAAGGCAAGCTCTGGATCCGCATTTTCCCGGACAAATCCGTGACATCGCGTCCGCCCGAAACCCGAATGGGCAAGGGCAAAGGTCAGCCGGAGTACTGGGTCGCAACGGTTCGGCCGGGTAACATTTTATTTGAGCTCGATGGCGTGCCGGAATCGGTTGCCCGCGAGTCGCTGCGATTGGCCGCCGATAAATTGCCGGTGCGCACGAAATTCCTGAGCCGTCACCATGTGGCCGCGGGCTAACGAACCATGAAATTCAAAGAAGTTTACGAAATGAGTGTCGACGAGTTGCAGACGAAGAGACGCGATCTGCGACAGGAGACGCTGCATTTGCGACTGCAGCAGCAGAGTGGGCAGCTGGAACAGCCGAGCCGCCTCCGCTTGCTGCGCCGAGATGTCGCGCGGATCGAGACGGCGCTGTCAAAAAAAGCGAAAGCGAAAAAGTAGTTTATGGCGAACGACGAACAGATAGCCAGTCAGCCGAATGAGAACCCGCCGCGGCGGGCGGACCCTACGGCAGAACAGCGTGCGACGCGCAAGACGCGCGTTGGCGAGGTAATCTCGAGCGGAATGAA
>JBJMWX010000128.1:0-47788 GCA_045809925.1 Chthoniobacterales bacterium
CGCCGGAGATTAACCGGTGCGTGCCGATCACGATGTCGACACCACCTTCGCGCAGCAGTTGAAGGACCTTCTTCTGTTCGCGCTGGGAGCGGAAGCGACTCAGCATCTCGATCCGCACCGGATAATCGAGCATCCGCTGGTGGAACGTTTCGAAATGCTGCTGCGCCAGGACGGTGGTCGGCGCGAGCACTGCCACCTGCTTTCCATCCATGACAGCTTTGAAGGCCGCGCGAATCGCGACCTCGGTCTTGCCGAACCCGACATCGCCGCAGATCAGCCGATCCATCGAGCGACGCATTTCCATGTCGCGCTTTGTCGCCGCAATTGCGGTGAGCTGGTCGGGCGTTTCGCGGAATGGAAAGGAATGCTCGAACTCCGCCTGCCATTTTGTGTCTGGGCCAAAGGGATAACCCGCCTGCGTCTCCCGCTCGGCCTGCACGGCAAGCATTTTCGCCGCGAAATCGAAGATCGAGTCGGCGGCGTTCTTCTTCGCGCGCGCCCATTTCGCATCCGCCAGCGAGCTGAGTGGCGGTGATTTCTTGCCCACGCCGACGTAGCGCGAGACAAGGTATGCCTGCTCGAGCGGGACGTAGAGTTTCGCTTCCTCGGCAAACTCGAGCACCAGCACTTCGCGCTGGCCATCCAGCTTCTGAAGACCGGCAAATCGGCCGACGCCGTGCTCGAGGTGGACGACAAAGTCGCCCTCGTTCAGTTCGCTAAAATCGATCTGGACCCGATGCCGCGCGAGCTTCTCCGCGCGTTGCAGCCGGCGACGGCCGTGCGCCGGGAAACGCCCCAGCAGCTCGCCGCCCGAAAGCACGACAAGGTTCGCGTCCGGGAAGGTGAAACCGGCAGCCAGCGTGCCTTGCGCCAGCTCCACCTCCGCGAGCGCATTGGGCGGGTCGCTCAAGATCTCGCGGAACCGCTCGATCTCACCTTCGGTCTGGAAGTAAATGACGACGCGCGCACCGCTTTCGCGCCATTCCTTCAGGCGCGCTGCAAACTGGGCGCGCTTCGCCTCGATGAGCGTGAAATCGCCCATCGCAAAATCGCCGACCTCGGCATGAGGGAATGCGCCGCTGAAATCCTCCGGTGGAGGGACGGGCACCGTCCCGCCCGCCTTCGTCGAGGACGCCGCGGCGCTTGTCGGCCCAATCCACCCTTCGCTGATCCTTATCGGCGCGGTATCCGGCTCCTCAGGCTCGGTCGCCACGCGCAGGTCACCCGCACGAATGTAGTCGGCGATCGAAGCGCTCTGTTCGTCGGTCGCGGAAAGAATCTCGACCTGCCGGAGATTGCGAACCGATGTTTGCGTGTCGACGTCGAACTCGCGCAGCGACTCGATTTCGTCACCGAAGAACTCGATGCGCACCGGGAGATGCGCCTGCCAGGAGAACAGGTCGAGGATTCCGCCGCGAAGCGCGAACTGCCCGCGGGTCGTGACCTGCGGGACGCGCTCGTAACCCGCGGCGGCCAGCGCGCCGAGCGTTTGCTCCATTGTCTGAGGGCTTCCATGGCGCAGTCGCAGTGAAGCCGCGGCCAGCGCGCGCGGCTGCGGGGCTGGCTGGGCGAGACCGGCCCGCGTCGCAACGATCAGGTGCGGCCCTTTTTCATGGCTGATCCGCGTCAGCAGCGCCAGTCGCTCCGCCGCCATCTCGGGATCGGGCAGGATGTTCTCGACCGCGGCGAACTCTACTTCGGGCAGAAAGAGCGCGTCGGCGCGCCAGTTGAGCAGCGTTTCATAGAGCTGTTCCTGCGCGCGGACAGTAGGGCAGGCGATCCATGTGGTTCGGCGCGTGTGCTGCGCAATCACCGCCACGAGAAAGCCGTGGGCCGCTTCGCTCACGTGCGAAAACGTGACCGGCTTGCCGGAAGCAATCGCGTCCAACCGGGCGGCGATCGACTCCGCCGTCGCAACGAGCGAAAGCAACGATGTGCCGGTGGAAGTATGCACCGCGAACATCTACGCGCGCTTCGTCGGGCTACAACGGCTCGTGCAGAGAATATACTGGATTTGCGGTATGGGCAGGTCGCACGCGTTCTGCCTAAAATCTGCGCCGTGATCTCCCCCCAGAATCACCGCAGTTCCGTGCCGTCGCGGCTCTGCGCCCCTCCCTCGCGGCGCTCGTGGCACCAAAGCCGCCGTAGCGACGCTCACGCCGTTGTTCCTCCCATGAGCTTAACCAAACAATTCCGAAAAACCGTCACGTTATTCATTACCGCCGCAGCGACGCTCGTTGCAGTCCATACTGCCAAGGCGGTTGAGGCGCTGCTGCTGCAAGACACCTATGTGGATAATGGGACGAGCGGAAAGCCGCCGCCAAACACCACGAACAACGGCGCCGGTTCCGATCTGCGCGTATTCAAAGGCAATGGGCGTCTCGGACGATCGTTCATCAAGTTCAGCGTCGCGACATTGCCGCCCGGCACCACCGCCGCCGACATTACGAGTGCGAGAATCCGGCTTTGGGTAAACAGCGACTCCACAGTCTTAGGTTCAATCACGCTCACGCCGATCACCAATGCGTGGGACGAACTCACGCTTAAAGATACTACAGTCTCGAACCTGACGTTCGGCGCACCGAAGCTGGCTGACCTTCCGATTAGCTACGGCATTAATTTTACCAGCATCGATGTTACAGGCTGGGTGAAAGCCTGGCTGGATGGCTCGCTTCCAAACGAGGGCTTCATGATCGAACCGAGTGCTGGGGCAAGCACCCTGAACCTCGCTTTTGATGCTAAGGAATCCAACCTGACCAGCCATGAGCCGCGGCTCGAAATATCGCTGAGTAAGACTGGGCCGACTGGTGCTGCCGGCGCTCAGGGGCCGGCTGGACCAGCCGGCATCGCTGGACCTGTTGGACCGGGCGGTGCGCAAGGACCGCCGGGACTTACCGGCCCTAAAGGTGATAAAGGCGATACAGGAGTAGCAGGCCCTCAGGGAGAAAGCGGTCCTGTTGGTCTACGAGGTCCTAGCGGCGATCGAGGCGGCGACGGCCCGCAAGGACTCGCCGGAGCCGATGGCGCGAAATGGTTTTCCGGTAATGGCACGCCTTCACAAGAGCTTGGATCGGCTAACGATTACTACCTGGATTCCGCTACGGCTAACGTATGGCGAAAGGTGACCGCTAACGCTGACCCGTTGTGGACGGTCCAGACGAACATCCGTGGTCCTGAAGGAGCAGCAGGACCGACAGGTGCCGCAGGTCAGACAGGCGCGCAAGGGTTGCCTGGCGCAACAGGTCCACAAGGGCTGCCGGGTTTGCCCGGTTCGCAAGGCCTGGCGGGGGTGAACGGAGACACCGGCCCATCAGGGCCGCAAGGGCCCCAAGGGCCTGCTGGAGAATGGCCGACACGTCTTGCTCCACAAGGCGATCTCTCCATGGGCGAATACACGCAGGGTCCCATGCCGTAATCCCAGCTACTCGCCTCCTGCTGCTGTGAAACTGGACTGCAATAACAGCCGTGGTGCTGTAAGTAGGTGTCGCGTCCTGGTGGCGCTGCTCGCCTGCATAGCTCTTCCTCTGCTGGCGTTCGCAGCAGCCCCTGCCTGGTGGTCACAACGTGGTGTAACCATCGCGGGCGCAACCCCGGACGACTACGCTCCGGCGAATATCGGCCAGCTAAAGAACATCGCTGCGGCAGCGGTAGCTGAAATGGACACAAAGCTCCCAGGCGGCGCTGGAGATCCGCTGCACTCCGTAATCGCTGACTGGTCGACGCCCACTTCTCAAGTCAACGATTTCGCGCCGGTTAATGTCGGACAGCTGAAAAATACCGCGAAACCATTCTACGACAGGTTAATTGCGCTCGGACTCGTGGATGCATACCCTTGGACCAATGCCTCCTCTTCATCGGACGACTTCGCCGTTGCCAATATTGGCCAGGTAAAGAATCTCTTCAGCTTCGAAATTCCGCAGATCGACCCGCTCTACGATGGCGACGGTAACGCCTTGCCAGACGCCTGGGAGCGTCAGTACTTCGGCCGGGTCGGCATCGATCCAAACGGAGATGACGACGGAGATGGTCTGACGAACCTGCAGGAATATCAGCAGGGCAAAGATCCGACTGATTACTACAACGGTATTACGCCGGTGCTACAGATTCTCAGCGGCAACAATCAGCAGGGAAACGCCGGATCATACGCGGCTGACGCATTGATGCTGGAGGTGCGCAGTCCAGCCGGGCAGCTCTTGTCCAATGCGCCTGTAAATTTTTCTGTGCCGAAGAATAGCGGTCGACTCGCGGCGACGGCTGAGCTCACCGCAGGAAAGGAGACGATCACAGCCCGCACCACCAGCAACGGAATAGCCAGCGCATACTTTACCTTTCCGCCGCTGCAGAACTACAGCAGCTCGGTCACCGCGACGGCCGGACCGGCGCGGAACTTCGCGTCTGCGCTGTTTCGCCTCTCGACTGACGGTTTGCCCGTGCAAATCCCAGTAGCGCTACCTGGCGCAACGCCAGCGCCTGACCCGAGCGCCACGCCGCCTCCGCCGCTGCATTATGCCGTGATCGATCTCGGCAAGGGCGTCTGGCCGACCCGTGTCGCGAACAACGGGTGGGTCCTTGCTTCGCATCCTGAGCTCGGTTGGTGCAGGTGGAAAGCAGGCGTAATCGAGCAACTTCAGCCTGATGATCCTTCTGCAGGGTGGGAGGCCGTAGATATGAATGATTCGGGCGCTGTGGTCGGTGTAGGTTCCGTCCCGTCGAATCCATCCTCAGGCCAATCCACGGAGCTGGCTTTCGGCCTCGTTTGGGACCCTGATGACGCAACCGCGAGAAGAAGAATCTCCTCGCCTCGTATAGCGGCGATTCCGCCCTTCACACGTCCTGTCCAATATCGCGCTGCTTCGCTTCAGGCAATCGACGACCGCGGCATGCTTTACGGCAGCGTCTTGACCGCTTGGGGGTTCGGTTCCCCGGTATTCCGGTTTCCGCAGTCGATAAATAACGCCTATCGTTGGTCAGCCAGTGGAGGAGACGCGCAGGCGCTGAGTGGCGGAACAGCCGCCAATATCGGCGTGTACGGTTCTTGGCCGATCGCGCGGCTCAACGGGCCGGTCAGCACAATCACACGTGCCAGCTCAACGGGCCGCTACATCGGAAGCATGCTGGTCCCGGGCGATCCGATGTGGGCGCCGCCCAGCACAGGCATGGTGGACGGGCGGAGCGTCAGCTACAATCCATGGGACGTTAATGAGAGTGGGATGGTGGCGGCGTTTAGCGAGGATTGGTACCACATGGTTGTAATCAATGCCGATGGCACACGCCGCGATATCGCGGACGCGGGGCCGAGCGCAATTAACGCCTTTGTTCGTCATGAGATCGACAGTGAAGGAAACCCGAAGGCCGTACCCGCGCCGCAGATCCTGGGCTACTGGTTCAAAGATTACGTTAGCGGCGTCTTGCCGGCAGTCTGGGAGTATGCGCCGAATGGGGACTGGGTTGTGCGCTCGCTAACAGACTTGGTCTCAGACAAGGCCGGCTGGAAGCCGATCACCTTTAATATCGGGGACATGAACGACCACGGGATGATTGTCGGGTTTGGTGATTATACGGATCCCGCCAATCCACAGGGCGGAGCCGAGGGCCATGGATTCATGCTCGTGCCGATGGGCCTGGTCGTTGATGGTAACCGCGATGGCCAAATGTCGGACACGGATCCGATCGTCGCGAATGAGGACGTCACGTCGCAATCGCGCCCTTACCGCTTCTGGTTGAATGACGATGACGACACTGATTCGCAGATCAATGAACTAGGTGGTGCCCCGTTAGAGGCAGAAACCGTTCCCGCAGCGATTCCCGATTCTAGCAAACACGCCATTATTTCGAAACGTAACCTGGAGGATTTTTCTCGGTTGTGGATCAACCTTGCCGCCTTCCAAGACAGAATTGTTTCGGCCGACGTACAGGTTGGCCTCCGCTGGAAGCGGGGGACGTCAGGAACACCGGCGATTAATATCTATCCTTCCGCCGATGGCACGGGATCCGATAGCTACCTCAAGGACGAAGACGCGGCGAAGGCCCAGCTGGACGGCGTCTTTGGAATTGCCGTCACAGATAAGTTCGGCAAACAGAGCGTCGACACCGCGAGCACGTTCATTTTCAAACAGGACTATTGGAACGGGTTAACCGGCGCCAACCCGAAGAAATGCCTCCTATTTGAAGGCGTAAGCGAAGGCAAAGGCGAGCTCGAGATCGTGCTCTTGAACAAGAACGGCATGGAGCTTGGGTCAGGCGGCAGCGTGTGGCTTGACCTAAAGAACATTAAGAAAATGTACCAGCGTAGAGACCTTACGGGAGAACAGCAATGGCCTGCTTCTCAATTCGATTCAGATCCGACAGAAACTCACGATGCGGTAATCTTTGTTCACGGATGGAATACATCTCCGGAAGGCGCGCAAACCACTGCCGAAACAATGTTCAAGCGGCTATGGCATCGCGGGTTTAAGGGACGGTACGCTGCCGTTCGCTGGAAAACGTACTGGTCATCTGCGTTTGATAACGTGCCAAGTATCGGCGAAACGCTCAGTGCGTATTTCGCCTGGTACGATGATAGCGAACATCAAGCTTGGTTGTCTGGGGAGCCGCTCAAGCAATTCATCGATGAGTTCGCCAGCTATAAGAAGAACATCATCGCACATAGCATGGGCAACGTTGTCGTCGGGAGTTCACTTATGGCAGGGATGTTGATAGACAATTACGCCCTCCTGCACGCTGCGGTCCCCGCGTCGTGTTACGACACCTCTGAGGCATTAGAGCAGTTCCAAACCGCCGGCGCCTTCGGTTACACATACTGGGATACGCGAACTCCGGATAGCGACGGCGGGCCAATTACACGGGCTCTCGCCTATCGTGGCCAGCTCGCGAACGTATCCGGAGTGTTGACTAACTTTTATCTGCCTGGCGACAGAGCTACGACATACGCCTGGGAATTCAATAATCGCGTGTTTCGCCCCCATTTCGGCTTTTTTTACGATCGCGCGGAGGTCGACGGTTCAAAGATTTGGAAGAACGCGAACGGTATTCGGCGGCCGCTCGATGATCGCAGAGAAGCTATGCCGTACGCCGATCAGTCTTGGAGTAAAGTTGCAGGTGCTGAATCGCGGACAGCTGGCAAAATAACTGGTGCAGTCGACTTGAATGCCTCTTTTTCTATGCTTGACGAGCACTCTGCCGAATTCGACCGACCGATTCAGCAAGTCGGCAGTTTCTACCGCGAACTGCTTAGGCGACTGAATATTTCACAACAGGAACAGTGAGACGATTCATTGTAATCGCGGGGATTCTTGTCGCTACCGCTGCGGCGGTATGGGTGGCCCAGCGTCATCCGCCATCCGGTCCTGAGTATGGAGTGGTAGGCGTCTCGCCGGTCGAGAACAAGCTGGGACAACCAAGTAATACTGCACCGGCAGATGCGACTACGTCATCGACAACCGCCGATCGGCAAAATATAGCGAAGATTACAGCTGCGTTTACTGCGCCGATCGCGTTCTATGGCAAAGTTGTCGATCAGACCGGAGCAGCTGTCGCAAATGCAAAGGTGTATTATTCAGCAGCGGATCAGTACTTCGGCAAAAGTACGAAGCGTCAAGGACTGAGCGATGCGGAGGGTAGGTTTTCAGCCGAAGGGCTGCGAGGTGCGGGGTTATACGTCGAGGTCAGTAAAGACGGCTACGACCGCATACCGGATCAGTCATACTCGAGTTTTGGCTACGGCGTCGGCACCGCAAAGCCCCCTCCCACAAAAGACAATCCTGCTCTGTTCGTGCTGCGGAAAAAGGGTTCGGCGGACGCGCTCATCACATCCGACGCTGACGTCATCGTGGCAAAAAATGGAGCCCCTACCGATCTTAGCCTTAGGACTGGCAAAGCCGTAACTGTTGGCGGTGGAGACATCACGGTCGAGTGCTGGACGCACGATGAAGCGCCGGACGCGAACGGCCACTACGACTGGCGATGCCGGCTCTCTGTGCCCGGCGGTGGACTACTCAGACGTGAAGATGCCGATTTAAGCTTCGATGCCCCAGTAGAAGGCTATCAGCCGTCGGTAGACTTCGATATGGCCCACGCCGCTGAACACTGGCGACCGGATCAGCAAGGTGAATACTGGGTGAAGCTTCACGACAACACCTACGGCCGGATGAAGTTTCGGATCACTACTGCAGGCGGACACTTCGCGAGCGTCACATCCTTTTTGAACCCCTCAGGATCTCGTAACCTGGAGTTCGATCCCAAGAAAGCGATCCGCAAGTAGTTGTTGCGAGTCGACGGTAAGCGCGGGTCGAGAGGGGCAAAGTCCTTCATCGCCGCGGAGTTGTGTGGTTCGATGGCGGTAGCAGCGTTACGGCTGGCGCATGTCACCACAGAGCAGTGGGAATTTTGCTGAAACGATGTTCAAGCGTATGTGGCACGAAGGTTTCAAAGGTCGTTTCGCGGCCTACCACTGCGACACGTGGTGGTTCGATGCGGCGGGGTGGGTACCGTTCGGTGGATCAAACGAAGCCGCCGATGTACCTCAATGGGGAAGATAACGCACTGTTCGACTTTACTTACGAATACGATCCTTCGGGCCGCGACGGGAATAAGTTCTGGAAACTCAATGCGACCGGCGCGGTTGACCACTATGTAGTTGACACCCGGGAAGCTATGTCGTTCGCCTGCCGCAGCTGGGGTAAAGCCGTCGGTGCATGGGGATTAACGCAAGGCGCCATCACGGGCGGTGCTGTCGACATGGCAAGCTCGGCGTTTGGAGACGCAAACGGGTTCGATACGGAACACAATGCCGAATTCGATCGACGGCCACAGCAAACGAACGGTTTTTATAAGCGCCTGCTGGATGAGTTGGGGGTACCGCGCAACCGGTGACCAGGACAAGACGGAGAATTCTTGCCGCTGTCGGGGTGGCACTGTTCGCGGTTCTGGTATTCGCGTTGCTGATCTTTCGCTTGTGGGAAGAAAGGCACCCAACAACGACTGCTCATTCAGACCACAGCTTTTCTGCCCGCTTTATTCCGACTCAGCCTGCGTCGAACAAACCTGCCGCCTCCAACGCCGCTTCGGCTGCAACTTCGGATGTTAGGAAGAAGATCGAATCAGTCCTCGTGTCACCGATCAATTTCTATGGCAAGGTGATCGATCAAAACGGCCAGCCTGTGGCTGATGCAGATGTCAAAGCAAGTGCTATCGATCGATTCGATTCCGAAGGCAGTCATTACCAGCTCAAGTCAAATGCCGGTGGCGAGTTCAGCCTCGTCCGAGCTCAAGGTGCGGTGCTAACGGTAAGCGTGTGGAAGAAAGGATACTACGTCGTGGATGGTCAGTCGACAGGTACCTTTGCATACGGGCTTCCACCTGACCAGAATAGGCGCACGCCGCCCACAAAGGGAAACCCCGCGGTGTTTGTCTTGAGAAAAGCAGGTCCAACGGACCGTCTGATCCATTCGGAATCGACTCAAATTGAGATCCCTGCTAACGGCGTACCAGTTAATGTGGACCTAGCAAAAGGACGAATTGGACAGGGAGACTTGCAGATTCAGAGCTGGCTAGGCGATGTAGCAAAGCGCCCTTTCAGCTGGAGGTTCCGATTAGCAATCCACACCGGTGGTGGTTTGATGGAAAGAAAGGAGGCGTTTGCGTTTGAAGCGCCACAAACCGGTTACGAACCGGAAATTGAAGTATCCGAGTCGGCGGACGATGTCAACTGGACCGCGCGAGTTTCGAAAGAATACTTCGCAAAATTGTCAGCCAACCGATATGCACGGTTTTCGATTCGGTTTTATCCGGGTAGCCGCAACTTCATTGTTTTAGAATCGTTCATTAATCCGGTCCCTGAAAGGCGGAACCTGGAGTTCAACGGGACCTTCAGGTAAGCTGCGTCGGGCCGGCAGATAGTCGCCACGACGGCGCTTTGAACGAAGCGCTGGAGAGCTTTTAGTCACTCGCTGCGGCAACGCGAGCTACGGCCAACCCACACCGATGTCAGGCCGACGCGGCGGATGTCTGGTGACGCCGGATCTCTTCAATCACTTTTGTGAAATCGACGGGCTTGGTCAGGTGGGCGAGAAAACCGCTCGCGGCGCTCCGGCATTTGTCGTCCGCGGTGGCAAAACCGCTGATCGCTATCCCGGCAATGCCGCGCTGCGATAGGTCGCCCATCAACGACCAGCCGGTCTCGTCGGGCAGACCGATATCGCAGAGCAGGAAATCGCCGTCGCGCACCGCCTCGCGCGCGGCACCGGCCGTAAGGCATTGATGCACCTTGTAGCCGGCACGGGTCAGAAGTGAGGCGAAAGCGCGGGAGGTGTCAGGATGATCTTCGACCACCACGACCCGTTCAATCGGCAACGCGGCCGCGGCCGCGCGGAACTTCGGGACTTCAGCCCCGCCAATCCCGAAGCTGTCCAGTGTCTTCGTGATTGAGGACGCCATCTGTTGCACCGAACGGCGCAGGAGCGTGACGGTCTCGGCTTCGCCTTCCAATTGATCGAGTGCCGCCAGGATCGGAGTCAGCGGGCCGCGCAGCTCGTGCCCCGCCTGTTTGACTACTTCTCTCTTGGCACGCAGCTCGGCTTCGGCACTGATCCGCGCTTCGTGCTCGGCCACAACGGCGTCGAGCGTCGGCAGGGCGAATATCTCCGGCAGAATGCGCCAGAAGAGAAACCCGGTGATGATCGCAGTGGCAGCCGCGAAAATCTTTAGCCCGATTCCGACCCAGAGAATCACGAGGTCGAGGTGCCACGTGGCAAACACCGCGATGAGCGAAACGATGCCTGACGCGCAAAGAAAAACGGCGAGAAAGAGGAGCGCCCAGTTGAAGGGCAGATCGGGCCGGCGCCGTTTGACGATTGTCAACAGCACGGAGACGAAGAGTGTGCCGATGCCGACGACCACGTTCGAAACGGCGTTCATCCAGATGAGGACGCGGTTCGACCAGAACGGCTGCGCCAGATCGCCACGCGGATAAAAGCGATCGCCAAAGACGCAGAGCGCGACGATCGCTGCAACTAAGACGAGAGCGACCAGGAATCCGAACCTTGCCGCTGAGCGAAACACCCGCTTGTAGTTGCCCGTCATCGCGCGGTGGGGAGACTAGCCTAAATTGCCCATGGGAGGCAAGCAGACGCCGCGCAGCGTCGTTAGGCCCCATTATGCGCGCCGGGCGATACCGCGGCGTTTCAGGGAGCCTGGAGGCGAAGTCCGGGGTGTTCCTCCCCCGCCGATCCATTGGAAGAGGGGCGATCCATGACGGCGATCCGTTCGATGATTTCGCCGTTGACGGCCCGGACCTCGATCGTGCCGGCACCGGCCGGGGCCGGAGCGAGTTCTTTGGCAAGCCGGCGCGCTTCAGTGATGGCGGCGTGCTTGAGCAGCGGGCGCGAGTAGTAGCCGGCGCCGATCCCGACGAACCATGAATCCTCGTGGCAAAGGATCCAGACGTTCGCTGCGGGTTTCATTCATCTCCTGTCTAGTATCCGATTCGTGGAGGTTGTCTGGCCGGGACGCCTCAAGGCCTTGAGATCAGGTTTTTACCTACACGAATTTTTCGTGCGAACCGCGAGGCGGCGAGGGGATTTCCGAAAACGCGCTCGTGCTGAGCATCACCGCGGACGAGCGCGCCCCACGATTACGATTGAAGCGTAAATTCAAATCTGCGATAACCGCGCGCGGTGAGGAGATTCAATCGATAGCCGTGACTCTGTCTACATCGGCACTGCTAGTCGAAAGCAGGCGGATTAGACGGACAAACTCCGCCTTTAAAGCCGGGCTTTCTCCGTCTACTTCTCGTTAGGTGCTTGAACGCTTCACCGCCAGACGCAGAGCATCCATCCGTCGCGAGCCTCTGGCCATTGCTGACGTTTGCTGGTGCGCTCATGCTGTTCGCTATTGTCGCCGTGCAGTGGGCGCTACCACTTTGGGCCTCCATCGCCTCGCTTTGGCTTGCTGTCGGCCTGTTGAGCTGGGTGGCCGTGCTACGTTACTTTTCGCCTACGCCGGTACTGAGCCACTCGGCGCCTGACTCGGCCAGAGTGTCGGCGCGCTTCGATGTCCGCCGCGTTCCTGACATGCTTGTGTTGCTCATTCCTATTGCGGCGGTCGCACCTTTTCTGCTTACATTTCTTCTGATCCGTGTGTGGACGCGATCACCACGAAAGGCCTAACCAGGCGATGCAGCTATGACTCATCGTTCCCACTCTTCGGCCCTTCGGCTCACCCATCCACGTCGCGCCGCTTCCCGCGGGCTCCGTTCCGCGCCCGCGCTCTATTTCCCCGATCAGAGTACCTACAACCTTCAACTTGCAGCCACGCGCGCGCCTTGGATTGCACTCCAAGTTCCCGGCTTCCCTAGTGCGATTCGCTGGCGCTCACGCACTCCCGCCGTACTGTCTACCGACGATGGGCGCGATAGCTGATCTTGTGTCTCGTTAGGTGTATGGCGGCGTTTTCTTTGAACCGGCTCATTGCTGCACCGCACAAGTCGCCGCTGTTTTGGTGGCTTGTCGTCTTCGCCGCGGTGATCATCGCAGCGTTTGATTCGCTGGTTGGTCGCTGTATGCCGCGAAACACGCTCGACCTGCAGTTGACGGCCGCCGCGAGCATGTTCGTCCTTTGGGTGCCCTGCGTTTGGGCCGGCCTGCGCATCGGCAAAGTTGCCTGGTTCCTCGGCGCGCTGATGCTCTTGACGGTTTTGTTTTTCGGTTCTTTGCTCGCCGTCAGAACATGAAGCGACAAATACACCTAACCAGGCGATGCGGCTACCGGAACTCGCTAGGTATGTGAGCAGTCACCTCAACCATCTAACGAAGCGATGCACGCGCGCGCCAGCGGTCGCTGATCTTGTTTCTCCTTAAGCGCTCTCAGCATTTCGCAGTCGACGACACGAACAAGAAGCAAACGGAAAAGGCACATCATGAAAATTGTCGTTATCGGCGGCACCGGGCTTATCGGAAAGAAGCTCGTGAACACCCTTCGTGAGCGCGGTCACGAGGTGGTCGCCGCATCACCTTCATCGGGGGTCAACACCGTGACCGGCGAGGGACTGGCGCGGGCGCTTGCCGGCGCTCAGGTGGTGGTAGATGTCGCGAATGTGCCGTCGTGGGAAGACAAGGCCGTGCTCGATTTCTTCGAGACTTCAGGTCGCAACCTTCTCGCCGCTGAAGCTGCCGCGGGCGTGCGACATCACGTTGCGCTCTCGGTGGTCGGCACCGAGCGCCTTCTGACCAGCGGCTACTTCCGCGCGAAGATGGGCCAGGAAAACCTGATCAAGGCTTCTCAACTTCCTTATACGATTGTCCGGGCCACGCAATTCTTCGAGTTCGTGGGCAGCATCGCCCAATTGGCCACGGAAGGGCAGACCGTCCGGCTTCCACCGGTCCTGATGCAGCCCATTGTGTCCGATGACGTCGCTGCCGCCCTGGCCGATGTCGCCCTTGGAGAGCCGATGAATGGCATGGTCGAATTGGCGGGCCCCGAAGCGATCCGGCAGGATGAACTTGTCCGGCGATTTCTCAGCGCGACGGGCGATCCACGGAAGGTGATCACCGACGACGGCGCGCTCTACTACGGCATCAAGGTGAACGATCAAAGCCTGACTCCGGGCGATAATCCGCGCATCGGCCCCACACGTTTCGACGACTGGCTCACACGCTCTACCGCGCAGGCGCCCGCCGCAGGGCAGGGGCGGTAACGCGAGTGTAGTTGAGATGGCCGTTTTTTCTCCGCGAGCACGGCCGCTATGTCGAAGGCGGACTAGGCCGCGAGGAGCGGGGTGAAATCGTGCGGCGTCGAGACGCCGTGGAATTTCGTGTAAAGAAATTTCGCCACGGGCGAACTTTCCTTCGCAATCGTCGAAGCCTGGTGGAGCCCGGCATCGCGCAGCGCGGCGAGGGAGCGGGCGAGCAGGTGCGTACCGAAACCGCGATTGCGATATTCGAGCAGAATGCAGGGGCCCGGCGCGAGCTGATTATCCGTCCCGGAATCCGCCGTCACGATCGATGCGCCGATGATCCGCGAGCCGTGACGGAGTGCGAGGGGAATCGCTGTTTCGCTGGCGAAAGTGCGTTCCAACCATGGATCGATGAGCTGCGTGACTTCGTGGATGGCGGCGTTCCACGCCGGGTCGAGCGTGAACGAACTCGAGATCACTTTACGCAGATCTTTTTCGTCCGCGGGAGTCACGCTCGCAATTTCGTAATGCTCCGGCAAACCGTCGTCGAGGGGGCCAAGCGCGATCAAGTCCCAGGTAAAGCGCAGCCAGTGCTCGTGTTTCATGGTTAAGGCGCTACGATCTTACCACCGCGTCGGAGGGTATCGCAACCGCGCCGGTGCTCGGTCGTGGTGAATATACCGGGTTCGGCGGCGCGGCGCGTGCGCGCCGGCAGCTTACATCGCCTGGGCAGCCTTGACGGTCTCGTGATACGGGCCGTAGAGCTCGCGGTATTGCGCGACGCCGCGGCGTAGCACCGGCTTGAGGTTGGCAAGATCGGAAGTGTTAATGATCTGATCGACGCTTTGCACGAATGCACTCATGGCGTCGTTGGTTGGAAAGCGCTGGCTGAGCAGGACGACGAAATGTTCGCGGCGCTGCGTTCCCGAGCGACTCACGACCTCGCGCAGGACGGGATTCGTCTCGAGCTTCGAGCCTTTGAAAGTCTCGTGAACGAGGACCACGTCGTAACTGTAGGTCTTCAGCTTGAGGAGCACGTCTTCCTCGAAGAGACCGAGGTGCACCTTGTAATTCATGTCGATCAATTGCGGCACGACCAGCTTTTGGAATTGCTGCTGGTCAATGCAAACCAGCGCTGTGCTGTCGCCGAGGTCAAAAAACGGGGTCGTTTCGGTCTGGTTTTCCATGGCTAATTACCGGAATGCGTTCACCGGAACGTCGAGGCGCAGGCCGGAATCGAGATCGGCATCGACGCCACGCGCTTTTTGAATCAAATCGATGCCGCGCGTGATCCGGCCCTTGCGGGTGGCGAAGAGTCTCGCGGTCTCTTCGCTGATCCAGCCGCCTTCGTAGGCGTTGAGGATCGATTGATCGAAGGTCATCCAGCCAAACGGCGCGCTCGCCTCAATGATTTCGTAGAAGCTGCGGTGCTCTCCCTCGCCGAGTGCGATCGTTTCTTTGGTCCGCAGATTATTGCCCATGATTTCGGTGAGCAATTGCCGGCCACCGCTAACCTTCGGGGCGAGACGCTGGCTGATAATGTAGCGGACGGTATCGGCGAGCCGAATGCGCAGCTGCTGTTCTTCGCCGAGCGAGAAGAGCCCGAGGATTCGGTTGATTGCCTGGCCGGCATCGACCGTGTGGATCGTGCTCAGGACGAGGTGACCGGTTTCGGCCGCCATCAAGGCGACTTCAACGGTCGCGCGGTCGCGCATTTCACCGACCAGGATGACCTTCGGCGCCTGACGGAGCGCGGCACGAAGGCCGTTCGGATAGTTATTAAAATCGTGACCGAGCTCGCGCTGATTGAAGGTCGCTCTGCGCGCCGGGTGCACGAACTCGATTGGATCTTCCAGGGTTACGACGTGGACCGGCTGGGTCTCATTGATCTCATTTAAAATCGCGGCGAGGGTGGTCGTCTTGCCGCTGCCGGTGGCGCCGGTAACGAGGACGAGTCCGGTCTTCTCCTTCGCGACTTCGGCGAAAATCGACGGCAGATTGAGAACCTCGAGTGTCGGCACATTGCCCTCGAGTTTTCGCAAGACGATCGAGAAATTGCCCTGCTGGCGGAAGATGTTGACGCGGAAACGCGCTTCGCTGCCGAGGGAGTAGCTGCAGTCGCACGATCCGCCGGTGAGATAATCGTAGATCAAGCGGCGGTTGCCCTGCATGAGCGTGAGCGCGATTTGCTCGGTTTGATAAGGGGTGAGCGCATCGATCGGCGGATCGACATAGACCGGTTTGAGCTCGCCGAAATCTTCCACCTGGAGCGGATGACCGACCGAGAAATTCAAGTCGGAGATGCCTTCGTAGGTCTGAAGCATCGCCGAGAGGATTCTGTCGAGATCGGGGATTCTCATCGTTTACTCCTCGGATTCATCAGCCGGCGGCGCTTTCAGGAAGGGCCGGAACTTTTGCTTCTCGATCGCCTTATCGTAGGCTTCCTCAGGCGAAATACGTGCGTTGCGCAGGTGATCCATGATGGCGTCGTCGAGCGGCTGGTTGCCCTTCTTTTTGCCCACCTGAATCATGCCTGGAACCTGGTGTGTCTTGCCTTCGCGGATCAGGTTCGAGATCGCCATGTCGACGACCAAAATTTCGAGCGCGGCGACGCGGCCCGGTTTATCGATCCGCTTGAACAAGTTCTGCGCGACGACGCCCTTGAGCGACTCGGCGAGTGTGGCGCGAATCTGGTTCTGTTGATCGGTTGGGAAAACGTCGATGATACGGTCCACCGCCTTGGCTGCGCTCGAAGTGTGGAGCGTTCCGAAGACGAGGTGACCGGTCGCCGCAGCGGTCAGGGCGAGCTCGATCGTCTCGAGGTCGCGCATTTCACCGACGAGCAGGATATCGGGATCTTCACGCAATGCGCCGCGGAGGGCAGCGGCAAACGAGCGCGTATGCACGCCGACTTCGCGGTGCTGGACAAGGCAGTTCTGGCTGCGATGCACGAACTCGATCGGATCCTCGACCGTGATGACATGGTCGTGGCGATGGAGGTTCGCGTAATCCATCATCGCGGCCAGCGTGGTCGATTTACCCGAACCGGTCGGGCCGGTGACGAGCACCAGCCCCTTTTTCAACATTGGAAATTTTTTCAGCACCGGCGGGAGACCAAGCTCCTCCACCGTCAAGACGTTCGACGGAATCAGACGGAACACCGCCGAGATGCCATATTTCTGTTGGAAGAAATTGGCGCGATACCGAGCCTGACCGGGGACTTCGTAGCCGAAGTCGACGTCGGACGTTTCCTCGAAGGTTTTGATTTTACCTTCCGGCGCGATCTCGTAGACCATCGCTTTGAGGTCGTCGTTGCGAAGCGCGGGGTAATCAACGCGCACGAGCTCGCCATTAATGCGAAGCATCGGCGGGTTATTCGTCGCGAGGTGCAGGTCGGAAGCCTTCTGCTCCCCCATGAGTTTGAAAAAGGAATCGATGCGAGCCATTGCGTCGCCTCGAAAGTAGCTAAATCAGTGCCACTCGAGGCGGATTCGCCTCGCTCTCGACCGAATTACCCTGCGTGTCTCGGCTTCGGTGAACAGTGCTCTTCGGACGCGGTGGAGATCGCGCCGGAGGCCGGGATCCACCGACTCAGGCCGCCGGTTGCCGGCTCGAGTCGAGGGTCGAGCGCACCTGCTCGAGCAGTTTCTCGCGGGAGTAAGGCTTCGGGATAAATCCGCGCAGTCCCTGCGAAAGCATGTTCCCGAGCTTGCTCTGCTCGGCGAACCCGCTGCTTAACACGACCGCGGCATTCGGATTGAGGATGCGTAATTCGTCGAAGACCGCATCGCCATCCATCACGGGAAGGAAAAAATCGAGAATGACGAGACCGATCTGCTTTCCGATCTGCTGATAAATCTTAAGCGCTTCGAATCCGTCGCGGGCAATGATCACGCGATAGCCCTCATCGGTCAGCATCTCCGCGGCGAGATCGGCAATTTCGACCTCATCTTCAACGAGCAGGATGAGCTCGCGATTACCCTTGGGATTAAGAACTTTGATGCTGGCTGGAATCTGGCCACGGGCAGCGGCTGCGGTCTTCTTCGGCTCCGGGGCCTCGTTCTTCGTGCGTGAGGCCGTCTTCGTTGCTTTGGATTTGGCGGGCGACGCGGGGCCTGGTTCAGCCGGCCGCACGACGGTGAATGATGGTGGCCGCGACGGGTCCGGCGCAGCAGCGGCGCGTTCTGCGCTGCCGGCGAGTATCCGGGTGGTTACGCGGTCGAAAAGCGCCTGGGCAGTTTTGGAAGCGAGCTCGACGCGATCACCGAGTAGTTCGATGTAGTCGTAGGCTCCTTTATGCTGGCGCGCGAGATCCGCATACCGCGAGATCTGCTGAAGGATCGAGTTCAGCTCGGTCGAAGTTGTGGCGATCCACTTTAGATCTTCGTGGTCGAGCATAACTAGCGCTGACCCACTCTCAGCTCTGATCGGTATCTTTCAAGCACGCCCAGTAAACACAACCGAGCACTGCGAAAACTGCAACTGCGAAGGAACCGAGCGTGAACATAAAATAAGCTGGAGAAGTTGGAAAGCAGCACGGTTCATGCCCTGTCGCGCACTTGAGGTCAAGGCAATCGTTCCCGAAATCTGGTGGGGCCAAGAATCCGGAGCTCGGCGGCGGACCGGTCTCGATTCGTTACTTGCCGAGGACCGCTCGGATCTCTGCTTTCGCGTTCTCGAGCTCCTTCGGCGTGGAATGCGCGAGGAGCAAAGCGCGCAGCTTCTCGCCCTGATAATATCGTGCGATGAATTTTTTCTTCGCGTAGGTCCCCTGCAGGTCGACGCGCGTCGGTTGGAGACTGAAGTCGCCGACGAAATCGAGCTTCAAGTCGAACATCTCGGTCCAGAAATACGGGATCTGTTCGTAGCGAATCCTCTTCTTGCCGGTCATGTTCGCCCCGGCGACCAGCCCCTGTTCGCGCGCATTGTCCCAGTGCGTCTGGCGTCGCACGCCACCCATGAGGCGATCGGGATAAAAAGCGAGATCGCCGATCGCGTAAATGCCTTTCTCTTCCGTCTCGAGATAATCGTTCACCGGCGAGCCGTGCGGGCCTGACAAAGGCGTGTTGCGCACCAGATCGAGGTTCGGATCCGCGCCGCACGCAACCACCGCCACGCCGGCTGCGACCCGATTGCCGCTTTTCGTCTGGATATTCCGCAACACCGTCTTGCCTTCGAAACCATTGAGGCTTTCGCCTAGAAACAGCGTCACGCCCTGCTTCTCGAAATAACTCGTCAGCCACGCGCCGGTCTGCGGATCGAGATAGCGATTCAGCAGGTAGGTGTTGCGATGCATGATGCTGATCTTGAACTTCAGCTGGCGCAGACTGGCGGCGGTTTCGCAGGCCAGTAATCCGCCGCCTACGATGACGATCATTTTCTCGAGCGAAGCCATTTCGCGGAGGGCGAGCGCGTCACGGACTGTTCGCAGGTAAATGACGTTACCGAGTCCGACGCCGGCGACGGGTGGGCGCATCGGACGGCTGCCCATGGCCAGACATGCCTTGTTGAATTCAATCGTCTCGCCGTTTCCGAGCACCGCCAGCCGCCGATCGATGTTGAGCTGAGTAACGACCGAACCGAAGCGCGTCTCGATCTTGTTCTTGTCGTACCAGCCCTCGTCGAGATGCGCGATTTTCTTCGCGCTTGGCACCGTCTTCTCGCGCAAAAAATTCTTCGAAAGCACCCAGCGTTTGTAGGGATAAAACGTTTCGGCCCCCACGAGCGTGACGCTGCCGCGCTTGTCGTACTTCCGGATAGCTTCGCAAACACTGCCTCCACCGATGCCGGCTCCAATAATGAGATAATCGCGTTGAATCATTCCTCGACGAGCGAACGATAGGAAAGCGCTGCACGAAGTGGCGAGGGAAAAAATCACCCTTTTACCGGCTGCCCCGGCGCGGCCGTAGCGTTTCCGGACAAAACCTGCTCGTTAATCGCCGAGCAGGGTGGCTGCGTGGAGCAAGGCGGATTCGGTTTGGCCGCCGAGCATCCGAGCGATCTCCTCCCGCCGTTCTTTGTTTTTGACCTCGAAGAGGAGGGAACGGGTGCGTCCGCCCGTCACTTCCTTGGTCACGACGAACTGCGTTGTCGCGGCGGCAGCGACTTGGGGCAAGTGCGTGATGCACAGGACCTGGTGAGCCCCGGCCAGGATGCGCATCTTCGCGCCGACGGCATTCGCGATCTCGCCGCCAACGTTCGCATCGATCTCATCGAAGACGAGCAGCGGGATCGCGTCCTGCGACGCCAGGGTTGATTTGATGGCGAGCATCAGGCGAGAGATTTCGCCGCTCGATGCGATCGCCCGCAGCGGCTTGAGCGGTTCGCCGGGGTTCGGCGAGAAGAGCAGCTCCAGGGCATCGAATCCGCTCGACCGCGGCTCGTCGGATGTCGTGACCTGTGCATGGAACTCCGATTGTTTAAATCCAAGGTCTCGGAGATTTCGGCGAACAGTGTCCGAAAGCTTCGGTGCTGCCTTGGACCGGAGCTTGTGCAGCGCGTCGCCGGTCTTGCGCAGTTCGGATCGTGCGGCGGCGATCTCCGACGCCAGGCGAGAGAGCTGTTCATCGCGGCCCTCGATCCTGCGCATCCGCTCCGCGACGCGTTCGCCGAACTCGATCACCTCCGGGATGGACCCGCCGTACTTGCGTTTGAGGCTTTCGAACAATGAAACGCGTTCTTCAAGGGCGGCGAGTTGCGCCGGATCGAGGTCGAGCCGTTGCGAGTAGTCGGCCAGGGTCCGCGCGATTTCGCTCAGCTCCGTCACGCTCGCGCCATGTGCAGCGGCAAGAGATTCCATTTCCGGATCGATTTTTTCGAGTTCGCGGAAGAGACGCTGAGTTTCAGCGAGCTGCGAAACGATCGCATCGTCAGCTTCCGTTAAACGGGTCGCGATCGCGCTGGTCAGCTCGAGCAGCCGTTTGCTGTTGCTCGCCAGTTTGTAGCGGTTGGAAATTTCTTCCTCTTCGTCCACGCGCAAATTGGCGGCGCCGATTTCCCGGAGCTGATGCCGGAGGAGCTCGACTTCCTGTTCGCGCGCGACTTCGGCAGTGCTGAGCGAATCGTGCTCGGCGACGAGCGACTCCCATTTTTGATATTTTTCTCGAAACTCGTGCAGCATTTCTTCGGCGTGCGCGAACGAGTCGAGCAGCCCCAGTTGCTTGTCCGGCGAGAGAAGCGACTGATGATCGTGCGGTCCGTGCAGGTCGACTAGCTCGTCGCCGAGTTGCTTCAGCACAGCCAGAGTGGTGGGCGAGCCATTGATGAACTGGCGGTTCGTGCCGGTGCTCGAGAAGCTCCGTTTCACCAGCAGTTCCGCCTCAGCCGTTTCGACGCCGGCGCTTTCGAAGAGCGGGTTGAGCCGGGCCAGGTCTTCGCCTTCGAAGACCGCCTCCACCGTGCACTGCTCCGCGCCGGTCCGGATGAGCGATTTGTCTGTGCGTTCGCCGAGGAGCAATTGGAGCGCCCCGATAATAATCGATTTCCCGGCGCCGGTTTCGCCGGTGATCGCGGTGAACCCGGGGGAAAGCTGCCACTCGAGGTCCTCCACGAGCGCGAGATTTTTGATGCGCAGCAGGGTGAGGAGCAAAGGAGTTGAGAGTTGAGGGTGGAGAGTTAGAGAGGCTCAAGCCTGTTTTGAACGCTCAGCAATCAACTCTCAACTCCGAAAGGATTCGCGAACAACGCTCCGAAAACATTCGCGAGCAAGACCCTCAACTCGCGCTCACGTTTCTTGGCACCGGTACCTCGGTCGGCGTGCCGATGATTGGGTGTGACTGCGCGGTTTGCCGTTCTCCCGATCCCCGCGACAAACGCTCGCGCTCCTCGGTTTTCATCGAAACACCGGAGACCTCGTTTGTGGTCGACACCGGCACCGATTTTCGCAGCCAGGCACTGCGCGAAAAGATCCGACGGGTCGACGCTGTCATCTTCACCCACTCGCACACCGATCACATCATGGGGTTCGATGATCTCCGGCTTTTTGCCTACCCGCGCGGCTTCATGCCTGTCTATGCGTCAGCCGCAACGATGGCGGATCTGCGCCGCGTCTTCCGTTTCGCATTCGAGGCGGAGAATCCGTTTCCGGGATACCTCAAGCCGGAGCCGCACGTGATCGACGGGCCGTTCAATCTTGGTGCAACCGAGATCGTGCCGCTGCCGGTCCCGCACGGCAATGCGATCGTCAACGGCTACCTGTTTTGCCGCGGCGCGCGCAAGCTGGTTGCCTACTTAAGCGATTGCAGCGAGGTGCCGCCGTCGATTGCGGAAACGATTCGTGGGGTGGAGGCGCTCGTCATCGACGCGCTGCGTCCGCTGCCCCATCCGACGCATCTGAGCGTAGATCAGGCGCTGGAAGTAGCGGCCCGCGTGCGGCCGGGCGCGACCTACTTCACGCACATCGCGCACCAGCTCGCACACGCTGCCCAGGCCGACCTGCCGCCGGGCACCTTCATCGCCTATGACGGGCTGAAAGTGACGTTCGAATGAATCGCGTACTGCTGATCGGCGCTCTGTTGTTTTGTGCCTCGGCGCGCGCCGACACGCCTCTCGCGCCGGGCACGATTGTTCTCTTCAACAAAAACGTTCCCGAATCGGTCGAGCTGGCGAAATTCTATGCGCAGAAGCGCAGCATCCCGCGCGATCATCTCGTCTCGCTCGACTGTTCCACCGCGGAGGAAATCAGTCGCGAGGAGTACGAGGCGAGCATCCGCGATCCGCTGCGGGAGGCGCTGGAACAGCATGGATGGTGGAAGGTTGACCGGAACGGCGACGTCCAGCGGGTCAGCGCGAGCAGCATCCATTTCGTAGCGGTGCTGAAGGGCCTTCCGCTCAAGATCCGCGGCACTACGCGCCCCGATCCGGCTGACCACGCTGGGACCGGACCGATTGGGAACCGAAACGAAGCCGCGGTCGATTCGGAGATCTCCGTTCTGGGCGCCTTTTCACCGCAGATCTCCGGCGTGCTGCAAAATCCGTATTTCCAGAGTTACCGAACGATCACGGAAATCGACGCGCCGCAACTGCTGCTCGTCTCGCGCCTCGATGCGCCGAGCGCCGCCACTGTCCGGCAGATGATCAATGATGCCATCGAGGCGGAGCGCACCGGTTTGTGGGGACGCGCCTACATTGATGGCGCGCACAACCTGGCCGGCGGGCTGCATCTTGGCGATGAGTGGCTGGCCCAGATTTCCGAGCAGCTTCGCAAAGCAGGCGTGCCGGCGATTTACGAAGACACGCCGGCCCTGTTTCCGGACGGGTTCCCGATGTCGAACTGCGCACTGTATTACGGATGGTACGCCGACACGGCGAATGGGCCGTTCGCCCAGCCGTGGTTTCGCTTCACGAAGGGCGCGATTGCCGTCCACATCCACTCCTTCAGCGCCTCTACGTTACGGGATGAGAACGCGCATTGGGTTGCACCGTTATTGACTAAAGGCGCTGCTGCGACTCTCGGGAACGTCTACGAGCCGTATCTCCAGTTCACCGCTCATCTCGACATTTTCAACGACCGGCTGCTGCACGGTTTCACACTTGCCGAGAGCGCCACGATGGCGATGCCAGCGCTCTCGTGGATGAACGTGACGCTCGGCGATCCGCTCTATCGCCCGTATGCCGCGTGGCTTCAGCTCGAGGCGAAGCGCGATGCCGAAAAAGCGAAGGACGACTGGCATGCATACCACGATTTCGCGACTCAAAATGCCGGCCGATCGGCGGCTGAATTCCGGAGCGCGGCGCGGCAATTCGCATCGCGGAACCGCAATGGACCGATGCTCGAAGACATCGCGCTCCTCGAAATGCATGACAACAATCTCGCCGCGGCGGCCGCTGCGTTTGCCCAGGCACGGGCGATCTATTCGACACGTGATGACATCTTGCGCGTCATCCTTGAAGAGAGTGACGTCTGGCTGCGGGACAAGAAACCAAAGCGCGCACTGGAACTCGTCCGGAGCGTTGAGCGAGTCATCAGCGACGCGCCGGCCGCTCCGCTGCTGAAGCACATCGAGCAGGAGGCGCTCGGTGCCCTCTCGAACGCGCCGAAACGCTAGCTTGATCTCCGCTACGGCCGCCTATCGAGTGATGCCGCGTTCACTCTCCTCAACGAATTCGATGAGCTGGGTGATCTCTGGAACCGGCGGCAGTTCGGCGCGAATAGCATCCATCGCCTGTCCGGTGTTGTACTTTGAGCGATAGATGATTCGGAATGCGTCCTTGATCAGCTTTACCGTCTCCGGGGCGAAATTGTTTCGCTCCATGCCAATTAGATTGATCCCGCGGATCTGTGCGGGATTCCCGTCTGCGATCATGAAAGGCGGAACGTCCTGGACGATTTTTGAGCAGCCGCCGGTAATCGCGAACCGGCCGAGGCGGCAGAATTGATGGACAGCGGTCAGGCCGCCCATGACGGCGTGGTCGCCAACGTGCACGTGTCCGGCGAGCGTGCCGTTGTTCGAGAAAACAACCGCGTCGCCGACATTGCAGTCGTGTCCGATATGGCTGTAGGCGAGGAAATTTCCGCAGCTGCCGACGCGCGTTTTGCCGGCGCCCGTCGTGCTCCGATTGACGGTGCAGAATTCTCGAAACGTGTTCTCGTCGCCCATCTCGAGGTAGGTTGGCTCGCCGAGGTATTTCAGGTCCTGCGTCTGCTGACCTATAGAGCAGTAGGCGTAGAACTTGTTCCGCGCACCGGCGCGCATCGGACCGGACAGGGTGACGTGATGCTGGAGCCAGCAATCAGCGCCGATCCTGACGTCAGGGCCAATGATGCAGTATGGTCCGACGATCGTGCCGGCGCCGATTTCCGCGCCCGAGTCGACGATGGCCGTCGGGTGAATCTGCACATTGCTCATCGCTCCGCCTCTGTCATTCCGAGCGAAGTCGAGGAATCTCCGGGATCGAGGATGCCTCGACTGCGCTCGCCAGGACAACGCTGCGATAACAATGGGCGACGTGGGGATTCATCTCTCGAGGAACATGAACATCAGCTCGCCTTCCGACACGACGACCTCGTTCACAATGCAGCTGCACTTCGCTTTGGCGAGGCGATTGCTCCGCGCCTTGATCAATTCCGCCGTGATGAAGAGCGTGTCTCCGGGAAATACCGGCTTTCGAAACTTCACCTCATCGGCGCTCAGGAAATAGCCGATGCGGCTCGCGCTTTTCGCCAGGCGCATGAGCAAAATGCTCGCTACCTGCGCCATCGCTTCGACCTGAAGCACCCCCGGCATGACCGGGTGACCCGGAAAATGACCCGCGAAAAACGGCTCGTTGATCGTCACCGTTTTCATGCCAGTGCATTTCGTTTCTCCCTCGAAGCCAAGAATGCGATCGACCATCAGGAACGGATAGCGGTGCGGCAAAATCTCCATCACCTGGTTGATGTCGAGACCGCCTTCCCCGGCCGGGAATTGGCGCGGCTGAAGCATCGGCGAGACACGTTCGTATTCCCGCGAGAGACAGCGTGCCAGCTCCGCGTTCGCGCCGTGGCCGGGCTTGATTGCGATCACATGGCCGCGCAGTCGACGACCGAAGAGCGCGAGGTCGCCGACAATATCGAGGATCTTGTGCCGAACGAATTCGTCGGCGAACCGCATCGGTTCCTTGCTCAAAACAGCATCACCCCGGATCACGATCGCGTTCTCGAGGCTGCCGCCTTTGATCAGGTTTTTCTCCATCAGCGCCTCGACGTCTTCGTAAAAAACGAAGGTGCGCGCCGGCGCGATCTCGCGCTCGAAACTCGAAGGGGTGATTTCAAGAGAGAGGAATTGCGTGAAACGGTTGTCTGGTCCGGCCTGCGTGCAGGAAATGCGCAGCTTGTCGTCCGGCAGCACGATCAACATCGAACCAGATTTGGTTTCGACATGGAGCGGTTCGCGCAATTCGAAGTAGCGGCGCGGCGCCTCCTGGGCGCTGACGCCCGCTTTCTTGATCATCTCGACGTAGGCCAGCGCGCTGCCATCGCCGATCGGCGGCTCATTCGCGTCCATTTCGATAATCGCGTTATCGATGCCCATGGCCGAGAGCGCTGCCAGCACGTGCTCCACGGTATGAACCCGCACAGAGCCTTCGCCGATCGTCGTCGCTCGCTCGACCGTCTTCAGGTTAGCGATACGCGCGTCGATCGTCGGCTCATCCTGCAGGTCCTTGCGCTTGAATTTGATTCCGTGATCGGCTGGAGCGGGCTGAAGCCGCAGTATCACTTTTTCACCGGTGTGCAACGACGTGCCGCTAAGGCTCGCGCTCTTCGCAAGCGTCTGCTGAAATTCCGGGGCCGCGGCCATCGGCGTTCAGTAACAGAGATTTGCCGCGCTGGCTAGCGGCGGGAGATTGCCAGCAAAGGTAACAAGTTCGTTACCTTTGCTCTCTCGCCCCGCTGCGGCTTTTCCGCTGATCTTGGAACTAAGCCCGGCGGCGCTGGTCGCAATGAGGCGATCCTCGCTCCGGCAATATTCTCAATATGATGACGCGAAGGTTTTCGATGGGCGCGGCGTTAGTCGGCTGCGCGTTGCTTATTTTGAGCGCTGCGATGGGAAGCGCTGCGACGGTTACGGTGCACGTCGGCCCGAGCAGCAACTTCTTCGGCTTCTCGCCCGATCCGGTCGCGATCAATGTCGGCGACAGCGTTCAGTGGGTCTGGGATAGCGGTCCTCATAGCGCGACTTCAGGCACGGCAGGTCATCCAACCGGTGTGTTTGATTCAGGTCAGAAGTCGAGCGGCACATTCACGCACGCGTTCACGAGCGCAGGTAACGTTCCTTACTACTGCACGGTTCACGGCTCGATGATGACTGGCACAGTCCAAGTCGCAGCAGCGACGCCGACGCCAACCGCAACACCGACCGCGATGCCAACCGCCACACCGAGCGCGACGGCAACCGCAACGCCAACGCCGACACCGACTGCGACGGCGACCCCGATTCTGCCGCGCGTAGCCGAAGGACCGGTGAGTGTCGAACTACAGACGATTGTGAGCGGCCTGCAAGCGCCGGTCGACATGGTGCCGTTGAATGACGGCTCGAACCGAATCGTTATCCTCCAGCAGCGCGGCGTCATCGTGTTGCTGAAGAACGACCAGGTGGCGCAGACCCCATTCCTCGATGTCTCGGCGCGGCTGGTGCAATTTGGCGACCCGACGAAAGTCCCAGGACCGGCTTACGACGAACGCGGCCTGCTCGGCCTCGCTTTCCATCCAGGGTTCGCCGATCCAGCGAGTCCCGGCTTCCGCAAATTGTACACCTACACGAACGAGCCGGTTTCCGGACCTGCGGACTTTACCGTGCCAATCACCGGTGCATTCGACAATCAGGCGGTGATTACCGAATGGCAGGTCTCGGCGGCGAATCCCGACGTAGTCGATACAGCGACGCGCCGTGAACTGATCCGCATCGATCACCCACAGTTCAACCATAACGGCGGTCAGCTCGGGTTCCGTCCCGGCGAGCCATATCTCTACATCTCGGAGGGCGATGGCGGGGCGGCCAACGATGTCGGCGACGGTCACAATCCTGCGACCGGCAACGGCCAGGACAACACGACTGTCCTCGGGAAAATTCTGCGTATCGATCCGATCGATCCCGCACTGAACGCCACGAGTACCGATCCGGTCAGCACCAACGGGAAGTATCGTATTCCGGCCTCAAACCCATTCGTAGCGCATCCGCCGATCTCGCCGGTGGTGCGCGAAATCTATGCGTTCGGATTTCGGAATCCCTTCCGGTTCAGCTTCGACCAGCCAACGGATAAATTAATCGTCGCCGACGTGGGCCAGGATCACGTGGAGGAAGTTGATATTGTCACCGCGGGCAAGAATTACGGGTGGCATCTCAAGGAAGGCACATTCCTGTTCGACCCGGCGACTGGCAACGTTTCGGCCGATCCTTCGCCTGACCCGGGACTGACCGATCCGGTTGCAGAATACGATCACCAGTCTGGGATCGCGGTTGTCGGCGGATACGTCTACCACGGCAGCGGTATTCCAGCGCTCAAGGGGATGTATGTCTTTGGTGATTTCAGCACGAGCTTCACCAAAGCGGACGGACACTTATTCTATCTTGATTCCTTCAACGGTGGAACGATTCGGCAGCTCCGCATAGGCCACGACGATCGAACGCTCGGTCTGTACCTGAAGGCATTCGGGCGAGATGCCGCCGGGGAGATCTACGCACTAGCTGACGCGAAGCTTGGACCGTCCGGCAGCGGCGGAGTGGTTTTGAAGCTCGTGCCGATTACCGCCTCGCCGGCGTTACTTAACGTCTCGACTCGCATGCGGGTCCAGACGGGCGAGAACGTGCTCATCGGCGGCTTCATTGTCACCGGAAGCGCACCGAAAAACGTCGCACTCCGCGGCCTCGGACCGTCGATCAGTTTTAACGGGCAACCCCTTGCGGGAACGCTGCCGAATCCATTCCTCGAGTTGCACGATGGGACGGGTGCGCTCCTCAAGTCCAACGACGACTGGCAGAGCGGGCCGGACAAACAGGCGCTGACGGATGCCGGCATCGCGCCGAGCAACAGTTTGGAAGCCGCATTGGTAGCAAACTTGCAGCCGGGGAACTACACCGGGATCGTGCGGGATACGGGTGGTGCGAGCGGCATCGGCCTCGTCGAGCTGTACGATCTGGATCAAGCTGCGCCTTCGAACCCGGCGAACATTTCCACGCGCGGGTTTGTTCTCACAGGTAACGACGTCATGATCGGCGGCTTCATCATCGGCGGGAACGCGCAGGAGAATATACTGGTCCGTGCAATCGGCCCGTCGCTTGCGAGTTCGGGCGTGACGAATGCGCTGCAGGATCCGATTCTTGAACTGCACGACGTAAACGGCGCTGTCATCGTGGCGAACGACAATTGGAAATCCGACCAGCAGGCAGAGATTGAAGCGACGGGCATTCCGCCGGCCGACGACCGTGAATCCGCCATTCTCCGACCGCTTGTCCCCGGCAATTATACGGCGGTCGTGCGCGGCGTGAACAACACAACCGGCGTCGCACTCGTCGAGGCGTTCCAGCTGAGCAAATAAATGATACGTAGAGAGCACTGTCGGATCGCGGCTGTTGTTGCAGCCGCGGTGACACTGCTGCTGGTCAGCGCGCACGCCGAAACCGTCACCGTTACGCTCAACCAGGAGGCAGACTACTACTACTCGTTCTCCGTCTCCTTCACCCCGGCATCCGTCACAATCAACGTCGGCGACACGGTGAATTGGGACTGGCAGTCCGGCCCGCATAGCGTCACGTCTGGAGTGCCGGGCCAGCCATCCGGCCTCTTCGATTCCGGCATCCAACCGCAGGGGCATTCCTTTTCCCATACCTTCACGCAGGCGGGCGATGTGCCGTATTTCTGCCAGGTGCACGGCTCGATGATGGTCGGCAGCGTGAAGGTTGTCGCGGCATCCACCTCACCGGGGCTACTCAATTTGTCGACCCGGATGCGTGTCCAGACGGGCGAGAACGTGCTGATCGGCGGGTTCATCGTAAGCGGCAGCGCGCCGAAGCGCGTCGCGCTGCGCGGGCTCGGTCCATCATTGCAGGCGAACGGGCAGCCGCTCGCCGGGACGCTACCCGACCCGTTGCTTGAGCTGCACGACGGCAGCGGCGGAGTGCTGGCTTCGAACAACGATTGGCAGAATGGACCGGACGCGCAGGAGTTGATGACCGCCGGGCTCGCGCCTGGCAACAGCCATGATGCCGCGTTGATGAGCAGCCTCCAACCGGCGAACTACACGGCGATTCTGCGGGATGCGAATGGCGCCGACGGCATTGGTCTCGTCGAGCTTTATGACATGGACCAGTCCGCACCCTCGCAAGCGGTGAACATTTCGACGCGCGGCCTGGTCCAGACGGGGGACAACGTCATGATTGGCGGCTTTATTCTTGGCGGATCGGCTGCGCAGAAAGTGCTCGTGCGTGGCATCGGTCCGTCGCTCGCGAGCTCCGGCGTGAGCGGCGCGCTTCAGAACCCAACGCTCGAGCTGCACGACGGCAATGGAGCGTTGATCAGCTCGAACGATGACTGGAAATCGTCGCAGCAGACCGACATCGTTGCGACCGGCGTCGCGCCTCAGGATGATCGCGAAGCCGCGCTCGTCGCGACGCTAACGCCTGCCGGATACACCGCGATCTTACGCGGTGCGAACAACACGACCGGAGTCGCGCTCGTAGAAGTCTACCAGCTGCGATAACGCAGGGGCGCACCTCCGAGCGGCCGCCGCCTTTTCTGTAGCGGCCGTCTCTGGACTGTCGTCGGCACTCAGAAGGCGCAGCTGCAGCTACGCCGCGAGTTCGGCGGGCCTGTTCTCGAGGTGGTTCCACTCAACCGTCAGCTTGCGGCGTTGGCCAAAGCGATCGTGATAAAACAGCTCTCCTTCGCGGCATCCGTGTTCATGCACGAGTCGCGTCACCTTCACGTCAAAACAGCAATACTCCGCGATATCGAGCAGGCGGCCTTGCCGCCACCAGCGGATCGCGTCGATTCCACCCGCCGTTTTTTGCACACCTAGTGTGGCATGGGCGATGGCATCAAGACCGAGACGATGGCCGAGCCGCTGTTCGACATCCACCATCAGATCGGCCGTGGGCAGTTCCGCGATCAAATCCAGGATCGTGTAACCCATCAGCACGTGATAATCGAAATTCAGGACGTTGAATCCGACGACCAGCTCCGCTCCGCGCAAACGCTCGATCAGTTGGTGAACGTGCGCTTCGTCAAACACTTCGTAGCGGCCGGTTGCCGTGCTGAAGGTCACGCCGACCGACATCCGCATGTCGCACTTCCGCTCCCAACCGCCGGCGTCGTTGGCCGTTCGTTGCGTTTCGAGATCGAAATAGACGATGTCGCGCGGCATCCGTCATCTTGAACCAGACTACGCGACTTACTTCAACTCAAAATCGCCGGCATCGAACCCCATCATTTGATCAACGCGGGTGATGTGAAAACAATCGGTCGTGTCGCCGTCGTTCTGGCAACAATCGAGCGACTTGTCCGGACGCTGCGTAACGAACGCATTAATAATTCCGGCCGATTCGTCGACGGTGAAAAGCGGCAAGCCGTCGCTCGTTTGCAGAAACGTGCCGTCTTCGTCGTAGCCGGCACTGAGTTCGACGGTGGCTTTCTTCTTCGGCGCCAGCGGATTCGCGACGAGCTTGACCGAGAGCTTCGGTGGTGGCGCCGTTAGATCCGCAGGCCGGGGAGCGTCTTCGACCTTGAGGTCGCCGACTACGTAGCCGCGTGCGCTGTACTTCCCCGCAGGCAATGGCTGGCCGGCATCGTCCTTTCCGTCCCACGCGGTGTGCAACGCATCCGCTCCAAGTTCGAACTCGGCTACCTCCGCTTCTCGATGGAGGACACGGACCAGCCTGCCGCCGGAATCGTAAATCCCGAGGCTGATTGTCCCATCGAGAGGCGGCGGCAGAAAACTGATCCTCACGTTCCGCGGCGCCGGCAAATCCTGGGCCAGCGAAACCACGGCGAAACAAAGGGCGAAGACCGAAAGACGCGGAAAAGTCACGAGATGTAGTAGCGCCAATTGACGTCCGGGAAAAGGTTGTCGCGCCATTCGCAGTTCGCCAGGAGTTGCTCATCCACCTGGCCAGCCGTGAATTGCTCGTAGAGTCGGTTGAAGCGCAGCAGATGATCGGTCGCGCGCCGTGCGGCGTATTCTTTCGCGGTCCCGGCGTTAACCAGGAATGGCCAATCGCTCGCCTGCGCGAGCAATAATTCGCGCGCGAGCTGCTTCAGGATTTCATTTGTGGCCACCGACGCGCCGCCGGCGTATCTGCGCGCAACGTCCATCATCCGCCGTGCCGCCCCGTGCAGATGGGGGTAAAGCCAGGCGGTCTTCTCATTCAACCACACTTCGAGGTAGCCGTTAGCGCCCCAACTCGATGCTGTCGGCGCCACTGTTTGCTGGGTCGGATGCGCCGCAAGGTAGTCCGTAGGCGTGCTTAGCTGGAGCTCCGAGGAATGTGCGGCGATTTTGCGGATCACCTGGTCGAGGAATTCCGGACCTTCGAACCACCAGTGGCCGAACAGCTCAGCGTCGAATGGCGCTACGACAACCGGCTCAAAGTGAGAATCGGCCAGCTCAGCGATCTGCCGCCGGCGCATTTCGACGAAGTGCTGCGCGTGAACCTCGGCGACGCGATGGGCCGCGTCCCGATCGTAGAGTTGCTTTTCGCCGCTCCCGCCTGTGACGCGGTGATATTTGATGCCGGTGAACTTGCGCGTCGCCAGTCCCAGTTGACTGAGCGGAAGGTCGAAGCCGATATCGCGGTAGAATTCGCGATACGCGGGATCGCCGGGATATCCTTCCCGTGCGCTCCAGACCTGCCGGCTCGACTCGCGATCGCGAGCGAACACCGCAGGACCGGCCGGCGTGTAACATGGTGCGTATATCGCGCGGATCGGCTGCGGATTGGCAAACATCAGCCCGTGCGCGTCAAGCAGGAACCACCGGATGTTTGCTTCCTGGAGAATCGCGTCGAGCTCGGGGGAGTAGGCGCACTCAGGTAACCAGAATCCAGCGGGCTCCTTGCCGAAAACGCGGACGAATTCATCGCGTCCGATCAGGACCTGCGCCCGAACCGCCGCTGGCGTTCGAGTGAACAGTGGCAAGACGGCGTGCGTAGCGGCGCATCCGATCAATTCGAGCGCGCCGCGGTCGCGCAGGTCGCGAAAAGCAGCGACGAGATCCCCGTTCCATTGGTCGACAAAGCACCGTCGGCACTCGATCGACCACCTGTAATAAAACTCGGCCAGCGACCGTAGGTGGTCGTCTCGTTTGTTCCGCTCGATCTCACGTTGGGCGAGCGCGATCAAACGGTCGAGATGGGCAACGTAACGATCGCGCAGCAGTTGATCGCACAGCATCGCCGCGAGGGTCGGCGTAACGCTCATTGTCAGCCGCAACGGCACGGAATCGCGGGCGAGTCGCTGCATCATCTCGATGAGAGGGATGTAGGTTTCGGTAATCGCCTCGAAGAACCAGTCCTCCTCGAGGAACTCCGGATGCTCCGGGTGCCGGACGAACGGCAGGTGAGCGTGGAGGATTAACGCGAGATGCCCTTTGCCCACCGCGCACTGTTGGCGCGCGGGGCGCCGCTGGCAACGCGATCCTCTAGCGTGCCGCAGCGACGGCGGCGATGAATTCACGGGCGCGCTGCGTGAGCGCGTCCCAATCGCCGCTCTGGATCAGCGCCGGATCGAGGACGCTGCCCACCGCACCGACCGCGAACGCGCCGGCGCGAAACCACTCCGCCACGTTGCCAATGTTAACCCCAGAGGTCGGAATGATCGGGATGTGCGGAAGCGGCCCACGAACCGCCTTCAGATATTCAGGACCGTTTGCGACCGCCGGAAAAATCTTCACCACATCCGCGCCGAGCGAGTGCGCGGTGTAGATCTCGGTTGGCGTGAACGCGCCCGGGATGCAGACGACGTCACGTTCCGCCGCCGACAGAATCATGTCGGGAAGAACGCACGGGCTGACGAGAAATTGCGCGCCGGCGTTGACCGATTCGTGGACCTGCTCCGCTGTCAGGATAGTCCCGGCGCCGATCAGCAGATCAGGGACATCTTCCCGCGCAAGTTGCGCGATGACCTCCGCGGCGTCCGGTACTCCATAGGTGATTTCGACAATCTGGAAACCGCCCGCAATGACGGCGCGAGCAGTATCAAGCGCCTGCTCGGACGTGGCGGTGCGAATTACGGCGATCGCGCCCGCAGATTTGATGCGAGCGAGGACCGCGGCTTTGTCGAGCTGTGTCATCTGCCGCGGCTCTTACAGCGTGCGGCAGAAATCCTGGAAGCGATCGAGTCCTTTTTTGATGATGTCGATGCTCGTCGCGTAGCTGAGGCGCACAGTGCGATCGTCGCCGAAGGCCGCGCCCGGGATGACCGCTACATTTGCCTTGCTCAGCAGGCGGTCGGCGAAGTTTTGCGAGCTGAGACCGAGTTGGCTGACGTTGACGAGAATATAGAAGGCGCCCTGCGGTTTGACCGCGGTGATGTTCGGAATCTTCGTCAGACGGTCGTACATGTAGTTGCGCCGGAGATCGAACTCCTCCCGCATGTCATTGAGCGGCTGCTGATCGCCCTTCAACGCCGCAACCGCGCCGCGCTGTGCGAAGGATGCAGGGTGGGACGTGCTGTGGCTTTGGATGGAATCGACCGCCTTGGCGACATTGTCCGGCGCCGCGAGATAGCCGACCCGCCATCCTGTCATCGCGTAGGATTTGCTAAATCCGTTAACCGTGATGGTCAGGTCGTAGGCTTCCTTGGACAGGCTCGCGATGCTGACATGCGTCGCGTCGTCATAGACAAGCTTCTCGTAGATTTCGTCTGACAAGATGTAGATGTCTTCCTCGGCCGCGACTTCCACGATCGCCGCCAGCTCATCGCGGGTGTAGACCGCCCCGCTCGGATTGTTGGGGCTGTTCAGGATCAACATCTTGGTCCGCGGCGTCATCGCGTTCTCGAAATCTTCCGCGCGCATCTTCCATGCATTGCGCTCAGTCGTCGGGACGATGACCGCCTCCGCTCCGGCGAGCTTCACCATGTCCGGATAACTGACCCAATACGGCGACGGGATGATGACTTCGTCGCCGGGCTGGCAGGTTGCGAGGATGGCGTTGTAACAGGACTGCTTCGCGCCGCTGCTTACCACCACCTGACTCGGCCGGTAGGCGAGGCCGTTGTCCGCCTGGAGCTTGTCCGCAATCGCCTGGCGCAATTCCGGCAAGCCCGCGCTCGGAGTGTATTTGGTGAAACCCTGTTCGAGCGCCTGAATGGCCGCCGCTTTGATGTGCTCCGGCGTGTCGAAATCGGGCTCGCCGGCGCCGAACCCGCAGACATCGAGGCCTTCGGATTTCATCGCTTTCGCTTTCGCATCAATCGAAAGGGTGAGGGAAGGGGAGAGCTGCGCGGCACGTGTCGAAATTTCCATGGTTGTAAGTGTCGGTTGAGGTGGGGAACGAAAGCTATTTGCGGCGATAAAAAGTTTCAATCAGCGGTTTAAAGTTGTTCTCGTCGACCTGAACGATGCGCATCTCGCGCTCTGCATTTTCCGCCGAATCGGACGCATGCGCGGCGTTGACCATGATGTTCTGGCCGAACTCCTTTCGGATCGAACCGGGAGGCGCTTTGCTCGGGTCGGTCGGGCCGAGGACGTCGCGGATTTTCTGGACGGCGTTGTCACCCTGGTAGACCAGCGCGACGATCTTCTCGGTTCCCGGGGCGTCGAGACGATCTGCGGCAGTCGCGCTCGGGCGCGCGCCTGACATAAATTCCACGATATCTTCCCAGGCGTTGCGGCCTTTATCGGCGCCGAGTTTTTCTTCGAGCACCGCGAGCACTGGCCCGTAGAACTCCTTCGCCTGCGCGACGCTCATTCGGTGCACCTTGAATGCAATCAATTTGAGGCCGGTGCGCGAGAAGACCTCGATCACGCCGCCGGGCCGGATATTCGGGAACTTGAAATTGTCGGGCTTGATCAGGACAAGCGTTTTCTCGATGCGGGCGCCGTCTGGATAGGTGATCAGTCGATCGAGAACACCGCCGTCACTGTCGGAGAACTCGGCCCAAAGCTTAAGTCCCTGCTCGACCGACTCGTTGCCGAAAGCCGAGAGCACGCCGGGCTCGAAGTAGAGCACCTTGCCCGTTTCGTCGGTGATGTAATCGCCGAACGTGTCCCGCACCGTTTCGCCACTGGTCTGTTCATGCGTGATGTGGCCGACCACGTTGTGGACGCGCTCGATCGCGCCGGGTCCGCGGAAAACGAGCATCAGGCAGCGCGGCCTCTGGCCGTCACTGGTTTTGCCAGTGAAGTTCTGCTCGAGATACTGCTTGATTAGCTCCTGGACCGCACGATGTCGGGCATCACTGGAGGTCACGATCGTCTCGGCGTAACGCCGGACAAGCTCCGGGCCGGGGGCAAACATGCGGCCGGCCACCAGGTCGAGCCCGGTCCGTGAAATCAAGCGCGAAACGATGCCGCCGGTGCGCGATTTGCGCATCGAATATGGCGTAATAATGACGTACGCGAGTTCTTCAGTCTGCATTTGGAAATCCAGGCGGCTCGTGATTAAACCGCGTGGATGCAGGAGAAACCTAAGCCGCCGAAAAGCGTGCGGGAAGGTAGCCGGAGCGGTAGTGAGTTCAACCCTGTTTCTGTCGTCCGGTAGCGCGGGTAGTTGCTCCCGCCGTCGCTACTCGGCTCTTGACCTGCGGGTTAGCGATCGCGCCCTGCAGGAGCAGCGAGGACCGCGATCCACTTTCCACGGCGGCGGACTTCGAGCGGCTCAAGCGTATTTTGCCGTAGAGCGCGGAGAACCGCGCGCTCCTGCTGCCGAAGAATTCCCGAGACAATCAGTCGCGCATCCGGGCGGAGGTGCGTCTTCCAGCGCGGTAATGCTTCTATGATCACCTCGCAAAAAAGGTTGGCGGTGATCAGATCGAACTTTGCACTCATTGGCGGGGTTCGCGCATCGGCGCGAAGGAACCGGACGCCGCGGATCGAATTCGCTGCGGCATTTTGTTTCGCGGTGCGAATTGCGAGCGGATCATTGTCGATTGCGATCACGTGGCAGGCTCCGAACCGCATGGCCGCGAGTGCGAGAATTCCGGTGCCCGTCCCGGCATCGAGCGAGCACCAGCCGGCAGGCAATCGGCGCGAATAGCGCTCAAGGATCCGCAGCGACATCGCGGTCGTCGTATGTTCGCCGGTGCCGAAGGCCGCGCCCGCCGGAATGACGAGCACGTCGTCATGGTGATTGGACGCTTGGGAGCGGATCGTCAGACGGTTGCCGATCCGCAGGGGCGGGTGAGTGGCGGCACGAATCGGCGCCGGGCGCGAAATCGTTCCGCCAAACTCCGCTCGCAGTTTCTTCGCTTCACGCATCGTCGGGCAGAACGCCTCGACGGTACTGCGCTTCGCTCCCGGCCGCGCGACGACCGCGCAGGCTCCGTGGCTCGCGCGCTCAATAGCCGACTCGAACCGGTCGAGCCAATTTGCATCCGCGCGTTTCCGCCAGATGTATTTCACGCGCATGGCTGACCTCGGCTTCATTCACCGCTACATACCGGCAGGAGTTGCAGATGCACGCGTGCTCCTGCTCCTGCATGGCACCGGCGGCGACGAGGGCGATCTGCTGCCGCTCGGCCGCGCGATCGATCCGGACGCGGCCCTGCTCAGTCCGCGCGGCAAAGTCCTGGAGAATGGGAGTCCGCGTTTCTTTCGCCGCTTTGCCGAAGGGGTGTTCGACGAAGAGGACGTGGCACATCGTGGACACGAGCTGGCCGATTTTATCGAAGCGGCGGCCGCGAACTACGGCTTCGAGCTACGGCGTGTTCTTGCCGTCGGCTACTCAAACGGCGCGAACATCGCGAGCGCTGTCCTGCTCCTGCGTCCGAACGCGCTGCGGGCGGCGGTGTTGCTCAGGGCGATGGTGCCGCTCAGCTCTGCGCCTGCGACATCGCTGACCGGCCACTCGGTTTTCATCAGCAACGGCGCGAGCGATCCGATCGTTGCGCAGGATGAAGGCGAGCGGCTGGCGGAGGCGTTTCGCGCTGCCGGCGCCGAGGTAAGGTTCGCCCTGCAGCGCGCCGGGCATAATCTTGTTCCGGCTGACGTGACAAGCGCGGGCCAATTCGCGCGCTCGCTCATGTAAGGTTTTCGCGTACATCGCAAGTCGCCGGTCCGCCGATTGTTACACCAGCGGCCGGCGATCAGAGTGACAGCACTGCGATATGAAAAAAGTGCTGTTCAGCGAAGACAAGCTCGACCTACTGCGCAAAGCCAATGGCAACTGGGAGTCACTCGATGACAAGCGCTCCTGTGTTCTGTGCGAACGGACGTTTTCCGGCCGCCAGATACTGGTGGTGAAAGCTCGTGGTGGCCGGGCCGCGCTGCGCTGTCCGACCCCTGGGTGCGTCGGGACTCCGCGGGAATGGGTTCATCCCGGTAACCCCCTGATCTCGCAAGAGGCTTGGAACGACTGGGCGCGGCTGCTTGATGGGACTGACGGTCATGAGCACGCGAATGGCCACGCGAACGGCAGGAGGCACGCAGTTCGATGATTGCGCCAAATATTGATCTCGCCGGCATCGGCGCCGACTCGCTCGAGGAAACTGACGAACTTCTGATGGATGCCGTACGGCGTCGGCAGCATTCGGCGCTGACGACGCTGTACCGGCGTCACGGAGCGAAACTAAAGGGTGTGATCTTTCGCGTTCTTCAGGACGAAACCGAATCAGACGACGTTTTGCAGGAGAGTCTCCTCCAGATCTGGCGTGAGGCGGAACATTACTCGGCGAAGCTAGGCAAGCCGCTGGGTTGGATCATCACCATCGCGCGACGGCGCGCGATCGATCGTGCACGTCGGCGACAGGCCTATGCACGCGCCCGGGAAAGGTTCGAGACATACGTTGCGCACGAGCCGCGCTCGTGGCTGCGCGATCGCGCCGATTCCGACATGACTTCTCCGGACCTGCGCCACTTCCTCGAGCGTGAAATTCAGCGTTTGCCCGTCTACCAGCGGGAAGCGATCGAGCTTTCGTTCTTCGGCGGCCTGAGTCACCGCGAAATCGCGGCAAAGACGCGGACGCCACTGGGCACGATCAAGACGCGGCTCGAGCTCGGCTTACGGAAGCTGACGAACGGCGTTCGACCGCACCGGAACAAGATCTAAGATCGGCGCGGCCGCTGGAGGCGGCGCAGCGGACGGCCCGACGGTGGGTCCCTACCAGGTTAGACCTGCTGGTTGACCCAGCTCTGCGCGGCCCGGGCTACGGCGCGGGCGCTCGTCAGACCCAGCTTCTCCTTAATCCGCGCGCGGTGGGCCTCTACCGTCTTCGGACTGATGTGCAGTCGCTCGGCGATCTCGCGCACTTCCGCGCCCTGGCCGATCATTTGGAAAATCTCCAGCTCGCGATCGCTCAGCCGCTCGACGCTCGATCGTGCCTCGCTGCCGCCGTGGAGGTGCGCGAAGATCATGCGTTTCGACATGTTTTCGCTGATGAAAATCTCGCCGCGCAGAACGGTCCGAACCGCCTGGATGAAATTATCGAGCGCCTCGCGTTTCATGACGTAGCCGCGCGCGCCGGCCCGCAGCGCGCGCTCGGCAAACAGTGTTTCGTCATGCATCGAAAGGACGAGCACCGGCAGCTTTGGTTTTTCGGCGCGGATGTTTTTCGTCAGCTCAATCCCGTTGGTGCTGCCTTCAAGGCCAATATCGACAACGGCGAGGTCCAGCTTGTATTTCCGGATCGCGCCGAGCGCCTCGTTGTTGTTGCTCGCCTCGGCCCGCACTTCGAGATCGGGCTCGTCATTGAGCAACTGCACGACGCCCTTGCGGAAGAGCGGGTGGTCGTCCACCACCAGCACGCTTTGCATGGGGGCCGCTTTCTTCACCTCGGATCTGCCATTGGAACTCATCAAACTGCGCGAGGGGCCCAATAGTATATCGCACCAGCGCGCTGTCGCGCCCTATCGATTCGTTCCAGGCTGGCGCCGGCGGCAGCCGCCGAAAAATTAGCTGTGCGCAGGGATGCGGCAGATCACCTTGGTGCCACGCGGCCGTCGCGGTTCGATTGCGAGCGATCCGCCGCAGACACTGGCGCGATATTGCATCATGTGAATGCCGAGCCCGCTGCTGTTGGCGCGGCGGGTTTTCCGCTTGCCGTCGTCGCTGACGGCGAGGACGATCTCGTTCTTCTCTCGCTCGATGCAGATGACGATCTCGGTGGCGTTGGCATGTTTCGTCGCGTTGACGACCGCTTCCTGGGCGATCCGGTAAAGGTTGACCGCGATCTGCTCGTCGGGAACCCGCAAGGCGCGCGGGCAATCACACCTGCACCTCATCTTTTTCTCGTTCGTCCGCGAAGCCAGCTCCCGCAATGCCGAGACCAGTCCGCCGGTCCCGAGTTCGGGCGGATGCAATCCGCGCGCGAGATCGCGGGCCAGGCCGGCGTTCGCGTTAACAGTCACAGCCGCTTCGCGCATCGCCTCGGCCGCGATCGCGTTGTCCTTGGCCACCGTCTTGGCGTGCGACTTGAGGAGGAAGGCGGTCGCCGTCAGTTCCTGGCAAAGGCTGTCGTGCAAATCCTGGCTGATTCGTGCCCGCTCCCGCTCCGTGACCTCGAGGATCTGGCTCTCGAGTTTTGCACGGCGTTCGGCTTCCTTGCGCAATCGCCGATTCGATTCAATCAACTCGGCAGTTCGTTCAAGAACGCGCTGTTCTAACTGGTCGCGCGCATGACGGAGCGCCTCTTCGTCTTCTCGCTGTTTGGTCGCGTCCCTTGCGATCTTGGCAAAGCCGCGAGGACTGCCATCCGCTTCATCGAGGCGCATGAGGACGCCGTCTACCCAGAGGCGCGACCCATCCTTGCGCAAATGCCAGCGGCGGTCGGGCGCCCGGCCTTCCTGCATTGCGGTGCCGATCTCTTTTTCGAATTCGCCTTTCGCCTTGTCTTCCCGCACAAAGATCAAGGCGCCGGTCTCGCCTTCCGCCTCCGCCGGCGACCAGCCGAAAAGCCGTTCCGCGCCGTTGCTCCAGAAGGTGATCCTGTTGTCCAGATCCAGCAGGAACATCGCGTAGTCGCGTGCCCCTTCGACGAGCAGGCGAAACCGCTCTTCGGTTTCCTCGCGCGCCCTCTGCGCGCGCTTCGAGTCGTCGATGTCGGCCGCCGAACCGAACCAGCTGATCACCTTTCCGTTGGGGCCGCGCAACGGGACATTGCGCGCCAGAAACCAGCGGTAGGTACCGTCGGCACTGCGTAGTCGATATTCGCAGTCAAAAACCTCCGCCCGTGCCTGCGCTGCCTGCCAGCGCTCGCTCGAGGCCGGCTCATCCTCCGGATGCACAATGGCCTGCCAGCCGAGTCCGGCTGATTGTTCGTAGTTCAGGCCGCTGTATTCGTACCAGCGGCGGTTGAAATAGTTCGCGTAGCCTTCCGCGTCGTTCGTCCAGATCAATTGCGGGACATTGTCGGCTACCGTCCGGAACCGCTCTTCGCTTTCACGCAACGCCTCTTCGGCTTGCCGCCGCTCCGTCACATCGGGCGATACGCCAACATGCCCGAGGTAAGTACCGGCGGTGTCGAAGAGCGGCTGGGCGAAGGATTCGAGCCAACGCCATTCGCCATCGCGCCGCCGGGCGCGTGCCATGTCATGAAACGGCCGCTGCTCGCGCACCGCGACGAGATACGCGTCGATCACGCGCTGCGCGTCATCCGGATGTAGGATCAGCTGCCAGCCCATGCCGGCCAGCTCCTCGGGGCTTTTGCCTGCGAATTCGACGTACTGCCGATTGATGTAGCGGTTCTTTCCTTCACTGTCGTTGAACCAGATCAACGCGGGCGCCGTCTCGCTGAGTGTGCGAAAACGCGTTTCACTCTCGCGCAACTCGTCTTCCGCTCGTTTCCGGCGATTGATGTCGATGAATGTCGCGACCACGCCCGCGATGCGATCGTCCTGCGTGCGATAGGGCGCGATTCGCGTTAGATACCACGTCTCCTCTTCGCCTACCCGCACCTCCTGTTCGATCGTTTGCAGGTCGTGCAGCACCGTCTCCACATCGCGAATGAACCCGTCGTACTTGAGAGCGCTCGTAATGTCGGAGAGCGGCCGCCCCATGTCAGACGGAATGAGATTGAAAATCTTTTGTGCTGCCGGGGTGAACCGATGGATTCGAAGCTGGCGGTCGAGGAAGATCGTCCCCACATCGGTTGAAGCCATCAGGTTACTGAGGTCGGCGTTGGTCCGGCTCAGTTCCTCGACATTCGCCTTCAACTCGTGGTTGACTGTGATCAGTTCTTCGTTGACCGACTGCAGTTCCTCCTTGCTCGTCTCCAGCTCTTCGGTGGCGGAACGCATTTCTTCGTTCATCGCCTGAAGCTCTTCGTTGGAAGCTTTCAGCTCTTCGCTCGACGCTTCGTATTGCTCGACGGTTGCGGCGAGCTGCTCCTTCAGGAACTGGATCTCGTCGTCCGCTTCACGGCTGATGCCCGCGGCTGGCGCAGCAGGTGCCGGTGCGGTGTGCTGCGACTGATTGTTGAAGAGGACGAGGTAAAACCCAGAGGCTTCATCCGCCGCTTTCATTGGGCGAACTTCGAGTGTGACCACCCCGGTGCTTCCGCCAATCTCGACTTCTGTCGCCGCGCTGATCGCGGTCTCCTTGGTGTGCGCCGCCTTGAAAAGCGCGGTTCGCATCTCAAGCTGGAGCGCTGGAACCACTACTTTGGTGATGTTGGCCGTCGGTTCGCCGGCCACGAATTGCAGATAATGCCCCGCGCTCTCGGAAAGGTGGACGATCTCGTGCGCATCGTTCACAACGGCCGATGGCGCGCCATATTGCTCGAGCAAACGCAGGTGCAGTTCGCCGAAAAGCGCTTCGCGGCGGGTATGCCCGGCCTGAACGGCGGCGGCGGCCGTGGTGGCGACGCCGTCCGCCGCGTCATGGGTCAGGGCAGGCAGCGGCCGCGAACGCCAGGTCGAGGGCCTGCGTCCGGGTACGCCTGCCGCCCGCATCGGCACCGTCGGTAAATTCCAGCTCGGACGAGGGATCGAACGGCGGACGTAAATCCGGTGCTTCGCGTCGAGCGGCGAAAAAAGCGAGTGGTCATCGTTCTCCGCGCCGCCAAGAAAGAGCAGCCCGGTAGACCGGAGGGCGAAGTGGAAAATGTCGAAGACCTGCTTCTGGGCCTCGCCTTTAAGGTAAATGAGCAGGTTGCGGCAGGAGATCAGGTCGCAGCGTGAGAAAGGCGCATCGCGCAGGAGGTTGTGAGTGGCAAAGAGGACCTTCTCTCGAATTTCCTTCCGCACCCGGTAGCGGCCGTGGTCGCGCGCGAAGAATTCACGCAGCCGTTCCGGCGAGACATCCGCCTCGATCACCGGCGGGTAGAGTCCATCGCGCGCGTCGGCGATCGCCTCGTCATCGAGATCGGTGGCAAAAATTTGGATCCGGGGCGGGACGTCGAGTCGCTTGGCGTGTTCGCAGAGCAGGATCGCGATCGAGTAGGCCTCTTCACCGCTGGCACACCCGGCGACCCAGACCCGGAGCTCTTCGTCTTTCTTCTTCCCGGCGAAGAGCTGCGGAATGTGCGATTCGAGGACTGCGAAGGAGTCCCGGTCGCGGAAGAAGTGCGTCACCCCGATGAGCAGATCCTGAAGCAAGGCGCGCGCTTCGGCCGCATGGGTGCGGATGAAGTCGAGGTACTCCGGAATCGATTCGAGCGAATTCACCTGGAGGCGCCGTGCAATCCGCCGCAGTACTGTCGCTCGTTTGTAGTGGCTGAAATCCTGGCCGGTCTGTACGCGCACGTCGGTCAGGACCTTGACGATCGCTTCTTCATCTTCGGTCGAGCGCGTTTCGTCCGAAACCGTTTCACCGCCCGGCGCGTCATCGACTTTCGCATCCGGCTCGTCGCTCTCCGGAACCTCCGGCGGCAACCGCATCGCGTTCTCGTTCTCGACGAACTCGACCAGTTTGGCTGCCATCTGGGACACCGGCAGGACCCAGTCGACCATGCCGGTGCTAATTGCTGTCGCCGGCATGCTGTCGAACTCGGCTTCGTTCGGGTCCTGCACGATGGTGAGGCCACCCTGCGCTCGCACGTGCTTGAGCCCGATCACCCCGTCGGAGTCGCTGCCGGAGAGGATGACGCAGACAGAGCGCTGCCCGTAGGCCTGTCCCAGTGTGCGGAAGAAAAGGTCGATGGTGATTCTGCGCCCGAGAGCGTGCTGGAGCGGGACGAGCCCGAGCATGCCGTCTTCGAAACTCAGCTGATGGGTCGGCGGGATGACGTAAACGTTATTCGGCAGCACCTTGACCGGTTCGTGCACCTGGGTCACCGGCATGGTGGTCTTCTGCTGAATGACGCTTGCCAACTGGCTTTCGTAGTCGGGCGAGAGATGCATCACCACCACAAACGCCAGCCCGGTGTCCGGCTTCATGTCGCCAAAAAACTGCTGGAGCGGCGCCACGCCACCCGCGGACGCGCCGAGCCCAATGACTGCCGCCGGCTCATTCGGGTCGCGCCGCTTCCGTGCGCCGTTGCGCGAATTTTCGCCCGGGCCGTCCGTCGCTGCCGGATCCAGGATATTGGGATGCTTGTCAGGCATGATCATGTCGTGCTGCCGCTGGTCACCCTACAGGCGGACGGCACAGCGTCCCAGTAAAAACGCATCTCGTGCAGTGAGTCGATGGCTGCGAGACTGTGCGCAGCTGCTTCGATGGCAATGGATTGCGAAAGGAGGGTTGTATTTGCGCTCAAGACAGACGATAGTGCCCGCGATTGGAGATAAGTCTGTTCTGTTCATTGCTTGGTAGATCGTCAGGTGAGGTGTTCCTCAGTGGTGATTTGAAACCCGATTCCCGGGAACGGCTCTGTAGCTAAAGCTTCCGCTCCAACAAATCTCACCATGAAACTGTACGTAGGGAATCTTTCCTTCGACACGACGGAAAACGATCTCCAGGACCTTTTCGAGCAGCACGGCGAAGTCACCCAGGTAGCCTTGATCACTGACCGCTCGACCGGCCGCTCACGCGGCTTCGGTTTTGTCACCATGCCCGATCAGGTATCCGCCACCGCTGCGATGAACGCGATCAACGGGACCGATCTGAATGGTCGCAACCTGACAGTGAACGAAGCGCGTGCTCGCGAAGAGCGCCCGCGGAATTTCTCCGGTTCGCGCCGCTAAGGACGGCAATTTGCGAGGCCGGCGCTTTGCGAAAGCGAGGGCCGGCCAGCACTGATGAAAACTGAAGAAGCAATTGAATTGGAAGGGACGATCCGGTCCGTGCTCGCCGGCACAATGTTCCGTGTTGAGCTCCCGAGTAAGCACATCGTGCTCGCGCATATTTCCGGCCGAATGCGCAAACGTTTTATCCGCCTCACGATCGGCGACCGCGTGAAGCTGGAGATGTCTCCTTACGACGTAGATAAGGCACGGATCGTCTACCGCCTCGGCTAAAAAATAATATGCGCTTTTACTTCGAACCTCCGACCCCCCGCAAAGCCAAGAGCACCATCCGGCGTCTGCTCGTGCGTTGCCCGAGCACGGCAAAGCTCGCGCCGACCGGTCAAACCATCGACGAGACTTTATGGGAATCGGTGACACGCCGCACCGGGCGCTTCACCTGTCCGCATTGCAAACGCGTTCATTCCTGGGCGAAAAAAGACGTGCTCCTGGCGCGCTGACAATTCGATGTTTGCGCGGCTCCCCTTCGAACGGGTTAACTGGACGACAAGTTCGTTCCTGATCGGCACCTTTATCCTCGCGATCACCGCGGTGCCGGTCTACCTCTGGCACTTCGGCGTCGATTGGTTTCTGGTTGCGTTGTTCGCGGTTTCGACCGCCGTCACCGGCTTCAGTATCACCGTCGGCTATCACCGGCTTTTTTCGCACATCTCTTTTCGGGCCAAGTGGCCGGTACGTCTCTTCGTCCTGATCTTCGGGGCGGCGGCGTTCGAGAATTCAGTCCTGATGTGGGCAAGCGAACACCGGCGTCATCACAAACACGTCGATGAAGAGGATGACCCGTACGACATCACGAAAGGATTTTTTCACGCTCACATTGGCTGGCTTTTGTTCAAGCTCCTGCCGCATCCGCCGTTCGATAACGTCAACGACCTGAAGAAAGACAGGCTCGTCATGTGGCAGCATCGGCACGTCCATCTCATCGCCGTAGTCGTCAGTTTCGGTGTGCCGGTTGCGCTTGGTGCGATGTGGGATGGCTGGGTTGGCGCGCTCGGCGGTTTCCTGATCGGCGGCGTCGCAAAGGTCGTCTTCATTCAGCATTGCACGTTCCTGATCAACTCGGCCTGCCATACGATCGGGCGCCGGCCCTATTCAGATCGGTGCAGCGCGCGGGACTCGTTCCTTTTGGCGCTGTTTACCTTCGGCGAGGGCTACCACAACTATCACCACGAGTTTCAGCACGACTACCGCAACGGCGTGAAGCCGTGGCAATGGGACCCGACCAAATGGACGATCTGGACTCTTTCCAAGCTGCGGCTTGCCAGCGGCTTGCGACGCGTTCCTGCCGAGACGATCGCCGCGGCAAAAGCGCGCATCAACGCCCGCAGTGACTATTCCGGCGAGCAAGCGCTGTTTCTCAGCCAGCCTGGCGAGAACGCGCTAACGAGCTACTTGAGCGGCAGCGAAGCCTGCGAGGCTATTCGCGAACCGCAGTAGCTTCCTTGCCTTTGCGAGCGCGAAGGTAATTGAGCTTCGCCCGGCGGGCGCGGCCTTCCTTTTCTACCTCAATCTTCGCGATGCGCGGGGAGTGAACCGGAAATACACGTTCCACTCCTTCACCATATGAGATGCGGCGCACGGTGAACGTCTCGTTGAGACCGCGGCCTTTGCGGCCGATCACGATTCCGGCAAAAATCTGGATGCGCTCCTTGTCGCCCTCGACAACACGCGTGTGAACGCGGACGCCATCGCCGACCTTGAACGCGGCCACTTCGCTCTTGAATTGTTCCTTTTCGATGAGGTCGATGATGCGGTTCATAAAATCTGCTCCAGTTCAGGCCTGCCGTGCCGAAGCTTCCGCAGCGGAGGGCCTGCCACGCCGCAGCTTTAGCGGAGGCGGGCGCACACGTTCCATCGGCTGGTGACCGAAATCAAGTAGGGCGCGAAAATTGGAGACGAGCGCAATCTCGTCCTCAGCTTGAGCACCGTCCTCCACTCGGAATGACAAATGCGGCCGGTGCTTTATAGTCCGGGCTCACTGCGCCCGTAGCTCAACTGGATAGAGTGACGGCCTCCGAAGCCGTAGGTTGCGCGTTCGAGCCGCGCCGGGCGCACAAAGTAACGCGGGAGCGACCTTACCGTCCCGATCGCATTGAACTCTCGCTATTTGCTGCCGTTGCCGGCCAGCGCGTCGAGCCGGTTGAGCAAATCTTTCTTGCTCGTCATACCGACCACCTGATCGACGACATTGCCATTTTTGAAGAAGAGCAACGCCGGGATCGCGCGCACGTTGTAGCGCATCGAGAGACTCTGGTTTTCGTCCACGTTCACCTTCGCGACTTTGACCGCCCCGGCTTTCTCGCGGGCAATCTCATCGATGAGCGGTGAAATCATCTTGCACGGGCCGCACCATTCCGCCCAGAAGTCGACCAGCACCGGTTGCGCGCTCTTCGTCACTTCCTGGTCAAAATTGGATTCGTCTAGAGCTACTGCGGCTGAGTTTTCCATTTCACAACGTAAAGTAATTCCAGAGCTGAAGCAAAAATATGACGAGCGATCCGGCGAACAGGCCCCAGAGCAGAAGGCGCGGAATAAAATCGACGAAGCTCTCTCGGGCAGGGGATCCGACGCTGATGGGCGGGTGATGAATCTCCGCAGCCGGCCCTTTCACCAGCGGCTGCGTCTTCTTCATGTTGATAGTTGGCGGCGCGGCCTCGCGAACCTCGCTGACGCGCGCCGTTTCCTGTTTCGGCCGCACCAAAGGTGAAGCCGCTGGAGTAATACCGGGAACAGCCGGCGTCGGCGTCGAGTGCTCGGCGCCAATGACGGGCGCGCGAGGCAGGTTTGGTGGCCGAACTGGTGCGGCTGGAGGCCGGTAAACCGGCGTCATCGGAGGAGCCGAATCGTCCGAAGCTTCCGGCAGCCGATCAAACCGCACGGTATCGCCCTTCTTTGGCGCCGGCTCCGTCGGCAGCTCCGAAGTCAGTCGAACCGTCTCTTTTTTGGGACCGCCCGGCTCAGCCATCACAGTTCACCGGGCAATAAATCGGTGAAAATCGTGCGAAAGTCACTCCTGAACTGGCGGGAGCTCTTCAAACGTGTAGCGGCGGTATACCTATCCCGCCTTGGCCGGCGAAGAGGATGACCATCCTTTGCAGGGCTGTAAGCTTCTCCTGCAAGTTTCCGGATGTTCCTACGCGAGCAAATCGTAGCCACGTGTACCGGTAATTCGCCGGGTGATGAATTCACCGGCGAGCGCGGCCTTGCCGAGGATGACACGCGTATCAACATCGGGCGCATCCGCTTGCGTGCGAGCCGTGTGCGGCTGATCAACGAGCAGGCGCAAGTCGCGCCCAACATTTTGCGCAGCCGTCTCGCGTGCAATCTTCTGCTGCAAACTCATCGCCCGCCGGTAGCGCTCGTTTTTC
>JBJMWX010000129.1:0-7050 GCA_045809925.1 Chthoniobacterales bacterium
GGAACCACCGTGTAGATGGCGATGAAGATCGGGCCGGCACTCGGCGGTCGAAGAATTGCAACATCGTTGATCGCACCGTCACCACTCCGCCCTGTCTTGTCGCCTACCTTCCAGCCAGGCGGAACACTGGCGCGAATCATCCCCGCGCCCGTCTGGTTTTGCTCAAGCCACGCCTCAAGCTGCTGCCGCGATGCAGGGCTAAGAACATTAGTCGTCAACAACCGCTGCAGGTCGGCAGCCATTGCTGCAGGTGAAGTGGTATCCCAGTCCGGAGAGGCCGCTACGGTGTTCAGTTCCGGCTCTTTCCGGTCAAGACGCGTGATGCCGTCGCCGATGCTGCGGGCGAAATCGGTGACGCTCTTCGGGCCGCCCATGCTGTCGAGAAGCAGATTCGCCGCGGTGTTGTCGCTCTGCTCGATGGTTGCCGCGCACAGCTCTCCTAGTTTCATGCCGCCCTCGCCCACATGGGCCCGTGTGACGGGAGCGTATTCGAGCAGGTCCTTCTCGTTGTAGCGCACGAAGCGGTCGAGTTGTTCCTTTTGCTCATCGACGCGTTTTAGGACGGCGGCGACGGCGAGGAGTTTAAATGTACTGCACATCAGAAACCGCTCGTCTGCGCGGTGGTCAATTCGCCGTCCGGTTCCTGCGTCAACGGCTGCAAGACCGATGCGACCGCCGACATGCTTCTCGATTCCAGCGATCTCCTCAGCCGGGCCGGCATGTGTGGTTCTCGTCACGAGAAGAACAAGTAGCGCGGCGACGACTCGCAAAGCGGAAGCGGCCATAGCGACGGAAGATCGGGACACTAAGGTCCCTTCCACATTGCCTCGAGCCATTAACGGAGCTCGGCCTGCGTAAACTTCCGTTCGTGATCGAGCAACCACTTCTTCCGCCACAGACCACCACCGTATCCGCACAAAGTTCCATCCGCGCGGATAACGCGATGACACGGAATAACGATGCACATCATGTTCTCGCCGTTCGCGCGGCCGACCGCCCGACGCATCTCGGCGTCGCCGAGGTTTTTCGCCATCCACGAATACGAGCGCGTTTCGCCGATAGGGATTTCTCGCAACAGTTCCCAGGTGCGGATCTGAAATGGAGAGCCGACCGGCGCGAGTGGCACCGTGAACTCCAGATTTTTGCCGGCAAAATAACTGGCGAGCTGCGCGCGGATTGCATCGAGATGGCGATGCTCGCCGGGGACAACGTTTGTCTGCAGGCGTGTCCGCAGGATCGACAATTCACGTTCGAGCGCCCGCCGATCGACGAACTCGAGTAGACGCAGGCCTTCGTCGTCGGCGATCGCCAGCATCGCGCCGAGCGGCGTTTCGATCCGCTCCGCAAATAACCCGCCCTGTTTCTTTGCTGCACTCGGTGATTCGCCGAAGATCCGGGCGAACGCGTCGCGAAATCCACTCGCCGAGCCGAAGCCGCTCCCGTTTTGGGCCGCGTCGACGCGCGCGCCGTTTCGCACTTCGCGCAGCGCGAGACCCATGCGCCGCGCACGATAATAGGCCTGGAAGGTCATGCCGTAGTGGCGCTTGAACTGGCGACGCGCTGTCGAAGGATCGATCGAGATCTCGACCAGTTCTTTCTCCGTAACCTTGCCATCGGGCGCCCGCTCCACGAGTTCGCGCAATCGCGTGATCAGCTCGGGCGGCGCCTGCTCCGGGTCCATCGGATGGCAGCGCAAACATGGCCGGTAGCCGCCGTGCAACGCTTCGCCGGGCGTGCCGAAAAAGTCGACATTCTCCCGCGCGGGTTTTTTCGCCGGGCAGGTCGGCCGGCAGAAGATTCCAGTAGTGCGCACACCGACGACGAAAATTCCTTCGAAGCTCGCGTCACGGCTGACGAGCGCGTGATACATCGTGTCGGGTGGGGGCAGCAGATCCAGCTCTTTCATGTCTCGAAGTTACCGCGTTTTGATGCCCTGACGCATCGACGAAAATCAGGCACGGAATTCTGGTAGGGCGCGACCGCCGGGCGCGCTGCGGACAGTCCCGCATCCTACCATCTGTGAAACGCCGGATGCCCTTCTTTGACCGAGACGAATGTGCCACGGCACGTCGCACATACTTTGCCACCGCCGCTCAGCGTTCCTTCTACCACGGCACGATCGCCGTTCGCCTCGACTACTTTGGCCGACAACTGCACTGGCCCGGTGGTCGGTGTCGGCCGGAGAAGTTTGATCGCGTAATCGGCCGTGACGGTGCATGGCGGATGGTCCGCGCCGGCCTTGTTCATCAGGTACCAGGCCGCCGTCCAGTTGCAGTGACAATCGAGCAGGGTGCCGATAATCCCGCCGTTAAGTACGCCTGGGAAAGCCTCATATTTTTCCTGCGGGGTCCATTCCGCCACCACCGCCTCGCCTGCCACGAAGCTGCGCACGTGAACCCCGTCGGGATTCGCCGGCCCGCAGCCGAAGCAGGCGTTGTGCGGCGCGTATTTTTCCTGAAGCGACTGTTCTTCCATGATAATCGCAACCTACAGGGGCACGCGATTATATTAGCTGCACTCGCCGATCGCAGCCCACCTATTTTGCCGTCGAGCCGGGATACGGACGCTCTGGAGGACCGACGTAGAGCGAACGGGGGCGGATCAATCGGTTATGGTCATGCTGCTCGACTACGTGCGCGCACCAGCCCGCCACGCGTGACACAGCGAAGATCGGCGTGTTCAGCGCCGGATCGAAACCAAACATCGTAAAGACCGGCGCGGCGTAGAGATCGACGTTTGCACAGAGGCCTTTCTCGCGCTCCATCGTCTGCTCGAGTTTTTCGCAAATCGGCACCCAGTTTTCCTTGCCAACGCGCTTGCCGTAATCGCGTGCGATCTCGCGCATGATGGGGACGCGCGAATCGCCCTTTTTGTAAACACGATGACCGAATCCCATGATCTTTTTCTTCTGCGTGAGCGCGTTTTGCAGCCAATCCTCCGCGCGATCCGGCGTCGCGATCTCATTCAGCATGTAGATCGACTCCTCGTTCGCTCCACCGTGCAGCGGACCTTTTAGCGTCCCGCACGCACTCGTCACTGCCGCGTACATGTCAGCAAGGGTCGACGCTGTCACGCGCGCGGCGAAGGTCGAGGCGTTGAATTCGTGATCGGCGTAGAGAATGAAAATCGTGTCGAGCATCCGCACCTGCCAGTCCGGCGGCGCTTTGCCGGTTAACTTATAGAGGAAATTGCCGGCGTGAGTCAGATCGGGATTGTGCGGAAATGTCTCCTCGCCGTGCATGATCCGCCAACTATCGCTGACGAGGGTGGAGACCTTCGCGATCAACCGAACTGCTTTGCGAATGTTGGCTTCGTGCGAGTGGTCGTTCAGTTCCGGATCGAACGGCGCCAGCATCGAGACGCCGGTGCGGAGCACGTCCATCGGATGCATGTTCTTGGGCAAGAGGCGCAGCATGTCGAAGATTGGCTCGGGCAGCTCGCGTTCGGCAGCGATCTCTCGGGTAAACGTCGTCAGCTGTTCCAGACTCGGCAGTTCACCGTTCAATAGCAGGTAGGCCACCTCCTCGAAGCTCGCCTCTTCTGCCATTTTGTGGATGTCGTAGCCGCGATACATCAGCCCGGCGTTTGGATCGACCCAGCAGATTTCGGTTTCGCCCGCGATAACGCCGGCAAGACCGGGGCTGTAGGCTGGTTTAGTGGCGGTCTCTGTCGTCATAATTCGTCTCCTGTCATTCCGAGCGCAGTCGAGGAATCTCCCCTGCAGAATTCGGAGATGTTTCGACTTTGCTCAACATGACAAGAATGCGCGAGGGAACAAACCGCTACTTTCCGGGGTCGTAATCCAGCAGATTGTACAGCTCTTTCCGCGTCTGCATCCGATCCAGCCAGGCTTCCTGCGTCCCACTCGTCTTCAGGTCGTGCAACAACTCGCCGGCCGTGCGCATCGTGGCGCGAAAGATTGTCTGCGGGAAAATGACCATCCGATAGCCTAGCTCCCCCAGCTCTGGGACGGATAACAGCGGGCTCTTGCCGAATTCAGTCATGTTCGCGAGCAGCGGCGCGTCGACTGCTTGAGCAAAATCGCGGAACTCTTCGCGCGTTTGCAGAGCCTCTGGAAAAATCGCGTCCGCGCCGGCTGCGAGATAGCTCCGCGCCCGTTCCACCGCCCGATCAAAATCCTCTACCGCGCGGGCGTCCGTGCGCGCGATGAGCAGGAAATCGCGGTTGCGTTTTGCGGCGGCAGCGGCGCTTATTTTTTCATTCATCTCGTCGATGCTCACCAGCGTCTTGCCGGCGAGATGCCCGCAACGTTTCGGGAATTCCTGGTCTTCAATATGGCAACCGGCCAGACCGGCCGCTTCGAGTTCCCGCACAGTCCGCGCGGCGTTCTCCGCCCCGCCAAACCCTGTGTCGGCGTCCACAATCGCGGGAATTTCGATGGCACGCGCGACATAGCCGGCCAGCATCACAACTTCGGTCAAAGTAAGCAGACCGACATCCGGCACGCCCGCCGTCGCGTTGCACAATCCGGCACCGCTGATGTAAACCGCGTCGAATCCAGCGCGCTCGACCAGTCGCGCCGTCGATGCGTTGAACACCCCGGGCAGCGCGACACATCCGTCGCGAATCAGTTCGCGCAAGCGCGCGCCGCTCGTCTCCGTTGTCATGTCGACTGCCGTCGAGACAGCTTCATTAATCAGCCACCTCGCACAGCTTCATCAGCTTCTCGACCCCCTTCATCTCCTCCAGTCTCCAGCAGTATTTGAGCACCTCGTCGCACTGCTCACGGCCGAGTTTTGGCGCCGCGAGGTTGAGAAACTTGCTTTCGAGTTCCGAATCCTTCAGTCGGTTCTTCGCGTTACCGAGCGGGTAATCCACACGCTTCGTCAGGGTCCGGCCGTCGGCCAGATTTACATGCACGATGTTTGCGACTGCATCGGCATAGAGCGCGCTCAGCTCGTCATTTCGCTCCACCTTCACGCCTTGCAGGAAGTTTACGATACCGCTCTCGGTGAAACGCTCGGGCGCGAATTGCTTGTCGGTTACTTCGCCATCGATGAGCGCGACGGCCGTGATATAGGGCAAACTGTGGTCGGCCGTTTCGCGGCTTTGCGGATGCCATTTTTCCGGCTCGCTCCCGATGATATCCACGGAGGCGTCGTGGCTCTCGATGACCATCGATTTCACCTGGGACAAATCGGGAATTTGGTTCCGCAGATGGAGCGCCGCTTCAATCGCGCTCTGGCTGTGGTATTCGGCCGGCCAGTACTTGATGCTCGTCTTGAGGATCATCGAAGCGGGGCCTTCCCCCGGCATCGCCTCCTTCGTCTTGTCGAACACGTCAGCGACGTTGCCGAGCGAAACGCCGAGCTCCTTTTCGAAACCCATCTGCCCTTCAAAAATCGGCGCCGGCCCGGTCATGCCGGCGCGCGCGAGCAGTGCCGCGTAGACGCCATGCCGCGCCGCATTTGCGAACGCCACCCCTTTCCAGTGCGACAACTCGCCTACCCGCGCCTGTCGAAAAGCCGCGCAGTTCACCCCGGCAATGTTGATCGCGTGCCTTGTCCGCTCGGGATCGAGCCGCATGAGCCTGGCACAGGCGAGCGCAGTCGAAAACGCACCGTAGGTCGGGTGATCCCAGCCGCGCGCACGAATGCTCGCTGCATCGCAGAGCCGGCATTGCACCTCGTAAGCGATTGCGACCGCCGTAATGATCTCCTTGCCGCTCGCGCCGACGCTTTCCCCGATCGCGAGCACGGCCGAGAAGTTGTCGCTTGGATGCGCCGGCTCCTTCGAGAGGTAGGTGTCGTTGTAATCGAAATACCGAATGCAGCAGCCGTTTGCGAATGCCGCCCAGTCCGGCGGCGCCTTTTGATCTGTTCCGATGACGGTTGCGCCATTCTTTGCCGAGAAGTCCGAGACAACGGTCCGCGCGATCGTGCATGGCTCTTCGTTCCACGCGCCGAGCGCGCAGCCTAGCGAATCGATCAGCCGGCGTTTTACTTCATGCACTGTATTCGCACCGAGATCTGCGAATTCGAGCGAGCAGGCGAACTGGGCAAGTTGATGGGCGAGCGACTGAGCCATAAGCGAGCCTGCAATCTGTCGACGCGGCGCGCGCGGGCAAGCAACAGGTTGTTATGCCGAGCGCAACGGAGCGGAGCCGAGGGATCTGCGGGAGCGCATTTGGCGCAGATTCCTCGACTTCGCTCGGAATGACAGGACGCCCGCCGCGGAGACTTGCCGCTCACGGCCGACGCACGCAAAGTCGCGCATGAGTAAGGTCTATCCCAATGCCGCAGCGGCCCTCGACGGGCTGCTCCATGACAACATGACGATCGCTGCCGGCGGTTTTGGCCTCTGCGGGATCCCGGAGAATCTCATCGCGGCCTTACACGACAGCGGGGTCAAAGGACTGACAATCGTCGGAAATAACGCGGGCGTGGACGATTTCGGCATGGGCGTGCTGTTGCAGCGACACCAGGTAAGAAAAGTGATGGCTTCGTACGTCGGCGAGAACAAGGAGTTCGAGCGCCAGGTGCTGTCGGGCGAACTCGAACTCGAGCTGATACCGCAAGGTACGCTGGCGGAGCGGTTGCGCGCGGGCGGCGCTGGAATTCCCGGGTTCTACACCAGGACCGGCTTCGGCACCAAACTAACCGAGGGCAAGACGACGAAGAATTTCGACGGGACTGAATACGTGCTCGAGCCCGGCATTCGCGCCGAAATCTCGATGGTGAAAGCGTGGAAGGGCGATAAATCAGGCAACCTGATCTACCGCAAAACATCGCGGAATTTTAACCCGATGATCGCCACCTGCGGCAAGACCTGCGTCGCGGAGGTCGAGCAGTTAGTCGAACCCGGCGAACTGGACCCGGACCAGATCCACACACCCGGCATTTTCGTCGACCGGATCATTGAGGGACAGAACTACGAGAAGCGGATCGAGTTCCGGACCGTGCAGGGGGCCGCTGTCGCGAAGGCGGGATCCACCGTCCGCGACCTGCTCGCGAAACGCGCAGCGCAGGAGTTGCGCGAAGGTTACTACGTCAATCTCGGCATCGGGATCCCGACCCTCGTCGCCAACTA
>JBJMWX010000130.1:0-11967 GCA_045809925.1 Chthoniobacterales bacterium
AGAATCTTGCCGCGATGTGTGACCTCGTTGTCGTTTTCAAAATCCGCCTTGTTCTCGTAGCCAACCGCGATCGCCCATTTTTGCGGCAGCGTGAAAGTGAAAGGGACGAACGTCTCGATGTTATGGATCGACGGATAACTGCCTTCCTCTGCGATCGACTGGTTGTATTCGGTCGACGGACTGAAGGTGAGCCAGGGAGTGATGTCCCACGCGATGGCGACGAACTCCTGGATTCGCCAGGCGTTATCGCTCAACTCGTGCCGGCCGGTCGGCATTGCCAGATCAAGGCCGCCGCCGATGCGCCAGGTTTTAGTTAAGCGAAAGGCCGTGCCAGTCGCGACCTTAACGTCGCCGAGACCGCCTATGTCCGGGACTCCCGGCGTGTCGCTGCCGACTCGATACGTGACCGGCACTTTCAGTCGGACCGCCCAATCCTGATGCTCGGAAACACGCCAGGCCCATAAGGTGCCTAACGTATTTTCGACGACGTTTGCGCCATCCTCGAAATGATTCCACTCTTGTTCGAGCCATACGCGCCGGGTCAGAATCGTCGGATCAGTCAGCTCTTTCAGATCGGCCGCCGGGACCTCTCCGGTGCTCGTTTCCGCTTCTGTCTTGGCTGGCGAAGTGGCGACAAGAAAGCCGAACATTACTCCTGTGAGCGCAGCGAGGAGGAGCGGCTTTACCGGCATAGTTGCTACGGCGTCTTATAGGGTGGCTCGTCGGTCCGGATCAGTTCCGCCTGCGCTGGTGGATTGATCGCGTTGAAGGTGATAGCGGCGGCAATGGCGGCGGCGAACTCCGCAAGCAGATAGATCCAGATGTTGCTCCAGGTCGAGATGCCAAGGAGCGAGATTCCGGCAGCGACCGCCGGGTTAAATGCGCCACCCGAGATATCGCCGACCGCGAACGCGCCGGTCATGACGGTCATGCCGATGGCGAGGCCGTAGAATGAGTTACCGGAAGTCGCGTCGGCGGTTGCCGCATTCAGTACCACGTAAACCAGCGCGAAGGTAAAGAGAAACTCCGCCAGCATGGCATGCGTGGGCTGGACGACTATCGGAGTAACAGCGATGCCCGCGCGGAGGAATTTGCTCACCAGGATCGCGGCGGCGGCGGCGCCGAGCACCTGGGAGATGATGTAGGGCAGGGCATCAGCTGCATTAAGCCTTCCGCGAATCACTACTCCGAGCGTGACTGCGGGATTGTAGTGCGCGCCCGAAATGTGACCGCCGGCGAAGATCATTACCATCAGGGCGGCGCCAATCGCGAGTGGTGCGATCACGCCGGCCGGGGCGCCAATCCCGGTGCAGCCGATTGTCAGGACGAGGAAGAAAGTTCCGATGAATTCCGCGACGTACTTATTCATAGCTGCCAGATTGCATTTCGAGTCTGCAAAAAGCCAGTCCGCAGCGGCTATGGGACTTTGGTCGGATTATTAACCACCGGGTAAAGCGGCTCGCGCCTTTCAGTCTTCGTGCTGAATGGCGTCGATAAACCCACGCGTGCCAGTGCGAAGGTTTGCGGCGTTGGCTTCGTCGGTGTCGATGTGCATGGCGAGCGCGAAGTTCGGATCTACGCGGATGCGCACATCGCCGAAGAGCAACTCGCGGTCGCCCGGCACACGCACGCGGACGCTGCACTTATCTTTCAAACCGTAACGCAATGCGTCGGCTGGCGTCATGTGCACGTGGCGAAGGGCACAGATCACCCCGTTGCCGATGGCAACGCTGCCGGCCGATCCTTCCAGGGTGCAACCGGGCGAGCCTTCGATGTCGCCCGATTCGCGAATCGGCGGCTGAATCCCAAGCTTGAACTGCTCCGTCATCGCGATCTCGACCTGGGTGGCTTTGCGTGCCGGCCCGAGGACCCGCACGCGTTCGATCCGGCCTTTCGGCCCAATGATCGTGAGCTTTTCCTTGCACGCATATTGCCCCGGCTGCGAAAGATCCGAGGACTTCGTCAACTTGTGCCCGGGACCGAAGAGCGCTTCGACGTCCTCTTGCGCGAGGTGAATGTGGTGCGCAGAAACCTCGATCGGAATCTGCTCGGTCCGGCAGGCTTGACTCGTGCGTTTCAGATAATCGCGGCTCAGCGTGCGCAACGTTTCACGCGCGATCATCCGCTCTTCATCAGTCGGAACAACAAGGACGGTTACTGCGGACCCCTCGCTTGAGATGCGCACGACTTCGCTGCGACCAGATGCCTCGCGATTGCGCGCTTCATCGAGACGAACGCCCATGCAGTTTAGGCCCTGCAAAGCGGCCGCCCGGACGCCGGCGCTGCCCTGGCCGATGCCGGCGGTGAAAACGATGACGTCAACTCCGCCCATCGCTGCGACGTACGCGCCGATATACTTCCGGACGCGGTAGCAAAACGCCTTCAGTGCAGAAAGCGCGCGGGCATCGCCATCGGCCGCGGCTTTCTCCACCTCACGCATGTCGCCCGAAATTCCGGAGAGACCCAGCAGGCCGCTCTTCTTGTTCAGCAATTCGTCGATGTGCGCCGCGCTCATGCCGCCGTTGTCGCGCTGGAGGAAAGCGAGCACGCCCGAGTCGAGATCGCCACAGCGCGTCCCCATGATCAGGCCTTCACCGGGAGTGAAGCCCATGGACGTGTCGACCGAGCGGCCGTGATCGATCGCGCAAATCGACGCGCCGCTTCCGAGATGACAACTAACCAGCTTCAGGTCCCGCGGGCGCTTCTTGAGAAACTGCGCCGCGGCGAGCGTGACGTAGCTATGGGACGAACCGTGAAAGCCGTAACGGCGAATGCCTTTCTTCTCGTACAACTCGTTAGGCAAGCCATAAAGGAACGCGTGGCTTGGCAGCGTGGAATGAAACGCGCTGTCGAAGACGGCCACGTGCGGCACCGACGGAAAGACGCGCCGCGCTTCGCGAATCCCGGCGACATTCACCGGGTTGTGCAGCGGCGCGAACGGGCTAAGGGCTTCGATTTCCGCGAGCACCTCGTCGTCGATCATGACCGCGCTGGTGAACTTCTCTCCACCATGGACGACACGATGACCAACTACGCTGACCATGGAAGGGTCGCCTATGACGCCGGCCGCTTTATCGACCAACGCTTCTCGCATGACGATGAAGGCGTTGGCGAATTCGCCCTGCGGAAGGTCGCGTACGAGCTCGCCTTTCGGGCCGCGTTGCACGAGCCGCGTGTTGTTCTGGCCGATCGACTCAACGCATCCCCGCGTGGTGTGTTCCGGATGCTCGGTGTCGTAGAAGGTATACTTGAGCGACGACGACCCGCAGTTGAGCACCAGAATGCGCTCCGGTCGTTCGCCTTTTAGCTCAAGCAGACCAGCGAGATCGCCTTTGCCGGCGACAGCCACGGCCTTCTGCGGATCGCTCATCACCGCCTGCAAGCGCGCGGTGATCGTCCGCGAGATGTGTTGCAGAGCCCGCGGCTCGGACATGATCTGCGCCTGGAACAACGTCAGCGGCACGAGCATGACACGGCTGCGCTCCATGGCGACGAAGTCCGCGACCGCCGGATCGCCGGTCATGACCGCCATCTCGCCGAAGGTATCGCCGGCCAGGAGTTCGCCTAACGAGTGCTGCTGACCATCATCTGCCGGCACCGAGGCGGCAACCTTTCCTTCGAGCACAACCCCGAGAAAATGCAGTTCGTCCCCAGCGTGGACGATGACGTCGCCCGGCGACGCAGCAACGATTTGCGAGGCGTTCGCCAGGTCATGAAGCTGCTCTTCCGAAAAATAGGCGAGCAACCCTACCTTATTCTTGAGAAAGGCGGCATCGCTCTGAGCCATGGAGCTGCGGTCAGTTCGTCGCGAATACGTCCGACTGAACGAGCTGCTTTCGCACAACCGGATAATCCGTGACAACGACAGTTGTCCCCGGTTTAAGCTCGTTAGCGAGCTTGTCAGCAAAGTCCGGATTGAAGTGCAACCTCGATTCCAGCGTCTCGGCATCTACCGCTCGGCCTTCATTCGTCACCCGCATCCATCGCGCTTCCTCGTGAGCAGGCGTGAACCGGCTGGTCTTCCCGGTCGTGCCTTCGAGCATCGTGAACACGTGATTCCCGAGCTTATCGCGCCCGGAAATTCCCTTGCCACTAATCTCCACCGCCGCGCGTCCGATCGGGTTACCGTTGCGGTAGACATACATGGCCCGGTCGGCTGAGCTAATGACAATCGCGATTGGACCTTGCGGACTTCTTTCCGGGTGCCAGTCGTACTCATTCTTAGCCAGCGAGTGCAGCATCTCCGGCTTCAAATCGGTCGGGGCCAGCATCAGGCCGGGATTTGAGGCAAGGCGGGGTACCGGCGTTTTGCCGTCACCGATGATGACTGTGCCGCCGCTGTTAGTAGTGGAGAAGAGCAGCTGCGAGAAATCGTAGGGAAGACGAACACAGCCGTGGCTCGCGGCGTAGCCCGGAAGCTGACCGGAATGCATCGCAATGCCAGTGTCGGTAAGTCGCTGCATGTTCGGCATCGGCGCGTTGTTATACTTCTTTGAGTAGTAGGTCTTGTTCTTGTCCAAAATGGTGAAGACCCCGCCCGGGGTATCATGCCCCTCCGAGCCGGTGCTTACACTCGAGCGGCCGATCAGAATTCCGTTGCGATAAACGTGCATCGTCTGCTCCGGAATGCTGATAAGCACCATGAGGGGACCTTGAGGTGAAACTTCAGGATGCCACCAATATTCTCCCGGCTTCAGCGTGCCGGTTGGATGTCCGGTAGGAGTTCCCTTGGTATGAAACGAAGGCTGCTCCATCGCAAACGATGTCGCGATCAGCACAGTGAGAACGGCGAGGAACAGGAAGCGGAGTTTCATACGGCGATAAGAAAAATGCACCGAAATAGAAGCGAACTGTGGGCGGACTGCGTATGGGACCTTGGGCTGATGCGCGAATACAGCTAGTGAGCGGTCAGGCAATCGACCGTTGCTTCCGCAACGTTGGGTGATCAGGCGTGATCGCCGTATTTGACCGCGCCTTTCGGCTTGGCCGAGATCGCGCCAGCATGCACGAACTTTCCGCCTGCCGTGTAGCTGTAGCGCGGAGTGTATTCGTTAGGCCCGACTCGGCTGGCGTCGATCGGCGCGCTCAGCATCGTAGGGTCGAGAATGAGCCAGCCGTTGGGACTCTTCCAGAGTAGCCAGGCGTGATTCATACCTGAAGAAGCGTGGGCTCGACCGACGATAAAGTGCAGGGTGCGATCGTCCATTTTGTAGGCGACCCAGAGGGACTTCGCTTTGCAGTCGCCCGCGTGTGATGACTCGGTCTCCGCGGGGGTCTGCGGGACCATGGGATCCTTCATGTAATAGCGGAACCCCCGACCGGTGCGGACATACCCCTCGACGACAGGAACCTCCGGATGATTGCTGCCCAGACTGCTCAAGGTGGCACGCATCGGACCAAGATAAGCGTCGAACGGCGTATGCGATGTGGGAGTCCCGAGGTCCTGTGCCCGGATTAAGCCGCTGGTCACAAGCATCGAGGCGGCGAATAGTACTTTAATTTTCATTGGGTGGTTACGGATTGATGGCGACGAGTGCGCGAATCCGCTCCATTTCGACAAGCTCCTTATCAGTCCAGCCGGTGAGGTTTTTGAGGTAATCGGCTTCTCCCCACTCGGCGGCGACTTTTATCAGCCGCTTATACCGCGCGGTGGCGGTCGGTTGATCCCCAGTCGCCGCGGCGCTTAGACAAATGCCCGCGTTGATATCGGGATCCGAGCCGCCGGCGAACTCGTCCGCTTTCTTGAATTGCTCCATGGCTTTCGCCGGCTCGTTCAGGTTGTAGAGGCTCCAGCCATAGTCGCAGTAGGTGACCTGATCCTCGCGCTCGGCCGCAATGGCGTGCTCGTATTTTTCGACAGCCGCGTCCTTGCGGTTCTGTCGCGCATCGAGCTTTGCCGCACGCCGCAGCACGCGGAAATCTTCCGGCGCCGCGGCCAACGCAGTCTGCATGGTGCGCTCGGCTTCTTCCATTCGCCCGTACTTCGCAAAGGTGGAAGCGACGTAGGATTGAGCGAGCGGATTATCGGCCGCGCGCGCAAGCGCATATTCGGCAAGGAATTCGCCCTGCCTCTGGGTGGGCACATACAGGCTCATTGCCGCGAAGATCAGCGGATTTGCGGGCGTCGCGTCGTACAGCTCGTAGAGCGCCTCGAGCGACCGTTCCTCAACGCGGGCTACGATATTCGATTCGATCGTGGCGGTGGCGCGCGGCGACGTCGTCCGATTGACCCCTTCGGTGACCATCCACTTGGCAAGCCTGCCGAAATCCGAGTCCGGCGCGGTGTTCGGCGGCGGATACTGTTGCATCTCGGCGTAAGTCGATTCGACCGGTGCGAATTTCTCGCGTCCATCAACACGCATTCCGACAATCCGCTCCGCAAATTCCGGCATCCAATCCGGGATCTCGTCCTGATCCAGAAAAGGCGAGCCATAGGTTCTCACGCTCGAATCCGCGCAGGCAATAACGAGCTTGTCACTGGAGGGATGGAGGTCAATGGAGAGTGCGGCCGAGGGCAAATCGATTCCTTCGCCAAAGGCGCGCCCGGTCGCGATATCAAAAAAGCGAACGCCTTCGGAGAACTCGGAGCTCGCGGCTATTACGCGGTCCGCAGGTCCAATCACGGCTGAATACACTTCGCCTGGCAAAATTATCGGGCCGCTGATCGGCTCCCATTTAGCGGTATCCCAGACGACGATCGTGCCGTCCGCGCCGGTAGTCACCAGCAGCTTGCCGTCGGCACTGAACCGCGCGCTTGTCACCGCGCCTTCGTGTTTCTTCAATGTCGCGACCTCTTTCCGGGAGGTGCTGTCCCACACGCGCGCCGTCCCGTCCGCGCCTGCGGTTACGATCACGTTCCCATCCGGACTGAAGCGCGCCATGCGCAGCTCGTGATCGCCTTCGCCCTGATGCTCGATCGGCGAACCCGATGGCGCCGCGTCGTCCACGGACCATACGACTGCCTTCGTGCCGGCGGTGGTGAGGAAATGACGTCCGTCCTTATGAAAATCGACCCAACGGGCAGGAGCACCGAGCTCGCGCGGCGGGCCCTTGGCATCACCGGAGTTGCCGTCGACCAGGAATGCCTTTCCGTCGTCTGTCACCGTAACGAGGAATGAACGATCCGGGCTGTAAACGGCGCACGCCGGGTTTCCTTCGTAGGGCAGCCTTCGGCCGATCGCCTTCCCCTTGACAAGGTCCCAACGGACTGTGGTCAGATCACGCGAACACGAGACCAGGCCCTTTCCATCTGCACTATAAATTGCAGTGCGCGCAGCGGCGTTATGCGTCCGAATTGTTGGTATTGCCTGGCTTGCCGCGCCGACATCCACGCGCCAGATGCGCACGGTTCCATCGGCGCAGCCGGTCGCGATGCGACGCACGTTCGGACCGTAAGCGGCAATGCGTACCGGTGATTGATGCAGCATACCTTCGCTGATGCGCTGCCCCGTCCGGACGCGCCAGATGTTCGCCAGCGGGCCGGCCGACGCGGTTACCATGCTAATGCCTGCCGGACCCCAATCGGAGCTCACGATCCCGTCGTCGGTCCGAATTACCCCTTCGGCTGGCTTGCCGGTCTGCGATTCCCAGATGCGGACAGTGTGATCGGTCAACGTTGTGCTAAAGAAAATGCCACTCGCGCCGAAGTGCGCGTCAAGGATGCCTGCGCCGCAGTTCAAGTCCGGCATACTCGGCTTCCCGTCCTTGACGTTGCTCATTTTCGCGACGCCATCCTTGCTCGTGGTTAGCAAGGCAACACCGAGCCGATCGATATCCACCGCGGTCAGCGGCGCCTTGTGCTTGACGACAAAATCGCGCGGCTTGTCGGTCTTTACGTCCCATACTCGAGCCGTGCCATCCGCAGAAGCGCTGGCCAGCGACTGACCATCGGGGGCGAAGACAAGGCCAGTGATAGCCTTCGAGTGCTTGACCGGCTCACCAACCAGGTTGCCCTCCCGGTCGCGAACATGCACTTCGCCGTCGGCGTAACCCAGCGCGAGATGGTTGTAATCCTTGTTGATCGCGAACGCGGTCAGATGGCTTGTGCGATTTTGTCCCTCGCGGACCATTGTGCCGTCGGCAATCTTCCAGAGGCGGGACAGGCCTGACTTGTCGATGGAAAATGCCAGCTCGTTTCCGGGTAGAATGGTCACACCGACGATCGCGCCGGGATGTTTCACCGTAGGGTCGAGCGGCTTGCCGGCCTCAACATCGATGACGCGAACGGTGCCGTCCTCGGCCCCGGCAATCGCGAGCTTCCCGTCCGAACTGAAATCCACCACCGTGATTGCAGCCGGCAGCTTAATTGGAAGCGTCTGCGGCATCGGCCAATGCTTGTCGCGGAGCAGCATGTAAAGAAGCTCGCCGAGTTCGCGGTCTTTCGGATAACGCCGGGCGGCGTCGGCCAGCAGCGCGACGGCTTGCCGCCCGTTGTTACTCTCGACTAAATCGAGCGCGTTGTTCACCACGGCGTTTGCGTCGTCCGCAGCTTGAGCGCCGCTGCTGCTCGCGAGCGCGAGAATCGCGACGATCACACATTGCGACATGCGTCGTACTTGTTTCATAACGGGGGGGCCGGGGGCCTCACCCGATGCTCGGCAGCGCGGCGCCGGTGCGCCATCGGACGAAAGTCCTACTCACGCTCCTGCCGCCAAATGCGGCGGCAGACGCGTCTCAGGCAGCTGGAGCCGCGGCTTTCACTTCCGGACTCGAACCCTTCGCGTAAGTCTCGAAATTCTTGTTAAACAACCCGGCAAGGTTCTTCGCCGTTGCCTCGAAGGCAGATTTGTCCGCCCATGCGTTCCGCGGGACGAGAATTTCGGACGGGACGTTGGGGCATTCGGTGACGATGTCGAAGCCGAAGACCGGATCCTTTTCCGTCTTCGACTTCGCGAGCGAGCCGTCGTGGATGGCGTCGATGATCGCGCGGGTGTTTTTGAGGCTGATACGTTTGCCCACGCCGGGGCCGCCGCCGCCCCAGCCGGTGTTTACCAACCAGACGCGCGCCTTGTGTTTCTTCATCTTCTCGGCCAGTAGCCCGGCGTATTTGCTCGGGTGCCAAACCAGGAACGGGCCGCCGAAGCACGGCGAAAATGTGGTCTGCGGCTCGGTCACGCCCATCTCCGTGCCGGCGACTTTTGCGGTGTAGCCGCTAATGAAATGGTACATGGCGTGCGCAGGCGAGAGCGCACTGACCGGCGGCAGCACGCCAAACGCGTCGCAGGTGAGAAAGATGACGTCCGTAGGATGCCCCGCGATGCACGGGATCTTCGCATTCTGGATAAACTCGATCGGGTACGCGCCACGCGTGTTCAGGGTGATGCTGACGTCGGTGTAGTCGACCTTGCGATCCTCCTCGAGCACGACGTTCTCGAGCACCGCGCCAAAACGCAGTGCCTGGAAAATATCCGGCTCACTTTCGGGTGTGAGGTTGATCGCCTTCGCGTAGCAACCGCCCTCAATGTTGAAGATTCCGTCGTCGCTCCAGACGTGTTCGTCGTCCCCGATAAGATGGCGTTTGGGATCGGCGGAAAGCGTCGTCTTCCCCGTCCCGCTGAGTCCAAAAAGCAGCGACGACACGCCGCTCTCCTTGTCCGCGGTAGCGGAGCAATGCATCGAGAGAAGGCCGCGCGCGGGCGCGAAGTAGTTCGCGACCGTAAAGACACCTTTCTTCATCTCACCGGCGTATTCGGTGCCCAGAATGATAAGCTGCCGATCCTCGAGACTCAGGTCGATGCTGGTCGTCGAGCCCATACCACTCGTTAGCTTGTTGGCCGGGAACGCGCCGGCGTTGACGATGACGAAATCGGGCGTGCCGAAGTTCGCAAGCTCTTCCTTGCTCGGCCGGATGAGCATGGTGTGCATGAAGAGCGCGTGATACGGCCGCGAACAGATGACGCGCACCTTGATGCGATACTTCGGATCCCAGCCGGCAAACCCATCGAAGCAATAGAGCCGCTCCCGTGTGTTGAGGTAATCGAGCGCGCGCTGCCGGTTGATTTGAAAGGTGCGCTCGTCGCATGGGATGTTGACCGAGCCCCACCAGATGTCGTTCTTCGACTCCGGGCGCTCGACCACTCGCTTGTCCTTCGGGGAACGACCGGTCTTGGTTCCAGAGTAAGCCACGAGCGCGCCGTTCTCCGCAATGCTGGCGTCCTTCTCAAAGCGGATCGCGTGTTCGTAGAGCGAGCTTGGCGGCAGGTTGCGGTAGGTCTCCGAAACATCGAGGCCGTGGTCGGCGAGGTTGAACGCGGCGGCAGTGGTCTTTGGCATGGTTAAGGACTCCCCGTTACGAATGCTACCGCCGACGCCGCGCTGCGCCATGAGACTAACGTCCTACCATCGGCCATCCGGCGACTATGTGCGCGTTCGATAAGTGTTGCGGCTCGTTGAGCAAAGCCACTCGCCTCGCCTTCACTCCTGCACAATTTTGCGGGGTTATCCTTAGCGTAAGCCCAAGGTCCAATACCCGACAAAACGAGCGTCCAGCAGAGTCACCGTGATTGCGGAAATCGGACGGATGACTGCGCGTTCGAGTAACCGGAATAGCTATGAAAGGTAACCGAGAAGGTAGTCGGATAAGGCTGGATCACTGGTGACCTCCTCAACACCTCGAGGCCGCACACGTTTCGTCTGGCTCATTGCAGCATGGGCGACACTCGCGACGCCATGCCCTGCCCGCGCTTCCCTTTTCCACGGCGAAACACTCGATTCGATCGCGAATGTCATTTCGTGGGTCGTGCTCATTATCGCGCCGATCATCGGCATCGTTGTTTTCTGGATGGTGCATATCCTGCCGGAAAAAATCGCCCATAAGAAAAAGCATCCTCAGACCAGGTTGATCCAGTGCCTCTGTCTGATGTCGCTTGTCTTCGGCGGAATCCTCTGGCCGCTTGCATGGTTCCTGGCCTACTCGAAACCGGTGTTCTACAAGCTCGCCTACGGCACCGATGTCGATGAATCGCTCGCGGATCACGGCGGCGACTCCACACCTCACAAAGGCGACGACGAAGCGCACGGAGGTAAGGCGTAATGGAACTCATTCTCCTTATCATCTACGGAGTCTTCGTCTGGTTGATCTTCTTTAAGAAGAAGTGGCTGCCTTGGAACATCACCAGCCAGGTCATCGTCGTCACCATCCCCATCTTCGCGCTGACGGTCCTCATCCTCTTCATGAACATCGTCGCGCCCTCGTCGCACGATGTGCGGACGATGAATTACACCATCCCAGTCGTGCCGCGTGTGGCTGGGGAGGTGACCGAGGTTCCGATTGAACCAAACCGGCCGATCAAAAAAGGCGATGTCCTTTTCAAGATCGACCCGGTGCCTTTCGAGGCGGCATTGAAAGTCGCCGAGGCCACGCTGCAAGGAGCGAAGGATCAACTCAATAATGCAACGGCCAAGAAAGCCTCGCTGACGCCGCGGATCGACCTGGCGAAAAAACGCGTCGAGCAATTCGCGCAACTCGCCGCGACTGGCGCTGGAAAGCGAGCCGACCTTGAGCAGGCGCAAAGCGACCTTGGTAATTTGGAAAGCGAATATCTTGCGGCTGACGCCACGGAATCGCAGTCCAAAGCGCAGATCAGCAAGTCGGAAGCAAACGTGATTAATGCGAAATACGATCTCGACGGCTGTGTTTACCTCGCACCGGCGAACGGTCGCGTGGCGAATCTCGCGCTCCAGCCCGGCGTCCGCGCGACGACGGTCACCGCCAATGCCGTGATGAGCTTCATCCAGGAGGATGACCCCTGGATTCTTGCTTTCTATCACCAGAACGAGCTGCGGTATGTCGAACCGGGCAACGAGGCGGAGATCTTCCTCGAGACCTATCCGGGCCGGATCATCAAGTGCAAGGTGGACTCTATCATGTGGGCCACGGCACAGGGCCAGATGCCCATCAGCGGTACTGTGGGAACCACAGCGGGGCTTGGCCTGCTCTCGGACCGCATCGCGGTCCGCCTTCTGGTC
>JBJMWX010000131.1:0-19299 GCA_045809925.1 Chthoniobacterales bacterium
CTAACTCAAGTGCGCCATTCACGGTCCACGAGATCGACGCAACCGAGCTGCGCCGCGCGCCGGAACTGCGGCTCGATGATGTGCTTCGCGCGGAAGTGCCGGGCTTCAGCCTCTTCCGCCGCAACAGCAGCCGGACAGCGAACCCTACGACGCAGGGCGTCACGCTGCGCAATTTCGGCCCGAGCGGCGCCGGCCGGACCCTCGTCTTGCTCGATGGTATTCCGCTGAACGATCCGTTCGCCGGCTACGTCCTGTGGAGCCAGTTGCCGACTGCCGAAATCGAGTCGGTGCTCGTCCAACCCGGCGGCGGCGGCGGATTGTTCGGCAATGCCGCGCTCGCCGGCACAATCTTTGTTACTTCGGAGCCGCTGGAGCAGAACGCGCTCACTCTGAGCGGCGTCGGAGGCGACCACGACACCTACGAGCTCGCGGGATACGGCGCGTTTGTGCAACGGCCGAACGCGATTGCGCTTTTCGCCGAGCGTTTCTCGACCGGCGGATATCAGGTCGTCGCCAAACGTCAGCGGGGGCCGGTCGACACCGATGCGAGCTCCGAGTCAGACCTGGTGGACCTTTCGGATAAGTGGCAGATCGGGCCGGACACGACGCTGCGCCTGCGCGGACGCTGGTTCGATGACGAGCGCGGGAACGGCACGCCCTACACTCGCAACGACACCGAAGGCGAGGATGGGAGCGCGACCCTGGTGCAGCAATTCCGTCCGCAATCGGCCGAGCTCCAGCTCAATATCTACGGCCAGCATCGGCGATTTCGCAGCACCTTCAGCTCGATCAATGACCGGCGGACGGTGGAAACGCCTGCGCTCGACCAGTTCAACGTCCCGGCTGACGCGCTTGGCGGCAGCGCCGTCTGGAGCATGGTCGCACACGATCATCGAGTCACGCTCGGCGCGGACGCGAGAGCGATCGAAGGCGAGACGGATGAATTCTTTTCCTGGAACGGCAGCCGCTTCACCCGTTTGCGCGAAGCGGGCGGCGATCAGCTCTTTCTTGGAGTGTTTGCCGAGGACACGTGGATCATTTCGCCCGGCCTGACAATCGTCGGTGGAGTCCGCTACGATCATTGGGAGCTGTCGGACGGTTTTCGTAAAGAGACGGTTCGCGACAGCGGCGCCCATCTCGCGAACAAGCATTTTGCCGATCGCGATGGTGACGAAATCAACGGGCGGCTCGGTGCCCGCTGGAGCGCAACACGGACCCTCGCCTTCCGCGCCGCCGGCTACAGCGGCTTCCGGGTTCCAACCCTGAACGAACTCTATCGCCCGTTTCGCGTCGGCAATGATGTCACCGAGGCGAACCCGGAGTTGAAGCCGGAGCAATTGCTCGGCGGCGAGGTCGCGGCCGAATGGCAGACCACGCAGACGCTGCGCATTACCGCCACGGGATTTATCAACCGGCTGGAGGATGCGGTCGCGAATATCACGATTGGATTCGGTCCCGGCACATTCAATCCCGGCGGCTTTATCCCGCGCGGCGGCGTCCTTCGGCAGAGGCAAAACATCGATCTGGTGTGTGCCCCCGGCGCGGAAATCGCGGCGACCTGGCAAATCGTGCCGGCGCTTGCGTTGCGCGCAAATTACCTCTTCACCCATCCGACAGTGGAGCGGGCAACTGACCCGGCACTGGAAGGCAAACTGCTCGCGCAGACGCCCGAGAACACCGTCACTGCGGGTCTCGCTTGGACGCCAAACGCGCATTGGTCTTTCAACGCGCAATTTCGCTACACCGATCGTCAGTTCGAAGACGACCAGAACGTGCGCGTGCTTGCACCTTGCACGGCAGTCGATGCCAGCGCGGTTTATCAGGTTTCAAGTCATCTGTCGGCCGGCCTCCGAGTGGAGAACATCTTCAATACCGAAATTGAAACGGGAAAGACCGCGAATGGCGTTCTCTCCATCGGCGCACCCCGCCTGCTCAGCGCCGAGCTGCGATGGGAACTTTAAATTTCCGAGTTGAGATCGCTGTCCGACGTTCTCGCGATGTGCGCTTCCTCGCGGCGTTCGTCCTCACAAACCGGGCCGCTGAGGCTCGGTAACAGGCGAGTCCGCGGCGAAATGTATCGACAGCCGAGAAATTTTGTTGCGCTCAGAAACAAGAAACGACTGACCAAACGCTGATCGGCGATTTCCCGAACGTTGATTAAGCGTGAAAGGATGAGCCGTTTCCGGTCAGGCTTGTCGTGGGCCGCCCGCGCGCCGCGCTGGCTCGCGCTGTTTTCGCTGCTGCTTTCACCCGCTTCGGCCCGCGCCCAGAGCGCGCCGAACGATGACGGCCAGTGGACGATGCCGGCGCACGATTATCAGGGCACGCGCTTCATTGCGCTCGACCAGATCAACACTTCGAATGCGAAGGACCTGCACGTCGCCTGGACATTTTCCACCGGAGTAAACCGCGGTCACGAGGCGGCGCCGCTGGTCGTCGGCGACACGATGTATGTCGTGACGCCGTATCCGAACATTCTCTACGCGCTCGATCTCAGGCACGAAGGTCAGACGAAGTGGACTTACAAACCCGAGCCGGCGGCGGCATCGCAGGGCGTGGCGTGTTGCGATCTCGTCAATCGCGGCTGCGTCTTTTCGAACGGCAAGATCTACTTCAATACGCTCGATGACAACGTCGTCTGCGTCGATGCGAACACGGGCAAGGAGGTTTGGAAATCAAAGGTCGGCGAGATCAACCACGGCGAGTCGATGACGATGGCGCCGCTGGTAGTGAAGGACAAAGTTTTTGTCGGCAATAGCGGCGGCGAGTTCGGGGTGCGCGGTTGGCTCAAGGCGCTCGATGCGAACAGCGGGAAGTTGCTCTGGACGGCGTGGAGCACGGGGCCGGACTCCGATGTCTTGATCGGGCCGGACTACAAGCCGTTTTACGATCGCGAAAAAGGCGAGAACCTCGGCGTGAAAACCTGGCCGCCGAACCGGTGGCAGATCGGCGGCGGCACGGTCTGGGGTTGGGTCACGTACGATCCGGAATCGAATCTGATTTACTACGGCACCGGCAATCCGGGGGTGTGGAATCCGGAGCTGCGGCCGGGCGACAACAAATTCAGCTGCGGCATCTTCGCGCGCGATGCGGATACCGGCATGGCCCGCTGGTATTACCAACTGAATCCGCACGATCTCTTCGATCACGACGCAGTGAACGAGAACCTCGTGCTCGATCTGCCGATCAACGGCCAGACGCGCAAGGTGCTGCTCGCCGCGCAACGCAACGGGATGGTTTACCTGATCGACCGGATGACCGGCGAAGTGCTTTCGGCCGATCCGTTCATCCGCATCACCGCGACCTTCGGCGTTGATCTCAAGACCGGGAAACTGAAGGAAAATCCGGACAAGGAACCGGGCACCGGCAAAACGGTTCGCGACATTGCGCCGGCCGCGCCGGGCGGGAAAGACTGGCAGCCGTGCGCATGGTCGCCGCGCACGAACCTGCTCTACATCCCTCACCAAAATCTCGCCATGGATTACCAGGGCACGGAGGCCAACTACATCGAAGGCACGCCTTACGTCGGCATGAACGTGAAGATGTATGCTAACGGCGGCGAGAACCGGGGCGAGTTCTGCGCGTGGGATCCGCTCCAGCGCAAGAAAGTGTGGGCGATTCCTGAAGACCTGCCGGTCTGGAGCGGTACCGTCGTCACCTCGGGCGACATCACGTTTTACGGCACGATGGACGGCTGGTTCAAATGCGTGAACGCGAAGACGGGCGAGCTGCTGTGGAAGTTCAAATGCGGCAGCGGCATTATTGGCCAGCCGGTCACCTACAAGGGGCCCGACGGCAAACAATACGTCGCGGTCTTGAGCGGCGTCGGCGGCTGGTCAGGCGCCATCGTGGCGGGCGGTCTCGACCCGCGCGATCCGACCGGAGCCCTCGGTTTCGTCAATGCGATGAAGGATCTGCCGCAGAAAACAACGAAGGGCGGAATGCTGTATGTCTTTGGCTTGCCTTAACCGTGCTGTAGCGTCCGCTGTCCTCAGCGGAGTTTTCGGCGTGGCCGCGCGCTGGGGATGTGCGCTGAGACAGCGCACGCTACAGCCTCTGCTGTTGTTCTCGTTAGGCGCGAGCGGCGCCTTCGCGCAACAGGACTGCTGCATTCCGGTCCCCGAGGCAAACGCGCCTAACGATTCGGCGAAGCGCATCATCCGCGTTACCGCCGATCCGAACAATCTCCCGTTCTCAAACGAGAAGCGCGAAGGCTTCGAAAACAAGATCGCCGAGCTGATCGCGAAGGAACTCGGCGCGGACATTCAATATTCATGGCGCGCGCAGCGCCGCGGATTTTTTCGCGAGACCTTGAAGGAAGATCGGGCTGATCTCGTCCTCGGCGTGCCGGCGCATTTCGAAATGGCGCTGCCGACGTCGCCTTATTACCGCTCGAGCTACGTCTTCGTTTATCGCAAGGACCGCAACCTCGACATCCGCTCGTTGGACGACCCGGCACTGCACAAGCTGAAGATCGGCGTGCAGCTCACCGGCAACGACGAGACGAACACGCCGCCCGCCCACGCGCTCGCCCATCGGGGCATCGTCGACAATGTCGCCGGCTACACCGTTTACGGCGACTATCGCGAACCCAATCCGCCCGCGCGCATCATCGATGCGGTCGTGAACGGCGAAATCGATCTCGCGGTCGTGTGGGGACCGCTCGGCGGCTACTTCGCGAAACAACAGGCTGTGCCGCTCGAGGTCGTGCCCGTCTCCCCGGCGGCAGACCCAAATCTGCCGTTCACTTTCAACATCGCGATGGGAGTGCGGAAGAATGACAAATCACTGCACGACGAAATCAACGCCGTGCTCGAGCGGAAACGCGATGAGATCAATCGCATCCTCGATGACTTCGGAGTTCCCCGCGTGCCCGATCCGCCGAACCAGGTGGCGGCAGACCATCTTAGGAAAACAGGAAAGCAGGAACCAAACTGATGAAGGAATTCCTGCGTTCCTGCGTTCCTCAGATATCGCTGCTGCTCGCTGCGGCGGCGCTTTTTGGCTGCAAACGCGAGGAGCGCGGCTTCCGCGTCCAGCCGCCGGCCGCCGACAAAGTCACAGTTTCTTCGATGAGTGATTTGCATCCGGGCGGCGGACCGACACCGACGGTCGCGCCGAACGGCTACGAAGAAAGCGCCTACGCGGTCAGCGAAGGTCAGAAGCTCTACATGTCTTTCAACTGTGTCGGCTGTCACTTCCATGGCGGCGGCGGAATTGGTCCGCCGTTGATGGATGAAGAATGGATTTACGGGCATGAGCCGCAGCAGATTTTCGCATCCGTCGTCGAAGGGCGCCCGAACGGGATGCCATCATTCCGCGGGAAGATTCCGGATTACCAGGTTTGGCAGCTCGTCGCATATGTGCGGAGTCTGGGTGGTCTGGCGCCGAGCGGCACCGCGCCCGGGCGCTCCGATGAAATGAGCGCCGGCCATCCACCGAATTCGAATCCTGCGACGACGCCGCACGACGCCGGCATTCCAAAATCGGCCGAGCACCCATGAAGCGCGCGACGCGGAGGCCGGGGAGCGCACGCGCCTCGCGTGCTGGCGAAGGCGCCCTCGCCTTCACGAACTTTGGACCCGGTTTCGGCGAGGGCGCCCAAACCGGCAGGCGAGGGCGGGCGCGTTCCCCAGAATGATACTCGCGACGCTTACCGAGATGCAGTACGCGCTCGCACCGGCGGGCGAGCAGGGCGGCAGCATCGCGAAGCTTTGGTGGCTCTATTTCTGGGTGCTGAGCGCGATCTTCCTCCTCGTCGCTATCTTCGTTTTTTTCGCCGTCTTTCCGCGCCGGACGCCGCCAATCACAGCGGACGGTCAGCTTGCAGTTGTCGAGCCCGCGGCATCGACCGAGCGCAAATTATCGGGCGTCGTGATTGGCGCGGTGATCACGAGCATCGTCATTTTGTTCCTCCTGCTTTTGATCGATTTCTTCGCCGGCCGCTCGATCTACGCGCTCGAAAATCAAAGCACCGCCGAGGCCGCGAAGGACGCGCTGTCGATCAAGATCACGGGCCATCAATGGTGGTGGCAGGTCGAGTATTTGAACGAAGCCGACCCGAGCAAGATGATCACGACGGCTAACGAGTTGCACATCCCGATCGGCCGTCCGGTCAAGTTAACGCTCAACTCCGACGACGTGATCCACAGCTTCTGGGTACCGAACATGCACGGCAAAAAAGATCTTATCCCGGGCCATCCGACCGAGATGTGGTTGCGCGGCAAACAGCCGGGCACGTTTCGCGGTCAATGCGCCGAGTTCTGCGGACTGCAACATGCCCACATGCGACTCACCTTCGTCTCCGAAACGCCGGAGAAATTCGACGCCTGGATGCAGCAATCACAGACCGATGCACCCACGCCGCAAACGCCTAACGAACAGCGCGGCCTCGCCGTCTTCACCTCGAATCAATGCATGATGTGCCACAACATCAATGGCACCAGCGCACGCGCCACCGTCGGCCCCGACCTCACCCACCTCGGCAGTCGCGACATGCTCGCCGCCGGCGCGATGCCGAACACGCGCGGTTATCTCGCCGGCTGGATCGCCAATCCGCAAAACATCAAACCCGGTGTGCGCATGCCGCCGAATAATTTGTCCTCCGACGATCTGAACGCGCTCGTCGACTATTTGGAGAGCTTGAAATGAAGCCGCGTTATCTCAAAGCCAAACGAAGCGACCGTTGCTGTAGGGTGCGCTGTCTCAGCGCACTCGCCGCAGACCCAGCCACGCGATCGATCCTGTCCGCTGAGACAGCGGACGCTACAGCATCAGACTCGATCAATACGCACAATTTCGCCGGCATATCGCCAATCTTCCGCGCGCCTGACGAGTCCTGCGCGCACGGGATTTTCGAAGACGTAATCCCATTTCGCGGAGTAGCTCTCGTCACTGCGCAGGAGGTGATCATTAAATCCCGGCTGCCAAAACGACGCGAGTTTCTGAGCAGGAATTTGGGCGATCTGCTTGTTCTGCGTCTGCAAGACAAGATTGAGATGCCGCTTCAGGCCTTTTATCCAGGCGCTCAGCGTCACAGCGCATCCCAGGCCGAAGCACACAAACAGATGGACGTGATCCGGCATGATGACATAGCGACCAACGCCGATTTGGAACGCTTCCGAGCGTGTGCAGTATTGGACGACGGCAGTGTGAACTTCCGCATTCGTAAGAATCCTCTGCCGGCGATGCGTGTTGAACGTGACGAAGTAAACCGGCGCATCGAACCGCTGAAAGATCAGGTCCAGACGCGGAGGCTTGCCCTTGATCTTCCGAATCACACCTCGTGCTGTAGCGTGCGCTGTCCTCAGCGCACAAGTCGCAAAGCGTGGCCACGGCGGCAAAGGTCCGTTGAGGACAGCGGACTCTACAGCATCTGCCACTTCGGCCGGGCAACGGGAGTTCTCCCATGAACGTCGTCGCGCGCACTCCCATCCCAACAATCAACGCGCCCGATGAGCGGTCGCACCGTTGGATGCAAAACCTGTGGTCGCGGCAGCGCGGCATGATCGGCTGGCTTTGCAGCACGAATCACAAGGACATCGCGATCCGTTACATCGTGACCGCGTTCATCTTCTTCGGGCTCGGCGGAATTCTCGCGATGTTGATGCGAACGCAGCTGGCCTTTCCGGAGAACCGGTTCCTCGGGCCGGACACTTACAATCAGTTTTTCACCGTTCACGGCTCGACCATGATGTTCCTCTTCGCGGTCCCGATCATGGAAGGCATCGGACTCTACTTCGTGCCGCTGATGGTCGGCACGCGCAACGTCGCGTTTCCGCGCATGAACGCGTTCGGCTACTACACCTATCTTGGGGGCGGTTTGCTCTTGTGGGGCGGCTTGCTCACGAACACGGGCGCGGATGCCGGTTGGTTCGCGTATGTGCCGCTGAGCGGGCCGCAGTATTCGCCCGGACATCGGGTCGATTTTTGGGCCGACATGATCACGCTCACGGAAATCGCCGCGCTCGTCGGGGCGGTCGAGATCATCGTCACGGTTTTCAAACAACGCGCGCCGGGCATGTCGCTCAACCGAATCCCGATCTTCGTCTGGGCGCAGGTAGTCACCTCATTCATGATCATCTTCGCGATGCCGGCCGTCATGGTGGCGAGCGGCTTCCTCGCCATGGATCGGCTGGCGCACGTCAACACCCACTTCTTCAATCCAGCCGAAGGCGGCGACGCACTCCTCTATCAGCATCTGTTTTGGTTCTTCGGCCATCCCGAGGTCTACATCATCTTCATTCCCGCGACCGGATTCGTGGCCACGATCATCGAGACCTTTTCCGGGCGGCGAATGTTCGGCTATCCGGCGCTCGTCCTGTCGATGGTCGCGACCGCTTTCATCGGCTTCGGTTTGTGGGTCCATCACATGTTCGCCACGCCGCTCCCGAATCTGGGCCGCAGTTTCTTCACCGCCTCCAGCATGATGATCGCAATCCCGAACGGCGTGCAGATGTTCTGCTGGATTGCAACCTTGTGGGGCGGCAAGCCGCGACTCCGCACGCCGCTCCTCTTCGTTATCGGGTTTTTTCTCATTTTCCTCATCGGTGGCTTGAGCGGAATCATGCTCGCCTCGGTCCCGATCGACATCCAGGTGCACGACACCTATTTCGTCGTCGCCCATTTTCATTATGTGCTGATCGGCGGCGCGGTCTTCCCACTCTTCGGCGCGATCTATTATTGGTTTCCGAAATGGACTGGCCGGATGCTGAACGAGTCGTTAGGCATCCTGAACTTCGGCCTCCTCTTTGTCGGCTTTAACCTGACGTTTTTCCCGATGCACATCCTCGGGCTGCGCGGGATGACACGGCGCATCTACACCTACGTGCCGGAAACCGGGTGGGGTGATTTGAATCTGCTCGCCACGATCGGCGCCGGAATGATGGGTCTTGGCGTGCTCGTCTTCCTCGTCAATGTCCTTGTTAGTCGTCGCCGCGGCGCGCTCGCGAATGCAAACCCATGGAGCGCGCCGTCGCTCGAATGGTCGGTGCCTTCACCGCCGCCGGCCTACAACTACTACAACCCGCCGACGGTCGCCGGGCGCGACTTCCTTTGGGAAAATCCGGAAGCACAGCCGGTCGTGGTCGGATTGAGTCGCGAGAAACGCGAAGTTTTGAACACCACGATTCTCGACGCGCGACCGGAACATAAATACGAGCTGGCGGGCGATTCCATCTGGCCGCTCTGTCTCGGCATCGTCGTTGGCCTGACGATGCTCTGGTTTATCTTCAGTCCGTGGTCGATCCCGGGGGGTGCGCTCGGCTCGCTCATCATTCTTTATCTGTGGTTCTGGCGTGGCAACGAACCGGAATCGGTTAGCGAGGAAGCTGAAATGGAGCGGCCGCCGGACGAGTTCTCAGGCACCGAGCAAGCAGCATGAGCGCCCAAGTCCGCACCATCGACGTCTCCGATCTGGAGCCGCACGTCATGGATCGGCGCTCCCCGATCTGGTGGGGTAACGCGCTCCTCCTTTGCATCGAGACGACGATGTTCGCGTTGCTCATCGCGACCTACTTCTACATCCACATGAATTACGCGTCGTGGCCGCCGCCCCGCCCGGAGAATTCAAATTACCGCACCAATCCGACGCTTCCCTGCGCGACCATCAACCTGCTCATCATCCTCGCCAGCGTGGTGCCGATGGCGATCGTCGACAAAGCCTGCCTGCGCCGCGACCTCCGGACCGTGCAACTCGGCATGTTGATCATGGTGCTGATTGGACTTGTCACGATCGCGCTGCGTTTTCTCGAATTCGATTCGCTCCAGTTCCGTTGGGATGACAACGCCTACGCGAGCATCCTCTGGACGACGGTCGGAATGCACTTGCTCCATCTCGTGACCGGGACCGCGGAAAACCTGCTCATGTGCCTCTGGGCTTGGATCAAAGGGCTGGATGACAAACACGCCCGCGATATCCGCGTTGGCTGCGTCTACTGGTATTGGATCGCGGCCATTTGGATACCGCTTTACATCATCTGTTACTTCGGCCCGCGCTGGATTTGAGTGATGGAGCACACCAAGCCGCACGACGAAAAAGCCGACGCCATCGCCTGGCTTGCGATGCTTGGTCCGCCGCTCGTCTGGATCTTGAACTTCGAAGTCATCTACGCCGGCGTGCTCTCCGCCTGTGAAGCGAAGCACAATGTCGTCCTGATCGTTTGCGGCGTCGCGACCCTGGCCCTGATCGCCGGGTGCGCAGTGCTCGCCGGGCGCGAACTGAGAAGCGAAAATCGTGCGCGACGTTTCATGGCCCAGGTCGGCCTGATGGCGGCCGGAGTGTTCGCGCTCGTCACCATCGCGCAGATGATCGCGATGTTCATCATGGACCCCTGCCTGACATGACCCTGTTTCTGGCGCACGCCGCCGGGCCGGCCGATTTCGATGAACTCCGCTACTGGTGGGTGTTCGATCCGGGGATCGTAATTCCTCTCCTCATTTCGGCGCTGCTTTATGCGATCGGAGTCGTGCGACTGCGGCGGGTGAATCGGCACGCGGTCGGCCTGATCGAGGTTTCCTGTTTCGTTGCAGGGTGGCTGACACTCGTGATTGCGCTCGTTTCCCCCCTCCATCCTTGGGGCGCGGTGTTGTTTTCCGCGCACATGACACAGCACGAACTGCTCATGCTCGTGGCCGCGCCGCTCCTCGTGCTGGGGCGGCCGATGCTGGTATTCTTGTGGGCCGTGCCGCGAAGTTGGGCGCGAAAGCTCGGCGGCTGGAAACCCGCCGCTCCGATTTGGCACGCGGTCACGGCGCCGTTTGTGGCGTGGCTGGTTCATGCCGTCGTTTTATGGCTGTGGCATCTGCCGGCGCTTTTTAATGCGACGCTGGAGAACGACTTCGTTCACGCGCTGCAGCACGTGAGCTTCCTCGGCTCCGCGCTGCTTTTCTGGTGGGCGGTGTTGCACGGCCGACAACGCGCGCTCGGCTACGGCGCGGCGGTCCTCTACATGTTTACGACCGCGCTGCACACCAGCCTGCTCGGCGCGCTCCTGACCTTTGCGCGCACCGCCTGGTATCCGTTCTATCAGACAACCACGCAGTCGTGGGGACTGACGCCGCTCGACGATCAGCAGCTTGGCGGACTGATCATGTGGATTCCCGCCGGTGTCGTTTACATCATTGCAGGGCTGGCGCTCTTCGCCGGCTGGTTACGCGAGGCGGAAAATCGCGCCCGCGCTTTGGATGCATTCCCGCTGCCGCAGACATGAAACCACTGCTGTTAATCGCCGGCGCGATGCTGCTCGTTAGTTGCGGCCCGAGCAGCGGATCGAAACAATGGGCCGCCGATTCGACCGGCGGAAACCCGGACGCCGGCAAATCCCAGATCCTGAGGTACGGCTGCGCCGCATGTCACACGATCGATGGCGTATCGTCAGAAGCCGTTGTCGGCCCACCGCTCACGCGGATGGCGAGTCGCAGTTATCTCGCGGGCAATCTCGCCAACAACGCCGCGAATATGGTGCGCTTCATTCAGCATCCGCGCCAGGTGCATAACGACACCGCCATGCCTGAGATGGGTGTGACGGAGCAGGACGCGCGCGATATCGCCGCGTATCTCTACACGTCCAAGTAGCTACGGCTTCGGCACGATTGCGACACCCCACGGTCCGTCACCAACTTTGATCCGCGTCAGCTCTTTGCGTCCTCGGGCGTCAACGACGGAGACGTCGTTGGTCGTGCCATTCGCCGTGTAAAGCTTCGAGCCGTCAGGACTGAGCGCTTCTCCCCATACTCGTTCACCAACCGGAATGATTGCGGCCACATTGTTCTTTTTCGTGTCGACAACAACGACCGTATTTCCGCGGCCCGTGGTGACGTAGAGCTCGTTACCATCGGGCGAGATGACCGTGCCCATGGGCAGCGATTTTGACGGTAACGCGACCCAGCCACTCACGCTGTGCTTCTGCGCATCGAGGACAACGACACGGCCGGCGTTTTCACAAGCAACGAATGCGCGGGTGCCGTCGGGAGTGAACGCGACGGAGCGGGGCCTGCCCCCGATCGTTATCTGCGCGAGCACGCGCTGCTCCTGTGGTGAAATCACGAACACGTCGCCCTTCTCTTCGCAGGTGACGTAAACCTCGCCGTTGACCGGATTCACACCGACACCTTCCGGCTCTTCTGATACCTTAACTTTGCCGCGGGTCTGACCGTTGCTCAGAGCAACGGTCGACAGACTCGCGTCGTCTTCGTTCGCGATAAAGGCGAGCGCGCCGTCTTTGCTCAGCGCAAGTTGCTCAGGATCGGAACCGGCGTGCCATTTCTCGATCACTTTTTGCGCCGCAGTATCAATGATTGCCATGCCGTCAGCGGCCTTGTCGGCCGGCGCGCGATTCTCTTCCACGCCGGGCGCCATGCGGGGCGAACCGCTCAGCACCACGAAAACGCGCTTGCCGTCCGGCGAGACACGAATCCCGCGGGGGCGTTTACCAACCCGAATGGTGGCGACAACATTGTTTGCGCTGCCATCAATGATGGTCATGTCGCCGGAGCGCTCATTGCTGACATAAACGAGGTAATCGTTGGGCGCCGCGGCTGCGATTTGTGCGCACTGAACGGCGAATGCGCTGACAATCAGCGCGATCAACGCCGGCTTAACCACCGACTGTCTGATTTTGAGTCTCACCGCGCCGTTTTCGCGACTGGACGTCTTGTTGGACTGCAATGCATCCGCGCCCGGCGGGCGCATAAACTCAGCGATCGACGTGGCGGTGACGTCGATGCGTCCGGACTGTGGTTTGCGTCATCGCATCTTTGCCGCTCGGCGCGACAATCCGCTCTCCTACTTTGGCAAAGGCCGGACCGCCGTAACCGAACGGCGCACCGTAATAAGGAAACGCCGGGTAGCCGTTGTAACCGTAGGGGTAAACATCGAAAGCATAATATTGGCCGCGGTAAACGGGCGGATGCGTCAGGTTTTGCGCGCAACCGCCGAAAACAATAGCAGCGCCGATCGCCGCGAGTCCCACACTCAACCACCGGAATCGTCCGCTCATGCGCGCATAATCGCACAAAGGCTAACTGGCCGACGAGTGAAATAATTGAAAGGCGACGGGGCTAGAGCGCGTTCCCTATCGCCGCGCCGTCAGCGAGCCGGCAGACAAACGCACCGGCTTCGCGACCAGTCCGAACCAGGTAGTACCTTGCAAGGTGATCAGCGATTGCAGCGGCCTCCGCGCTCTTCACCAAAGTAACGATCGAGCCGCCGAAGCCACCGCCAGTCAGTCGCGCGCCGAACACTCCGGGGAGCGAACGCGCAATCTCGACCAGCAGGTCGAGCTCCGGCGTGCTGTTCTCGAAATTACTGCGCGAGCTTTCGTGCGAGGCATTCATTAATGCGCCAAATTTCGCCTTTTCCCCGCTTACGAGATAATCAACCGCGCGAGCCACCCGATCGTTCTCGCCCACAACGTGCAACGCGCGCCGAAACAGCACGTCGTCAATGGCACCGCGCGCGCATTCGAGGTGGGGCAACGAAACCGCGCGCAAATTACCGACCCCGAGAGCGGCCGCGGCGGCGATGCATTCCTCGCGGCGCTGATTGTAATTGCTTTGGACGAGGCGGCGTTGCGCGCCGGTATTGGCAATGACGAGCGACAGATCTGCGGGAAAAGGAACGGTGCGCACCTCGTGGCTGGCGCAGTCAATGTAAAGCGCGTGATCGGCCCGCCCGAGGAGCGAGGTAAGCTGATCGAGCAAACCGGAAGCAACGCCGACGAACTCGTTCTCCGCACAGCAGCACAGCCGGGCAATGTCACGAAGCTCGATTTCGAATCCGTAGAGTTTTACGAGGAAGCAGGCTATCGCGACTTCAAAACCCGCCGAGCTCGACAAACCGCCGCCAAGGGCAAGATCGCTCTCGATCGTGGCATCATACCCGGCGACCGCATAGCCGGCGCGGAGCAGTTCGCGCGTCACACCGAGCGCGTAATTTGCCCACGGTTCCTTGTCATCCCGCGCGAGGATGTCGACCGAGCTTTCACAAACACGATCGAGCGTTTTCGATTCAAGACGAATCGTGCCATCACTTCGCGTGTGCCCGCTAACCGTTACGCCGCGATCGATGGCAGCGGCGAGAACGAGACCAAGATTGTAATCGGTATGGTTTCCGAGAAGCTCCACGCGACCCGGGCCGTAGGCGGAAACGCGGCGCATGCGCAACGATCAGCTACGTACGACTGTGGCGAAAACTGTTAACTTCCCGTCTCACATGACTGCCGATGACTTGCAGCGGCTGGAGAAATTCCTGCACGAGAAGATTCCGGTGACGCGGGCCATGGGAACGCGGATCGTCCCGGATGCGCAGACCGGCTTTGCCGTCCAGGCGCCGGTGGCCTTGAACTACAACCATCTGCACACCGCGTTCGGCGGCAGCATCAACGCCATCGCGACGCTTGCCGCCTATGCCTTTCTCTGGCTGCGCGTGGGCGAAAACTGCCACGTCGTCGTGCGCGAGAGCACGATCAAATTCGAACGTCCGATTCGGAAAACGATCCGCGCACGCTGCGCATCACCCACCGCAGATGCATTTAGGGCATTCGACGCGGCGCTGTGCGCACGCGGACGGGCGCGCTTAGAGCTCCGCGTTTCAGTCGATGACGAAGAGGCGGTCGCGGCAGAGTTCGTCGGGACCTTCGTAGCGGTCAGTGGCGAGCCAGCCGCACACCGCTGACTACGCGGCCCTGGCCGCGGGTGCCTCGACTTCGCTCGCAATGCCGATCATGATCGCGCGCATGCGAGCTTTCCTCTTCTGTTTTTTCTGCGCGATCAGCTGCGTTCTGGCGGCGGAGCAACAATTCGACGCCGTCATCAAAGGCGGAGCCGTTTACGACGGCACGGGCGCGCCAGCCAGGACCGCTGACATCGCCATTCGCGGTGATCGGATCGCAGGCGTGGGCGATTTCTCAAAAGCGGACGCCAGGAATATCATCGATGCGCACGGGCTCGCCGTCGCCCCGGGGTTCATCAACATGCTCTCCTGGTCCGTTGTTTCGCTAATCGAGGATGGCCGCTCGCAGAGCGAAATACGGGAAGGCGTAACGACGGAGATTTTTGGCGAGGGCGAATCGATGGGCCCGCTCAATGACGAGATGAAGAAGCGAACGGTCGAGGAGCAGGGGGATATCAAGTTCGACATCAAATGGAGTTCGCTCGCTGAATATCTCGGCTATCTCGAGAGCCGCGGCGTCTCGTGCAATGTCGCTTCATTCATCGGCGCGACGACGATCCGCGAATACGTTCTCGGACAACGAGACGTTCAGCCGACACCGGAACAGCTGGAGCAGATGCGCGAACTTGTGCGCAAGGAAATGGAGGGCGGCGCGCTTGGGATCGGTACTTCACTGATTTATCCACCAGCGTTTTATGCGAAGACGGACGAGCTAATCGAACTCTGCAAGGTGGCCTCGAAGTACCAGGGCAAATACATCTCGCACATGCGGAGTGAGGGGAATCAGTTGCTCGAAGCGCTCGACGAGCTGCTGCGGATCAGCAAGGAAGCGAACATTCCGGCCGAGGTCTATCACATCAAAGCTGCCGGGCAGAAGAACTGGCCGAAATGCGACGCCATGCTGGGCAAAATCGACGAGGCGCGCAAAGCCGGCATGAAAATCACGGCCGACATGTACACCTATACCGCGGGTGGCACCGGCTTGGATGCGTGTTTGCCGCCCTGGACGGAGGACGGCGGCTACCCCGCGCTCTTCAAGCGGCTGCGCGATCCCGCCACCCGCGACAAAATCGCGCAGGAGGTCCGCACACCGACCGACAAATGGGAGAACATGTATCTCGCGGCCGGTTCGCCCGACCGCATTCTATTGTCCGGATTTAAGTCCGACAAACTGAAGCCACTCACTGGTAAGACGCTGGCCGACGTTTCAAAAATGCGCAGCAAAGATCCAATCGACACAATCATGGATTTGATCAGCGAAGATGAGTCACGGATCGACACGATCTACTTCATGATGTCGGACGAGAACCTGAAAAAGGAGATCGTGAAACCGTGGGTGTCGTTCGGTTCCGACGAAGCTTCGCAAGCGCCTGAAGGCAACTTTTTGAAATCACACTGCCATCCGCGCGCTTACGGCAATTTCGCGCGCGTGCTCGCCAAGTATGTGCGCGACGAAAAGGTGATCACGTTGCCCGATGCAATCCGCAAGCTCAGTAGCCTGCCCGCTACTAACCTCGGTCTGGACCACCGCGGCTTCCTTCAGGAAGGGATGTTTGCCGACGTCGTCGTCTTCGATCCGGCAACGATCGCGGACCATGCGACCTTCGAAAATCCACACCAGTACGCGACTGGAATGAAGCATGTCTTCGTCAACGGCCAGCAGGTGCTGAAAGATGGAGAGCACACCGGCAGCAAGCCTGGTCGCGCCCTTCGGGGACCCGGCAAGAAGCTGTAGTAGCCGTCGGACTGAGCAACTTCGGAAGCGCCGCGCGGCCACTCCGCAAAAAGCTGCCGGAACAGCATGAATGTTTTTCCGTTGGCAGAATAAATGCTCCACAATTCCTCGACATCAGAAATGGCGGCCCTAACATCGGCGCCGATCAGGCCGCGCGTCGTCTGCCGGCTATCACCGACCAAGCCCATGAAAACATTGCGTCCCGCACCCTTCGGATTCATCCACCTTCGCCTCGCGCTGAGCCTGATGCTCTGCCTGGCCGGGGCTCTTATCGCGGTAGCCGCCACGGGCGTGTTATCGGGGCCTTCGCTCTCGGCTCAGGCGCCAACCGCCCAGCAGAACAGCGTCTTCGCGCAAGCCTCCTATCACAACGATGTCTCCCCGCCATTGTGGGCGATCCCGCCGTGGTCGCCGGCAAACGCAAAGGCTGAACACGAAGCTAACGAGAACCCGAAGATTCCATCTCGTCACCGGGACAGCTTCGATCCGGTGATCCAAAGCATGCACGCTTCGAGTACGCTCGCAGCGGCTGCGCCGTCCATTGCTGCCAGCCTGAGCAACTTCGATGGCATTCCGTTTCCGGGCGTCGGGTGTAATTGCGCGCCGCCCGACACAAACGGCGCTGTCGGCAAAACGCAATACGTCCAGATCGTAAACGAAGGTTTTCAGGTTTTCGACAAGAGCACAACGGCGTCAGTTTACGGTCCCGCTGCGATCTCCTCCATCTGGAGCGGTTTCGGCGGCGCCTGCCAGAATTTTGGCAATGGCGACCCAGTGGTGTTGTACGACCAACTGGCGGACCGCTGGATCATCACACAATTCGCGAGTAGCACTTCCACCGGACCGGAGACCGACGAATGCGTCGCTGTCTCGACGACCGGCGATGCGACCGGCACGTACTTTCGGTATGGCTTTCACCTCGGGTCAAACTTCTACGACTACCCGCACCTCAGCGTCTGGCCGGACGGCTACTACATGAGCATGAACGTGTTCAACGCCGCCGGTACCAGCTACCTCGGCCCACAGGCGTTTGCCTTCGATCGTGCTAAGATGTTAACTGGCGCGCCAGCCAGCTTTCTCAGCCCTGTCGGACCACTCGGCGGTTCAGTCGATCCGTTCCTTCCGGCAAACCTCGATGGAATGACGCTCCCGCCCGTCAATGCGCCCGCCACTTTTGTTGGCTTCCCCGGCCAGGCAATTACCCCGAGTTATACGACCTATCACTTTCATGCCGACTTTGGCACGCCGGCTAACTCTACCTTCACCACGTTTGCCAGTCCGGCAGCAGCAGGCTTTACGTCTCTTTGCCCGACGACGCGCGCTTGCGTGCCACAGTCAGGTGTTGCTTCCTCCAGCAACCTTGATGGCATCGGCGATCGGCTGATGTTTCGGCTAGCATATCGGAACTTCGGCGATCACGAGTCTGTGGTCGGCAACTACACCGTCAGCGCAAACGGCGTTGCAGGTATACGCTGGTTCGAATTGCGCAATGTAACCGGCGGTCCGGTAACCAAGTATCAGGAAAGCACTTATCAACCGGACACCACCTGGCGCTGGATGGGGAGTGCAGCAATGGACGGACAGGGTAATATCGCGATCGGCTTCAGTGCATCGAGCTCGACAATCCACCCGCAGCTCCGGTACGCTGGGCGGTTAGCCGGCGACCCTGTCAACGTTCTAAGCCAGGGGGAAGCGCACCTCTTCGACGGTCCCGGCAGTCAAACCGGAACCAGCAATCGCTGGGGCGACTACAGCTCGCTGACAGTCGATCCGGTCGATGACAGCACGTTTTGGTACACAAGCGAATACTACTCGACGACTAGCAGCTTTAACTGGCGGACCCGCATCGGTAGCTTCAAGCTAGCTGCCGGCAGCCCTACTCCCACACCTAGCCCTAGCGCGACGGCGACTCCGCCACCGCCGACACCTACGCCTATCCCGACCGCGACCCCGCCGCCTACTCCCACACCGGCAGGTGATTTCTCCCTCTCGGTCAGCCCCTCATCTGTCGCCATGGGACGCAATGGCGGCACGGCGACCTACACGGTTACGATCACTCCGAGCAACGGCTTCAGCGGCCCGGTTACCTTCGGCACGGTGAGCGGTCTGCCAAGTGGAGCTACTGCGAGCTTCACGCCGAATCCTGCAACCACCACGAGCAGCTTGAAAGTTGTCGTTCCTAGCACCGCGACGAAGGGTACCTATAGCCTTAGCTTCACCGGGACGAGCGGCAGCCTCTCACACAGCGCGAGCGCAACCCTGCAAAAGACCCAGGGGAACCAGTAACAACAGTTTGCTAATGGTCGCCGGCGCGTGACTCGATCTGGTCGAGTGAAGGTTCGTTTTTGCGGACCCAATCCCGTATCGCATTGACATCGTCGGGATTGACGATCGTTTCGCGCGATGACGTCTGCGGAGTCGATTGCCTGGCCTCGACTTCTGCGGCGCCTATCTCGCTCAGGTGCGGGCGCTTCGCTTTTTTGACGCCGAATTTCCAATGACGGCCGAAATGGAGGAGGGCGTAGTACATCGTCTTCGCTTCAGTCACGCCGACGCCGCTGCACCGCATCGCTTCGTAAAACATCTTGTCGCACTCCGCCGGCGGCCGGTCCTTCTGGTCGTAGGAGACGTCGTGCAGGACGGAGGCGTTCCGGTACTTTCCCTCAAACGGTCCGCCCATGAACGGCCACAGCGGGCGGGGAATCGACGCGCCGTCGACGACTGAACCTGCGGGCGCGTTCCAGATCTGGCCTTTCGGATCGACGTAACGCAGATCGTTCAACAGCGTCATCGTCCGACCGTCGGAATTCCAGCGTGTGTCCACTGGGCCGCTATAGTAGCCCCACGGGTGGTGTTGTTTAGCAAACGCACTCCACGGCGTCTGGTGTGACGC
>JBJMWX010000132.1:0-37667 GCA_045809925.1 Chthoniobacterales bacterium
CGCGGTCAGCGGCTGGACAGAGCGCGATCCGAACGCTGCGACCGCGTGGGTCCAGCAGCTTCCCGCCGGACCAATGCATGATCAGGCGATGCAGACGATCGTCGCCGCACTGTCAGAGAAAGATCCGCAGAGCGCGCTTTCTTTTGTTCAAAACCTGCCGCCCGGCCGCAACCGGCAGAACCTTTACTGGCCGATTTTCAACCACTGGACCGCGACCGATCCACAAAGCGCGGCGCAACGCGCGATCGAACTGCCCGCGGGTGCGACTCGCGAAACAGCGCTCCAGGTGGTGGGCTCGAACTGGGCCAACCAGGATCCGGAAGCGGCCTTCGGGTGGGTAAACACATTACCCGCGGGCCAGGGCCGGAACAACGCGCTGCAGAATGTGCTCTCCAGCTGGGCAACGAAAGATCCGGAGCGCGCGGCAGCGGTTATCGGGTCGCTTCCCGCCAGTCCGGTGCGCGACCAGGCGATTGGAAATGTGGCGCGACAATGGGCCACGGTCGACGCCCGCGCGGCGATCGCTTGGGTCCAGCAATTGCCGCCGGGTGAGGCACAACGCAGCGCCGTCCGCTCGGCCTTAACCAGCTGGGTTCAATCGGAACCGAACGCCGCCGCGGCTTATGTCGCCAATCTGCCGCCGGGTAAAGAGCAGGAGGAAGCGACGAATGCGATCGCCATCCAGCTCGGCAGCAGCGATGTGCAAAGCGCCGTGGCCTGGGCGCAAAAACTTCCGCAAGGCGCGGTCCGGCAAACCGCCTTAACGAACATCATTACGCAATGGAGCGAAGTCGATCCGGCAGCGGCGGCCGACTTTGCCAGTCGCAGCAGTGAGGCGGATGGGCGGAAGACGTTGCTCGAAAACGTAACCCGGCAGTGGGCCCGGAACGATGCCGATGCCGCCCTTAACTGGGTCACTAACCTACCGGATGCGGCGGTTCGCAACGCTGCCTTGCCGGGGGTGATCGCGGTGGTGGCGGAATCCGATCCGGGTGAAGCAGCGACCCTGGTCTCGCGCTTGTCAGGCGAAGCCCAGGCGGCGGCCGCCGCCTCGATAGCCTGGCAATGGGCGGCGAGTGATGCGCCGGCGGCCAGCCAGTGGGTCGGTTCATTTCCCGAAGGCAAAACGCGTCAGCAGGCTTTCGAAAGTTTAATGAACCGCTGGTGCCAGACCGATCCGTATGCGGCCGGTGAATGGCTCGCCACCCTGACGATGAGTGATTCGCGCGACGCGGCGGTCGTCGCCTACACCCGCCGGATCGTCGCGACCGATCCGCAAACGGCGGTGCAATGGGCGGACACGATCGACAATGAAAACCGGCGGAATGCACAGATCGAATCGATCGTGAGTAACTGGTTGCGCACCGACCCGGGCCGGGCTCAGGCCTGGATTGCGCGTTCCTCACTTCCTGCCGAAATCAAATCACAACTCGTGCCGCCTGGAGGATGAAACCGGAAGAGCGCGCCCGCACCATCGCCGAGATCATCCGCGTCCTGCACGCCTGGGGCATCCATTCGTTAGGCCAGTTCGCCGCGCTTGAGAAACAGAACCTGGCCGCGCGACTTGGGCCTCTGGCAGTGGAATTATGGGAGCGCGTCAACGGCCGATCGAACCGCGTTCTGAAACGCGTCCGGCCAATAGAAATTTTCGAAGAGGAATTCGAATTCGAAAATGAGATTGAGACAGCCGAGCCGCTCCTCTTCATGCTCCGACGTTTTTTGGAGCAGCTCGCGATGCGACTCGGCGCGACTTACCACGTCGCCAAGGAGCTCACCCTTCGGATCGTATTCAGCCATTCGTCACACGATCGAGCCACCGCGGCGGACAAAGCAGCCTACGAGCACACCTTCAAAATTCCGCAGCCAACGAATGACGTGGAGCTGCTCTTCCGCATGCTCTACACGCATCTGGAGAATTTCCGTTCCGAGGCATCAATTACGGCGGTCGCATTGCGAGCCGAACCCGCCGCTGCCGGCACGCAGCAATTCGGTCTTTTTGAAACTGCGCTGCGTAATCCCGCGCAGCTTGCGGAAACCCTCGCCCGGTTGACCGCGCTGGTTGGGAGCGATCGGGCCGGGACGCCAAGACTGATCGATACACATGAGCCGGATCGTTTCCGGATGGAGCCATTCGAATGGTGCACTGTAGAGTCCGCTGCCCCCAGGGGAAGAAACGGCCGGTCCCGTCGCAGATTCGCCGCAGAGAGCTCGGGCTCTGATGCGCTGAGGACAGCGCACACCACAGGCGACGGACGCGTCCGAGAGGCGTCGCTACGACCTGCGTTCCGCCGTTTTCGTGATCACGGGGCGGCGGCGGTGCTCGTCGATGAAGGCAAACCCGCCCATATCCGCAGCGCCGAACTAACCGGATCGATCATGAAACAAAACGGCCCGTTCCTTTCTTCAGGAAACTGGTGGGACGAGAACGCGTGGCGGCGGGCCGAATGGGATGTGGAGTTCGAGGATGAGGTCGTTTGTCGCTGCCATTGCGACGGTGCGCAGTGGCGGGTGGACGGCGTTTACGACTGATGCGCGCCTATGCCTTACATCGAATTGCATGCCTGCAGCGCCTTCAGTTTCCTCCGCGGCGCATCCAATCCTGAGCAGTTAGCCGAAACCGCGGCTGAGCTGGAGCTGCCGGCGATCGCATTGCTCGATCGAAATGGCGTTTACGGATCGCAGCGTTTTTCCGTCGCTGCGCGCGAGCACAACGTCCGGCCAATCACCGGGGCTGAGCTGACGATGGAGGATGGCAGCATTGTGCCGGTGCTGGTTGAGAACCGGGCCGGCTACGCGAATCTCTGCTCGCTGCTCACTCAAGCGCACTTGCGCAGCGTGGTGAAAGGCGAATGTGCGGTGACGTGGGATGAGCTGCCATCGTTGACCGACGGCCTCGTCGCGCTCTGTGGATCGGGGAGCACGAATCGTCTCCAGCAGCACGCGATTCGCCTGATCAACGCATTCGGCCCGGGAAATGTTTACGTGGAAGTGCAGCGGCATTTCGTCCGGGGCGAAGAGCGCCGGAACCAGGAGCTGTTCGATCTCGCTGCCCGGCACAACCTGTCGATCGTCGCTACCAATGGCGTGCACTACGCCAAATCCTACGGCCGCGAAGTCCTCGACGTTTTCACCTGCATCCGCGAGCACACATATCTCGATGCGGCCGGCAAACTGCTGACCCAAAACGCAGCCCGGCATCTGAAAAACGCTCGCGAGATGCGCGAACTTTTTCACGATCGACCTGATGCGATCGAGAACACGGAACGAATCGCGGAGCGGCTCCAGTTTTCTCTCGAAAACATCGGCTACGAATTTCCTGAATTCCCCGTCCCGGCAGGGCACGACATGGATTCATTCCTCCGCACCATCGTGTGGTTCGGCGCGCAACAACGTTACGAAGCGATCAGCGCCAAAGTGAAACGCCAGATCAACGACGAGCTCATCTTGATCACCAGGCTGGGGTTCGCCGGTTATTTCCTGATCGTCTGGGACATCGTGAATTTCTGCCGGGAACACAATGTCATGGTGCAAGGCCGCGGGAGCGCCGCGAACAGCGCCGTCTGCTACTGCCTCGGGATCACTCCGGTGGATCCGGTCAGCAATAATCTCGTCTTCGAACGCTTCCTGAGTGAGAGCCGCAAAGGCTGGCCGGATATCGATCTCGATCTGCCCAGTGGCGACCGGCGGGAAAGCGTCATCCAGGAAGTCTACCGTCGCTACGGCAAACACGGCGCGGCCATGACCGCGAATGTGATCACCTACCGCGGGAAAAGCGCAGCGCGTGAAATCGGCAAGGCACTCAACCTGCCGCCGAGCATTCTCGATCGTTTTTCGCACCTCTTCGCGAGCGGCGATTTCCCGCACACGCTCGAGCTCGAATCGCACATCGAACAGGCGGGGTTGCCGAAGAATCACCCTCGCATGTCCGCCTTCGTGCGACTCTACCAGGCACTCTACGGATTGCCGCGCCATCTCGGCCAGCATTCGGGCGGGATGATCATTTGTCAGAATAAACTCAGCTCCTTCGTCCCGCTCGAAAATGCGTCGATGCCCGGGCGGGTCGTGGCGCAATGGGACAAGGACGATTGCGAGGATCTCGGCATCGTGAAGGTCGACTTGTTAGGCCTGGGCATGATGTCGGTAATGCAGGACGCCTTTGAGCTTTGCCGCGAACGCGGACGGCCGCTCGATCTCGCTCACATTCCTAAAGAGGATCCGAAAACATTCGAGATGATGCAGCGCGCCGACACCATTGGGGTTTTCCAAATCGAGAGCCGGGCACAAATGGCGACCCTGCCCCGGATGCAGCCGAAATGCTTTTACGACGTAGTTGTCGAGGTCGCGATCATCCGGCCCGGTCCAATTCAGGGCGATATGGTGCATCCCTACCTCGCCCGCCGCGCCGGCAAAGAGCCGGTCGTCTATTTCGACGAGCGATTAAAGCCGGTCCTCGAACGCACCCTCGGCGTGCCGCTCTTCCAGGAACAGATGCTCAAGATCGCGATGATTATGGCAAATTTTTCAGGCGGTGAAGCGGAGGAATTGCGCCGCGCCCTCAGTTTCCATCGCTCGCAGGAACGAATGAACAAAGTCAGCCTGAAGCTGCGCGCGGCCATGCTTAAGAACAACGTCACACCCGCCGTGATCGATAAAGTTCTGCAATCGATCACCTCCTTTGCGCTGTACGGATTCCCCGAATCGCACGCGATCAGCTTTGCCATTTTAGCCTATGGCAGCGCCTACCTGAAAGTGCACCGGGCGCCCGAGTTTTACGCCAGCCTGCTCAACAATCAGCCAATGGGTTTCTATACCCCGGCGACGATCGTGAAGGACGCGCGGCGACATGGCACACGCGTGCTGCCGGTCTGCGTGATGGAATCCGACGTGCGCTGCACGGTCATTTCCGACGACACGCTGCGGCTTGGTTTTTGTGTCGTTAATTCGCTGCGCAGCGACCATGGAGACGAAATCGTCCGACAACGCCGGCTGCAGCCATTCTCCTCGCTCGAGGATTTCAAACGCCGCATCCCGATGAGCAAAGAAGAATTGCGAACGCTCGCGCTGATCGGGGCGTTCAATTGCTTCAGCGAACATCGTCGCAAGGCCATGTGGGAAGTGGAGGAAGCGCTGCCAGCACCATTGTTCGCCGCGCGTCGTCATCCTGAGCGTAGCGAAGGACCTCTGAAGTCACCCCCCACGCACAGTCATCCAGGCCGACCAGGGACAGGTTCTGACGGCCGTGTCTTTACTTGCGATCACACAAACCAATCGCCTCTAGCGCCCATGACGATCGAGGAGCGCGTGAACGCCGATTATGCCGGCATGAACCTGACGACAGGTCCGCACCCGATGCAGCTTCTGCGCGATCAATTGCCGGATTGCTGGCGCGCGATCGATCTCGCGGAGGCGCGTCATGGATCGATCGTCCGGATCGCCGGCAACGTAATTTGCCGCCAGCGGCCGGGCACCGCCAAGGGGTTCGTTTTCATCAGCCTGGAAGATGAAACCGGCGTCTCAAATGCGATCGTCGAGCCTGACTTGTTCGAGAAAGTTCGGCTGACAATCACCGAAGAGCCGTTCCTCATCATCGAAGGCAAAGTGCAGAACACCGAAAACGTCGTGCTCATCAAAGCGCAACGCATCACTGCCCTGGCTCACGAGCAACTCGCCGGTTCGGAATCACACGACTTTCGGTAGGAACGTTTCTCTCCCGCTGCGGCGGGATCTGCGGACAGCTCGGCGAGACCTCCCTGCCATCTACTCGCCGGCGTGCCGACGAGCCGGCTCTTTCGGCTCGGCCCGTTTTTCGGCCGGCTTTTCGTCCGACTCCATCCATTCGGTATGGAAGACCCCCTGCTTGTCGACGCGCTCGTAAGTGTGCGCGCCGAAGAAGTCGCGTTGCGCCTGGAGCAGATTGGAAGGCAACCGCGCCGAGCGGTAGCTGTCGAAATACCCGAGAGAGGCCGCGAAGGCCGGCACCGCGACGCCGTGAGTGACCGCGGTCGAGACCGCCACGCGCCAGTTGTCCTGCGTTTTAGCGATGATGTCGGTAAAATAAGAATCGAGCAGCAGATTGTGCAGCTCGCGGTCGCGCTGGTACGCCTCCACGATACGGTTGAGGAATTTGGCGCGGATGATGCAGCCGCCACGCCAGATCGTAGCGATGTCGCCGAAGTTGAGGTTCCATTTGTATTGAATGCTGGCCGCACCCAGCAGCTCCATTCCTTGCGCGTACGAGACGATTTTCGAGGCGTAGAGCGCGTTCCGGACGGCATCGATCAACTGTTTGCGATCGCCGCTAAACTTCTTCGGCTGCGGCTGGGGCAGGATTTTCGAGGAAGCGACACGCTCGTCTTTGCGCGATGAAATCACGCGCGCTTCGACCGCGGCATTGATCGTGGAAATGACCACCGACTGCTGGATGGCCGACTGCAACGTCCAGAGGCCGGTGCCTTTCTGCCCGGCTTTGTCGAGGATGACATCCACGAGCGGCTTGCCGGTATCGGGATCGATCTTGCGGAAAATCTGCGACGTAATCTCGATCAGGTAGCTGTCGAGCTCGCCACGGTTCCAGTCGGTGAATATGTCGGCCAATTCCGCCGCCTCCATGCCGATGACATCCTTTAAGATGGCGTAGGCTTCGCAGATCAGCTGCATGTCGCCGTACTCGATGCCGTTGTGCACCATCTTGACGTAATGGCCGGCGCCATCCGGTCCCATGTAGCGGCAGCAGGGTTCGCCATCCACCTGCGCGGCAATCTTGCGGTAAATCGGCGCGATGATTTCCCATGATTCGCGCGGCCCGCCCGGCATCAACGACGGGCCCTTGAGCGCTCCTTCTTCGCCGCCGGAAACACCGCAACCGACGAAGTGAATCCCTTTGCCTTCAAGATCCTTGCACCGTCGCTGAGTGTCGGTGAAGAGCGAGTTGCCGCCATCGATAATGACGTCACCTTTTTCCAGCACCGGAACGAGCTGATTGATCACGGCGTCCACCGGCGCGCCCGCCTTGACCATGATCATCGCCTTGCGTGGCCGCTTTAGCGCGCCGACGAATTCTTCGATCGTCCGCGTCGGCTGAATGTTTTTCCCTTTGGCGCGATTGTTCGCGAACTTGTCCGTAACTTCGGTTGTGCGGTTGAACACCGCGACCGTGAAGCCTTTCGACTCCATGTTGAGGACGAGGTTCTCGCCCATCACCGCCAGGCCGATCAGGCCAATATCACATTGATTCGTAGTCATTTTGAGGTTCTCCTTTGGCACGCCCAAACGGCAAGAGGCGACGATCCTATGCAGTCACTCCAGCGCATGCAATTTCAGTTTGCAGCGCTGCATCACAAGGCCGGCCGCCTATGAACTGGGCGAACCGTCTCACGCTCAGCCGGCTCGCCTTAACAATTCTGTTCGTTCTCGCGCTTAACTCACAGTGGCGTTACGGCCGTACTGCCGCTCTGCTTTTGTTCATCGTCGCCGGTCTGACCGATTACTTCGATGGCGAAATCGCGCGACGCTACAAGTTCGTCACCGCTTTCGGCAAGCTAATGGACCCGCTGGTCGATAAGATCATGATCGCGGCCGCCTTCATCTCCCTCGTCCCGCTGCGCGCTGTGCCGGCATGGGTGGCGACGACGATCGTGGCCCGCGAATTCCTGATCACCGGGGTGCGGTTAATGGCGAGCACGCGTGGCAAAGTTCTTCCGGCTGAGCGCCTCGGCAAACACAAGACGTCGTGGCAGATCGTGACCGTGCTCTTTTTCCTTCTCCTGCTTTCGCTGCAGGAACTGCGGTACGCGAGCCGCGGCGACGAATGGTGGCTGCGTTCCTGGCACGACGGCGGTCGCGCCCTGATCTTTATCGCGGTCGGGCTGACGGTCTATTCCGGACTTGCCTATGCATGGCGCCACCGTGACGTGGTCATCCGCGATGGCTCCGATATTTGAGCAGGCGCAAGCGGGTGAAGGGAATCGAACCCTCGTCAGTAGCTTGGAAGGCTACAGCTTTACCATTAAGCTACACCCGCGTTCGGAGGTAAGCTGGCGTGCACCCTCGGCAGTGCCAAGCAGTTTTTCCGGCGTGGCCTCGTCTTGCCATCACGTCGCGCCCCCACTAACTAACTCTCGAGCATGAATAGGATCTGTTCTCTCTTCGCGCTCGGCCTTTGCGCGATCGCTACCGCCCGCGCCGATCTCACGATCGACCAGGAAGTGCAAGGCGCCGGCCCCGTTTCGCAGATGTTCATCAGGATCAAAGGGGATAAGACGCGCGTCGACGCTTCGCCGCAGGTGAGCACGATCATTGACGCCAAATCAGGCGACATGCTCAACCTGATGAACGAACAGAAGAAATACATGCGCATCAGCGGGGAACAGGCCAAAGCGATGATGCAGACGGCAATGCAATCGGTGCCGAAAAACAATGATAAGCCGAAGCTGACCGCGACCGGGAAAAAGGAGACGATCAACGGCTTCGAAACCCAGGAGTACACGAGCGAAACGCCGCAGGGCACGTCGCATTACTGGATTGCGCCGAGCTACCCTGAAGGGGCCGCAGTCCTGAAACAGCTGCAATCGATTGCGCCGCAAGCCTGGGGGATCAGCTCGAGCGCGGCTCCGGCCTACGCCGATTTTCCCGGAGTGCCGCTCCGGACCGAGATTGCCATCGGTGGAAAGGAGATCGTGAGCACAATCAAATCGATCAAGCAGGATGCGCTGCCGGATACGCTCTTTTCACCGCCGGCGGATTTTCAGGAAATGAAGATGCCGGACATCGGGCGGTTGCTGGGCGGCAAGACGGTTAAACCGCCAACCGGCACGACAAAACCAGCTGCGGCGCCGACGCCATAGCGCGGCCGCAGGCCATATTGCATTTCGTCCTCGCCTCGAGCTCGCCGCGCCGGCGCGATTTGCTGCGCGAGGCCGGATTCGAGTTCAAGATCGCCCGACCGCCCGTGGCCGAAATTGCGACGGACAATCTCAGCGGGCGTGAGCTGACGGTCTGCAATGCAACGCGGAAAGCGCTGGCCGTTGCCCGGTCGCGTCGGGCCGATGTCGTTCTCGGCGCTGACACGCTTGTTGCGCTCGACGGCAAAACAATCGGCAAACCGTCCGACCTGGCCGAGGCCCGAAGAATCCTGAGACGGCTTAGTGGCCGCCAACACGTTGTCTATTCCGCGGTGTTCATCTGCCGCCTGGCGAACGGGGAACAGGAGGTGTTTCACGAAATCTCAGCGGTGGAATTCCGTCACCTCGACGATTGCATGATTGAACGGTACCTCGAGAAAATCGATCCGCTGGACAAGGCCGGCGCCTACGCTGCGCAGGGTGAAGGCGCGGAGATTATCGCGCGCGTCGATGGGTCCTTCACCAACGTCGTCGGCCTGCCGATGGAGCGAACGATCGCCGCGCTGCGCGCGTTCGGGGTTCGTCCGCGCCGTTTTCAGCGCACCTCAACGGGCTCCGGTCGCACGGGCTGAGATGCCGGGTGCCGGTCGCGTTTCAAGACCCGATAGAGAAACCAAACGATGAAACAATTGGCGGCAAGAATGGCAAAGGCGACGATCGAGGGACGATGCCAGATGTGGCGCACTTCCACGGGGATGAGTGCGGCGGTCGCGAAAACCATCAGGAATTCGGCCCAGCGTTGTTGCAGATAGACCCCGATACCCTCGGTAAAGAGCACGCCGGAATAAAAGAGCGCGAGGAAGCCGGTGGCGCGCAGATGTTCGCCGGCAAGGGCGTATTGTAGTTTGTTCAGGAGATAGACGATCGCCCGGCTGTGCTCGAGAAGGATCTCATCCGCCACCCAATCAGAGACGTTGTCGAGCCACTGCGTCCGCGCGTTCAGGAAGAGAAGCGACACGCCCAGAGTGAGCAGAAGCAGGCCTTTGAAGATTTTGAAAACCGCGATCAGCTTGAGATAACGAACGCGATTCCGCTGCTCGAGAATTCGGAGCTGATGTGACCCGCCGCGCACCCTCACCCTTCGCCGAAATGAGGCTATTCCGCAACGATCGCGCGCTCGCGGCAGCAGACTTCAAGCTTGTTGCCGTCGGGGTCTTCAAAAAAAACCGCGTAGTAACCAGGCGTGTATTCAGTCCAAATCTGCGGGCCCTCGATATTGGGCGCGCCGGCTTTTCGTAAAACTTCAGCAATGCGATCCACATCGGCACGCGTCTCGGCCCAAAACGCAATCCGCGATTCGTTCGGCCGATGGTCCGGATCCTCTATGAAGCCGAAGAACTCGCGCGCCTTGTCATTCGGTTCGGGAACCTGAAACGCACCCCAGCGCTCGCCGCTTTCGTCGCTTGTAAATCCGATCGCCGGCAGGATGTGCGCGTAAAACTTCTGCGCGCGTTCGCGATTCTTCACCCGCAAATCGATGTGATCGAAGTATCGCCGCGCGCTCATTTCGCGGCTCGTTCGCTGCGCCGAATCATCAGCTTCAATCCTGACCACGTTTCATCCACCGCGCAAACCTTCACGTCGACGAAACCGAGCGGAAGCGCTTCGGCGCGGATCGCGTCTTCGGTCACGTCGCTTGTCACTCTGGACGATTTCTTAGGCCACGAAACCCAGACCGTACCGGCCTCGTCGATTTCGCGGCGCAGGCGTTTGAGTTCTCGCGCGAGATCGCTCCTGTCGGTCACGAAGAGATGGACGAATGTTGCGCCGGGCATCGTCCGATTGGCGACCACCACGCCTTCCGGCAAGCCGGCCAGCAACTCGCGGTAGTTTGCCGGGCGATTAATCGTCACAACGCGCTCCCGCGGCTTGATGCCTAGCTTCCGCACGAGCGGAGTTCCGGAATAACCTGCCATTCGCAAGTGCCTCGCGGCACGTCGACTTCCCGGCAGTTATCGCTAAGCTTGGCCCGCTTGCAAATACCGATGATCCAGGCGGGCTCGCCCATACTAGCGACGCGTGCCGCGCTGCTCCTGCTCGCATTGCTTTCTCTCGACGCCTGCCAGCGCAAGACAAACGCGGTTTCGGGCACAATTGAGCTCGACGAAGTTCATGTCGGGCCGCGAATGGCTGGCCGGGTCGAGAAGATCTTCGCGCAGGAAGGCGACCAGTTGCGCGCTGGCCAGCCCATTGCAGAGCTGGACGCGCTCGAACTCAGGGCCCGTCGCGATCTTGCCGTCGCCCAGATCAACACTGCGCAACACGATGCGGATTCGCAGGAAGCGCAGCTGACATTTCTTCGTGACGATGCGGCAAGACAACAGGACCTGCTGCGGCGTCATGTCGTTTCGCCGACCGACGCGGAGAAGGCGGACAGCGCCGCGCGGTCGGAGGAGAAGATCCTCGAAGCGGCCAAGATGCGGGTCACGCAGGCGCGTGCGCAACTTGCCGACATCGATGCGCAGCTGGCCGAGATGCGCGTGGTCGCGCCAACCGACTCAGTCCTCGAAGTCTTGAGCGTAAAGGTAGGCGACGTGCTCGCCGCAAATCGCGAAGTCGCCACTTTGCTCCTTCCGCAGCATCTCTGGGTGCGCGTCTACGTCCCCGAGCCGTGGCTCGGGCTGATCAGCCTTCGCCAGACAGTACGGGTGCAGGTTGATTCATTCCGGAACCACGATTTCACCGGCACCGTCGAGCAAATCAATCGCCAGGCCGAGTTCACGCCGCGCAACGTCCAGACGGTTGAGGATCGGATTCGCCAGGTCTTCGGCATCAAGATTCGCCTCGACAATCACGAGGATAAACTTCGCGCCGGCATGTCGGCCGACGTGTTCTTCCCGAACGTATCGCCATGAACGAAGCGATGATCGAATGCGATCGGCTGACGAAGCGGTTTGGCAATTTCACCGCGGTCGATCATGTGAGTTTCTCCGTCGGCAAAGGCTCGATCTTCGGCTTTCTCGGACCGAACGGCTCCGGCAAATCGACCGTGATCCGCATGCTTTGTGGCATTCTCGAGCCGAGCGACGGCAGCGCGCGGATCGCCGGACGCGATGTCATGCGCGAAGGCGACGCGATCAAGGAAATGATCGGCTACATGTCGCAGAAATTCTCGCTCTACGACGAGCTGACCGTTGACGAAAATCTGATTTTTTCGGGCAAGCTTTACGGGCTGAACGGCGCCGCCTTACGCGCGCGTCGCGACGAATTGATCGCCACCACGCATCTGGAGCCTTATCTCAATCGCCGCGCCGCCCTTCTCTCCGGCGGTTGGCGGCAACGGCTGGCGATGGCTTGTGCGCTGATGCACAAACCGAGTGTGCTCTTCCTCGATGAGCCCACCGCCGGGATCGACCCGGTCGCGCGCCGCGAGTTATGGGACTTGCTCTTCCAGTTTGCGGGAGAGGGCATGACCCTCTTCGTCACCACGCACTACATGGACGAAGCGGAACGCTGCGACCACGTCGGCTACATTTACATGTCGAAGCTGATCGTCTGTGGCGAGCCCGACGAATTGAAGAGATTGCCGGATGTGAGCCCGCCCGGCACACGGCGCCTCGATGTTACGTGCGATCACGTGACGCGTGCGCTCCAGGCCATGCGGGACATGCCTGGCGTGCGGAGCGCGACCGTTTTCGGGCAATCGATGCATCTCCTCGTCGGTGAAGAGATCAAGCGGGCGCAGATTGAAGAAAAATTGCGGAGCATCGGTATCGGCAACGTCGACGTGCATGTGATCGGGCCGTCGCTCGAAGATGTCTTCGTCACGCTGACGGCGAAACACGCGAACGCAGACAATCGAAAGGCGGCGTGACACTGCTCAAAGCAAACGCCCAACGCTCAACGCGCAACGTCCAACGTCCGCGCGATGCCATCGCACGAGAGAAAGAAATCAAAGCGTGGCGTCGATCGAAGAAAAACGCACTTGTTGAAACACTGAATCCTCGCTGGACCGATCTCTCGCCAATGCTCCTCGGCCCTGTGGGCGGTCCCTCGGTAGCCTCGGGATGACCGCATTTTGTTCCCCATGAAACATCGGCCTTTTCGCGGCCTCAGCGCGATTCTCTTCAAGGAATTCATCAGCGTCTGGCGTGATCCGATGACGCTGTTTTTCATGTTTTTCCCGCCGCTCGTCGAGATGATCGCATTCGGCTACGCACTCGATAACGACGTCAAGCACATGGCTATGGTGGTGTTGAATGAAGATCGCACCGTGGAAAGCCGGCAACTGGTGGAGCGCTTCGTGAACACCGAGACCTTCCGTGTCATCGGTGAAGCAGAAAATATCGACCAGATAGCGAGCGAAATTCGGAAGGGCCGCGCCTATTGCGGATTGCAGATTCCCCCGCACTTCACTCGTGACGTCCGGTCCGGCTATCCCGCGCAGGTGCAATTGCTGATCGATGGCTCGAACTCAACGACTGCGCTTCAGGCGTTGAACACAGCTGTCGCCGTTGCGCTGACGGAGTCAATGCAGTCGCTCATGAAGGAAACGGCGCGGCGCTCACCGCCGATCGAAGTCCGGCCCCAGATGCTCTACAACCCGACCATGCGCAGCCCGAATTTCTTTGTTCCCGGTGTGATTGGCGTTGTTCTCCAGATCGGCACCACTTTCGCGACAGCGATGGCGGTCGTGCGGGAACGGGAACGTGGCACGCTCGAGCAGTTGCTCGTCAGTCCGCTCAGCCGCTGGGGGCTGATGCTTGGCAAATTGGTGCCGTACCTCTGCATCGGAATGGCGATGGCCCTGCTCCTCTACGCGATCATGCGATTCGTCTTCGCGGTCCCGATCGCGGGCAGCGTGGTCGCGCTCGCCGTTTCGACTTTCGTCTATGTCTTCGCTTTGCTCAGTCTTGGACTGCTCGTCGCGAGCAAGGCGGAGAACCAGATGCAGGCGCTGCAAATGTCGATGACCTTCATCCTGCCGAGCGTGTTTTTCTCCGGCTACATTTTTCCGCGCGAGACGATGCCGTGGATCTTCTACGCTATTGGAACGATCATCCCGACGACCTACTTTATCGCGCTCAGCCGGGCGATCATTCTGCGAGGCGCGCACTTCTTCGAGTACTGGCAGAATCTCGCCATCCTGTTCTGCATGGCGGTGGCGCTCTTCTGCATTTGCGCTCTGCGTTTCCGCAAAAAAATCGGGTGATGCGGATCGCCCTTTTGCTTGTCGTCATCGGCGTCCTGTTGGCGGCGGCGATCGGATGGTGGACGATGGTGCGCATGCCGGGCCGCAGCTTTGCGGGCACAGCACCGCCACTCACGGCGGAACAGACCAAACTGCGCGATGAATTGGCCGGAGACGTGCGTGTGCTCGCCGCTGAAATCGGCGAGCGCAATACGTCGCGCTATCCGCAGCTGGAGGCGGCCGCCAACTACATCGACCACGCCTTGACCAGTGCGGGCCTGCAGGTGCGGCGCGACAGCTATGAAATCGAGGGGAAGCGCTGCGACAATATCGAGGCGGAGATCCGCGGCAGATCAGACGGCATCGTGATCGTCGGCGCCCATTACGACTCCGTCCTCGGGTGCCCGGCAGCAAACGACAACGGCAGCGGAGTCTCGGCATTGCTCGCGCTCGCCCGCCGGTTCGCGGGAGAGTCCCCGTTGCGCACCGTGCGTTTCGTTGCCTTTCCCAACGAAGAGCAGCCGCATTTCCTCCGACGCGAAATGGGCAGTCTCATCTACGCGGGTCGCTGCAAACAACGCGGCGACCCGATCGTCGCGATGATCAGTCTGGAGACGATCGGGTATTACTCAGACGCGATCGGTTCGCAGCATTATCCCCTGCCCGGCCTCAACCTGTTTTACCCGAGTCGCGGGAACTTTATTGGATTCGTCGGCAATGTCGCCTCGCGTGGGCTGGTTCGAAAGACCATCGGCGCGTTTCGACAGCATGCCGAAATTCCGAGCGAAGGAGCGGCGTTGCCTGCTGGTGTGCCGGGTGTCGGGTGGTCAGACCACTGGTCTTTCTGGCAGTTCGGCTATCCCGCGGTGATGATCACTGACACGGCGCCGTTTCGGTACCCCGACTATCACGAGAGCACCGACACGCCGGACAAGCTCGATTACGACTCGATGGCGCGCCTGGTGGTCGGATTGCAGCACGTCGTTGAGCGGCTCGCGAATTGACCCTTATATGTTCATATGAACTTGAAAGCACAGCCGGCTCATGCAGAGTAAAGCCGTGCTGACAGATCGGCAGCGGGACGTGCTTCAGTTCATCCAATCGGAGCAGCGCGACAAAGGCGTGACGCCGAGCACGCGTGAGATCCAGCAGCACTTTGGCTTCGCCAGCCAGACTTCAGTCATGCAATACATCGGCGCGCTCGAGCGAAAAGGTTTTCTCGACAGGCATGCGCGAAAAGCGCGCGCCTTGATCACCCCGGTACAGAAGGTCCGCATCACCGACGTGCCGATTTACGGCCAAATCCCAGCCGGTATGGCGACGCTAACGGAGCAGACGATTGAAGGACATATCTCCCTCGACACCCGATCACTGAACGCGGGGAGGAATGAACGCACTTTTGCCCTTCGAGTCCGCGGAGATTCGATGGTTGGGGCGCATATTCTCGATGGCGATGTCGTCATTCTCGAAGACCGCAAAGAGGTCAACGATGGCGATATTGTGGCCGCTTTGATCGATGGGGAAACGACTTTGAAACGTTACGTCGTTAATCATGGCCGCCCTTATTTGAAAGCTGAAAATCCGAGGTTTCCTGATCTGGTTCCGGCGCGCGAATTGCGGATTCAAGGGGTAATGGTCTCGCTAGTCAGGAAACAAATGCCGTCTGGACGCCGCAAGCGGCTCTAGTGTTCATTTGAACATATCCCGCGTCGGTGCCATGCTTCGGCATGACCGGGAGCAGCAAGATCATCGATCTGCGCAACCTGCTCGCGCAACGCTTTCCCCAATCGTTTACCCCACGTGCCGCTCACCTCGGAACCGGAATTTCGGTCCTGGATGAAGCGACCGGCGGCTTACCGAAAGGCGCGATCACCGAGCTGACAAGCAGTCACCCGAGTGCAGGAAGCGCCGCCCTGATCTGCGCATTACTGCACGCAGCGCATCGCGATCACTACTTCATTGCCCTGGTCGACGGACACGATTCATTCGATCCGGAATCAGCCGGACATGCGCCACTCTCCAACCTGCTCTGGATCCGCTGCCGGCGCGGTCTCGAAGCTATCAAAGCCGCCGATCTCTTGCTGCGCGATGGTAATTTCCCGCTTCTCATTCTCGATTTGATTTTAAATCCGGCCGCGGAACTGCGGAAAATTCCACAGACCAACTGGTATCGTTTACAGCGGCTGGTCGAGCCAAGCTCGACCGCATTGCTCGTCCTGACGCGGCAGAGCATGATCGGCAGCGCGCAAATCAAACTCGTGCTCGAAAATCGGTGGAATCTGGCCGATCTCGAACGCCAGGATCATGCCCGGCGACTCGCGATTCGCGCACACCGTCTCCACAGGTCACGCGCTCATCTGACGGAAAGCGGCTAGATGTTTGCCACCCTCTACCTGCCGAATTTCGAACTTCAGGCGGCCCTCCGACATGATCGCGAAGTGCGGGGGAGACCGGTTGCGCTGCTCGACGATATTGAGGCGAAGGCCACCATTATTCAAAGCAATCCACTGGCGGAACAAATGGGCGTGACGTGCGGCATGACAGCCAGCCAGGGCCTCGCGCGCTGTCCTGAGCTGAAAATCAAAATGCGCGATCGAGCGCAGGAGCGATTGCTTGCCGATCTCTTACTTCAGCTTGCCTTTACCCTGGCGCCGAGTGTTGAAAGAACCGCCACCGGCATTTGCATCGTGCAATTTACCGATCTGCGCAGGCTGGATGAGAAAGTTACCCGCGTCGTGGACCAGCTCGGCGCGATGGAAATCGATGCGCGCGCCGGCATTGCCGCGAACGCCGATACGAGTTTACTCGCTGCTTTCGCCGCCACACCGGTCCTGCGTGTTCACGACCTAAGGTCCTTTCTCGATCGTCTGCCGGTCGAGACCCTGGCGCTAATCTAACGCACCGAGAGGGAACCCCGGCACAGACGGCGTGCAATTGTTTTCTGTTTCTCGCAACCGGTTCATGGGATTGAGAACCAGACCACCGGCTCAGCCGCCGGCGTAATTTGGATATTTTTCGCGCAGCTGGCGGGTCAGACGATCCGCTTCGTCTTTGCGCCCGGCACGATTGTAAGCGATCGCGGCCTTTTGCAGCGCCCGCGGCGTGATCGCCGGGTCGTCATAGAGCAAAGCGACGCCCATAAACGCCTTACCGGCATCCTCAAAGTGCTCGCGCTCCAGCTGGACGTCGCCAGCGAGCAAACGCGCCTCGGCATTGACCCGCCCTTCCGGCTGCAACTTCATGATCTCCTCCGCGATCTTTTGCGCATCATCGGGTTTGTGCGCCGCTATTTTCGTCGCCCCGAGCGCGAGCAACGCCTTTGCTTTCGCGGCCGGATCTTTCGCCACCTGGATATATTGCTGATAAGCGTTTTCCGCTTCGCCGAATTTCTTCAGCCGGGATTCGGTGTCAGCGAGATAGAACCAGAAATCGGGATTCGCGCCGGAGAGATTTTCGCTCTTGCTCAAAAGCGTCAGGTAACGCTCGGCGGCGGTATTGTTCTGCTCGTTGTAGTACTGCAATCCGAGCCATTCGAGGATCTCCGCCGGAATGCGGCCGTTCGGATCAGCTGCGAGATAACCATCGACTTCTTTGGTCAACGCGCCGCGATCCTTCAGATAGAAGAACGAGGAAATGATCCGCAGCGTGGCGAGCGTGAAATACTGCTCTTTGTTCAGACGTCGCGCCGCGTCCAATGCGGGAAGCGCCGCCTTATAGTCCTTCAGCTCGAAAGCCGCTTTGCCGATGTAATAGTTCGCCTGCGCGGCAACCGCGGTTTTTGGGAATTCCTTGAGTAATTGGCGGAACGTGTCCGCCATACCGGCAACGTTCTCCTGTTCGCCCTGCATGAGCGCTTTCTGCTGGAGCGCAGCTTCGCGCTCGCGCGCTCCTGGAAACTTGTTCAGCAGTAGATCCAAATCCGCTAACGCAGCGTCGAAGTTCTTGACCTCCTGATAGGCTAGCGCGCGCTGGGTCAGCGCCGATGCGGCCTGCGGATTGTCGGGAAATGTCTTTAGAAAGTTCGTGAACGCCTCGATGGCGCGGGCGCTGTCCTTCTGCTGCACGAAACACCAGCCAAGTTTGTAGGCGGACTCCGCCTGTAAACGTGGTGAGAGTTGCGCGGTGCGCAGGTCGGCGTAAATCGGCGCGGCCTCCGCGAATTGGCCTTTCTTGTAGAAGTATTCAGCCTTGAGCAGCTTCGCCTGTGCAGCTCGCTCCGCGGCAGGATTCGATTCCAGGTATGCGTCGATCTCAGTCACGAAAGTGGGCGAATCGGAGTTGTAGAAATTGATCAAACGCTGGTATTGCGCATCCTTCGCCTCCTCCCGCGCGGGGTACTTCTCGACGATCTGCCGATAGGCTTCGTCGGCCTCTTTCGAACGGCCGAGCTGACGATAACTGTTCGCGACAACCAGCATCATCTCCGGCCGCACTTCCTCCGGGATCGCATCCTGGCCGTGTTTGTACTCGGCCAGCAGCTTGTCGTACTGGCCTGATTGGTATTGCAGGCGCAGAAGGCCGACCTCTGCGATGGCGCGCCACTTGCCGGCCTCGGGCAGCGATCGGCCCTTCTGCAAAAGCGCGGTGGCCTTATCTGCCATGCCCTTGTCGATCTTGCCCTTCTCCGGCTGGATCAAATCGACCGCTACCATTCCAGCACGGACAGTCGCTTCGGCTTTGAGGGCCGCCTTCTGCGTCTCGTTGGAGAGTGCTTCGTAATTACGCAACGCGTCCGCTTTTCGTCCACGAGCGACCGCGATTGTGCCGGCAGCGAGACGCGAATCCTCTCGATACGGATTCGGGTTCTTCGCGTCGATGACCTGCTGATAGGCGTTCAGGGCCTCATCTTTCTTGTCCAGGTTTTCGAGACACCGGGCTTCGAAATAGCGCGCCGATAAGGCCAGCGCCGGCTCTTTTGACTTGCCGGCCGAACGATGAAAGAGCGGCATCGCACCGCCGTAGTCCTTCTGTTTGAACAAAATTTCCGCAACGCCGTAGGCCGCCGGACCGGCGAAGTCGCTGTCACCATAATTGTCGAGCACGAGCTGAAAACTGGTCCGTGCAGCGGCGGTGCGGTTAAGCGAGCGATAGCATTCACCGAGGTAAAATGCCGCGCTGGCGCGGCCCGGCGCTCCGGGAAATTGCCCGAGGAATTTTTCGTATTCGGGAATCGCGAGATCGTAGAGCTTGCGCGCGAAGAGCGCGTTCGCGTAGTCGAGTTGACGTTTGTCGGCCGCCTCTTCCTCGACCGGAGGCGCTTCGGGTTTCTCCTGCGGCGGCGGCGGCTGATCAGGCGGTACTGCACGAGGAGCAGGTGTTTCATCGACCGGCTGGGCACGGCGAATTTCCGGTGCCCGTTGCGCGGTCGCGCTGGAACTCAGCGCCAGAAGCAACCCTGCGGCCAGGACGCGAGCCGCGGCCCGCGAGAGCCTCATTTTGCGGTTGCGAACGCGACGTTGGTCACGCCCGCCTGTGTGCAAACATTGAGCACTGAGACGATGTTCTTGTAAGCGCCGGTTTCGTCGCCACGGATCACGACCGCCTGGTCGGGATTCAATTCGACCAGCCCTTTCAGCAGATCGGTGAGTTCCTGCCCGCTTAAGGTGCGCCGATTGACGACGACGTTTCCGTCGGCCTTCACGTTGACGATGACGTCGCCTATCGGAGCCGGTTTTTCCTTCGCTGCGGCCGCTTTCGGCACTTTGACGTCGAGCTCGTTTTCATTGCGAGCCGCGTTCCAGGTCATGAGGAAAAAGATCAGCAGGAGCAACAGGACATCGACCAGTGGCGCGAGCTGAATGCCCGGATGATGCAGCGTGGCGTGTCGGCGCAAATTCATACGGTACGAGACCGGTTCAGAGGTGTGACTTTGGACGGCGGCCGCCGTTCAAAATTCATCTTCCAGCAGCACGGGAGCACGTTCGGGAGCGCGCTTGTTGTACTGCAACGAGAGGAGCGCGAGGACGTGGGTCACCGCCGTTTCGAGGTCTGAGATCAGCCGCTGGGCGCGGGTCCGGAAAAGAGCATAGAACACCATCGCCGGAATGCCGATAGCAAGGCCCGCACAGGTGTTGACCAGCGCTTCGCTGATTCCGCGCGAGAGCAGCGCGTAACGCGCTGTGCCGAGGTCAGCGCTCAACGCGCCGAACGACCGGATAATCCCGATCACAGTGCCGAGCAGACCCAGAAGCGGCGCAATCATGCCGATATCGGCAAGCAGGATGACACGATTATTTAATCCGGAAGCGACCCGTGTGCCTTCGGTCTCGGCGATCTCCCGCACCTGTTGGAAATCGGCGTTCGGGTTTTTGGTCGTAAAATCGAGCACCTTTTGCACGACACGAGCGATCGCTTCGCCGTGACGATTTGAGACTGCGAGTAGCCCAAGATAATCGCGCTTGCGTAACAACGCGTCGGCCGTGGCCATAAATCCGCTCGAAACCACCGCCCCGCGCCGAATGGTCAGCGCGTAAACAATCACCAGCATGATGGAAAATACCGAAAGCGCGAAGAGGACATACATGACCGGTCCGGCTGAGATGATGGCGTCGAGCACCGACTTGGTATGTGGCAAATCGGGAGAGGCAGAGGCGGCAGACTGCGCAAGCAGCGAGGGCGCGCCCGCGAGCAGCGGGGAAAAAATATTCATGCCGAAAGTGGGAACACCTTATTCGACGGGCAGTTTCGATGCAAATTCGAGCAGTTTCGGGGCCCGGCGAGCGGATGACCGGTTGGCGGCTCGCGACAGCGCTAGGCGAAGGAGCCGTTCGGGACCGGTCGACGAATCCTGAAAACGTGCGCCGGCTGCACGGCTGGATCGAGCTCAACGTAATTGCGTCGGCCATACCAGCGATAGCGCGCGTTGGTGAGCAGGTCGTGCACTTCATAATCGTCGCTCGAGGTTTCGCCGAATTCCTCAATCGGCACGTGAATGTACGAATTCTGCCGCCGGAAGGGATCGAGATTAACAACCACCAGAATGATGTTATCCCGGCCGGCCGTCATTTTGCCGTAGAACAAAATCGAATCGTTGTCGGCCTGGTAGAAGCGGAGATTGTCGTAGAACTGGAGCGCGCGATTCTCGCGTCGGATGCGGTTCAGGTTGGTGATCCACTCCTTGATGTTTCCGGGCGCGTCCCAGTCACGTTCTTTCAACTGATACTTCTCCGAATCGAGATACTCTTCACGACCAGGCAGTGCGGCGTTTTCACACAACTCGAAGCCGCTGTAGATGCCGTAGACGCTCGAGAGTGTTGAGGCGAGGACGGCGCGAATCATGAAAGCAGGCCGCCCGCCTTCCTGAAGGTGAAGCGGGAGAATGTCCGGCGTATTGGGCCACAGATTGGCCCGGAAGTACTCGCGCATTTGGGTCTGCGTGAGTTCGGTGAAGTACTCGGTGAATTCCGCCTTTGTCGCCCGCCAGGTGAAATAGGTGTAGCTCTGCGAAAATCCGGCCTTGGCCAGCGCCTTCATCATCTTCGGCTTGGTGAAAGCCTCGGAGAGAAAGATCGTATCGGGAAAACGCTGGCGCACCCGACTGATCAAATACTCCCAAAACGCGACCGGCTTCGTGTGGGGGTTGTCGACGCGGAATACCCTGACGCCGCGCTCCGCCCAAAAAAGGATGATGCTCACCATCTCGTCCCACAATTCGCGCCAGTTCGCACAGCGGAAATTGAGCGGGTAGATGTCTTCGTATTTTTTCGGCGGATTCTCGGCGTACTTAATCGTGCCGTCCGGCCGCTTGTAGAACCACTCCGGGTGCTCGTGCACGTAGGGGTGGTCGGGCGAGCAGTTGATTGCGAAATCGAGGGCGATCTCCATGCCGCGGCTGCGGATTTCCTGTTCCAGCCATTCGAAATCTTCCAGTGTGCCAAGCGACGGTTCGATGTCTTTATGGCCACCTCCGTTCGGACAGCCGGCATAGATGTTTCCTATTGCGTATGGCACACCGGGATCGCCGGGCTCGCTGACGACGGAATTGTTGGGACCTTTGCGGTTCGTCAGGCCAATGGGATGGATGGGAGGGAAGTAGATGACGTTGAAACCCATTGCCCTGGCGTCGTCGACGCGCGGCAGACAGTCGCGAAAAGTCGAGCCGCGATCAGCGCGGCCTTCCGCAGAGCGCGGAAAGAATTCATACCACGCGGCAGTGCGTGCTTCCTTCCGGTCGACCATTGAGCGCGGCGGCGGCGCATATTGGGTCGCGCTCCCGCGGTCGGGATAGGTACCCATAAGGACATCGAGTTCCCCGGAGTGGGCAATCGCGTTCACCTGCTCGGGCCTGCCGGAACGAATCTGCTCCGCCAGCTCGCGCAGTCGCGCCGCGTCCTGCCAGTCGCCCGCACGTTCGGCGGCAGCATCGACGAGCGCTGCGCCTTCGAGTGATTCGCTCGCGAGGTCGCGGAGACCGGCGTCGAACTTCGCGCCGAACTCGTGTTGCCAGCCACGGAAGGTATCAGTCCACGCCTCGACCGTGTATTCGTAGGCGGCATTATCGTAGACCGTGCAGGCACCACGCCACCGGTCGTTGTTGACGTGTGTCATCGCCGTCTCGTGCCAGCGCGGTTCCCCGATTTTCCGCCACTTCAGGATGGCGGCGACGACGTCGTGCCCGTCTTTGAAAACGTCCGCCTCGACGACGATATCTTCGCCGACCACGCGCTTAACCATGTAGCGGCCACCATCGACCAGCGGCTGAACATTCTCGATTACCGCCGTCGGAAAGGCCCGGAGCATGGGCCATCCATCAACCGAAATTTTGCGGGGGGAAAGCGGAAAATCGGCGATTTACGCGCCGTTCGCCTTCGGTTGTGCGTCGAAGTAGAAAATGCACTCGTAGAGCCCGGAGACGCGGGACTCTTCACGCCGCACTTTCGTGCCGAGAACATTCGAGACCAGATCCTGTTCGAGCTTCTGAATGATCGGATACTTCTCGAGCAGATTCATGATCGGCGAGTGACATTCGAGGATGTGCGGGCCGCCCTCTTTCGTGTCGTCGCCATACTCGGACATGAAGCCTTCTTTCTCGCGCTGTGCCGCGAGCCATTTCGCGCGCTCGGCGATGTTTTCGCCTTTCGCTTTGACCTTCAAGTTTGCGCCCTTCCGCTCAAACAGATTGTAGAGCAGTTTGTCGGGCGCGGTCGGGCCGTGGATCTCGGCAACTGACTTCAGCACCTCGAGTGTAAAATCATTGCTGTCGCACGGGAAAAGATCGTGGGTCCGTTTGGTTAAACGATAAACCATCTCCGGCCGGCCCATCTTCTGCGGCCGCCGCCACGTGTCGAGATAGCCGTCGCGCTCGAGTGTCAGGCAATGCTGCTTGATCCCCATGTAGCTCATCTTCATTTTCGCGACGAGCTCGTTGACGGACATACCCTTTGTCCTTTTAAGCGTGTTAAGGATTTCGAGGCGCTGGGTACGGCCGATTTCGGAAATAAGTTGTTGGTTCACGGGGATGTGGGTTTGATGGGGGCGACATTACCCGCTGTCGCCTTGGAAACGCAACCTTAATCTTGCTGCAAACTTTTGGGTAGCGGGAAATTACAGGAATTACCGTAGCCGCTCGCCAGTAGCCTTCTCAAACAAATGGACCCGCGCTACATCCAGCGCGAACTGCATCCGATGGCCAGCCTCGGCCCGGTCGATCCGCCGGCGCGTCCGGCAAACCAAACGGTGGCCGCCCGTCTGCAGACGGAGCAAGGTGCCCCCTCCTTCCGGCTGGACGAGCTCCACCAGGGCACGAAACGTCCCCGGGGCGCTTTTCTGACCGGTGGCGAGGCCGGCAATTTCTATGTGCTCGGGCTGGATGCCAAGGACGACATCCTCCGCTGTCGGGTTCGACGCCGTTGGGACTCGGACGTCGATCGTGCCGTCGCCACTTTCGCGGAAAGCAATTCCATCGCGCCCTTCACTCAATCTGCCGTCGAGCAGGTTCATCGGCGGAGAGCCGACAAATCCCGCAACGAACAAATTTGCCGGCGCGGAATAAAGGTCCTCTGCCGTCCCGATTTGCTGAACTGCGCCGCGATGCAGCACCACGATCCGATCAGCGAAGGCGCTGGCTTCGGCCGAATCGCAAGTAGCGTGAATGACTGGTGCCTGGATCCTTTCCGGCAGCTTCGCGATTTGTTGCTCCCCGTCCGGCCAGGACGCGCTGCACAGCGTGCTTAGCCGCGCGTCGAGCAACAGAAGTTTCGGCTGACGGATTACCGCGCGAGCGAGCGCGGTGCGCATGCGATCCGCCACCGACAAACTGGCCGGTTGGCGATCGAGAAGATCGGATAGAGCAAATGTCGCTGCGACATCGGCGATTCGTCTTTCCATCTCGGCACGGCCGAATTTTCGCATCAAAAGACAAAAGACGAGGTTCTCGCGCACCGTCATTTCGGGGTAGAGCGCACCATCGGAAAAGACCATGGCCAGATCGCGCTCGTGTGGAGGCACCTCGTTCAAGACGCGGTCGCCGAGACGGATTTCACCAGCTGAAGGTTCCTCCAATCCGGCGATCAAACGCAGCAGCGTGGTCTTACCGCTGCCGGCCGGCGCAAGTATGGTGACAAATTCGCGCTCGCCCGTTTCGAAGGTGACGTCACGGAGGGTGGCCGGTTCGGACTCTGCGGAGCGGTCGACCTTGGCAAGATTCGTGAGTCTGAGCGCCGCCATGTCCGACTCTACACAAACGGCAGCGTAACTACCTGCACCGCAATGCGCGTAGCCGCGTCGGCAAAGAGTTGCGTTCCGGGTTCGTTGTGACCGCGCCGGACGTAGCCGAGCGCGATCTCCCTGGCAAGCGTCGCGTCGTAAGTCGCACTGGTGATCCAGCCGATCTCGCGGGTGCTGTCGTTCGTTTCAAACAAATGCATACCATCGCGTAGCGCCGCACCTCCAACTGAGACCAGCCCGCAGAGGCGTTTGTTTGTCTGGCCAGACATTTTCATGCGCGAGATCACTTCCTGGCCGATGTAGCAGCCCTTTGCGTAATCGATCGCTGCATTTTCGAGGTTCGCTTCGACTGGGATGATTTCGCCGGTTAGCTCGCGACCCCAACGCGGGATACCGCGGGCGATCCGAAATCCCTCTGCGCTCTGGTCGGTCAAAAGCTCGCAATCTGTCGCCAGCTTCTGCGCAATCGAGTCGTGATCCGCCGCCCCTGCCCACAAGTCGTGTCCGGCCGTTCCAAACCGGTCGCAGCGCACCGCCTTCGCGATCGCTGGCACGCTGTCGCCGACGACATGGAACAGGGCGAACTCCTCCGTGGCGTCCTCAACCTCCACGTCATCGGCGATCACGTAGCGCTCAAGACGCGCCGGCAGCTTTTCGCGCAACTCGTGTGCGGCGTCGAGTATCAGGAAATCACCGAGTGCATGGACAAATATTTCGGCATCTATCTTGCCCTTCGCATTCAGGATCAGTGCGTGAACCGCGCGGCCTTCCGTCGCCTTCGCAACTTCGTTCGTCATCTGGCCGTTTAAAAAGCGCAGCCGGTCAGCACCGCGCAGGCGTAGCTTTGACCGCGTGGAAAGCTCGAATGCGAATGGGCCGCGCGCTGAATCGCGCAGCGCTGCGGGCGACGCGCCGATGTTATTCAATCGGGCGAGCCGCGCCTGACGAACCGGCGGAACAAACCGCCACCGGATTCTGCCATTGTTGGCTCGGCAGGCGCCGCGGTTGCCGCGACAACGTCGGCATCGCCATTCTCGCTGGCGTGTTCACGTGTAACACGGTCGTCCGGTGTCGCAAACGCGGGCGGCGGAACTTCCGTCTGCGTCCCAATTGCGGCGGACTCAGAAGCAGCCACAATTCCGGCTGTCGCCGGTTCGGCCATGGCCGCCGCCGCAGGCAGATCCTCGGGGCGCGAGACAGCGTTGACCCGTGCAACGCTCATTGGTTCGGCCGTCCGGGCGTCGAGGCCACTGAGTATCGGCTGGTCTTCCACCCGTTCGGGAACCATTTGCGGCGCCCCTAGCGCGGCGTCACTCGGGAAAAAATTACGAATGACGGCGCAATAATCGAAGTCGACGCGGCCCTCGCGTTCCTGCGCAACCAAGGCATGCCGGGCGGCGTCAGTTACGCCGAATTCGATTCCAATGGCACGAGCGGCGCGCGATGCGATCGACATGTCTTTCAGCATGTGTTTTACCGAAAAATGCGGCGAAAGATCACCGCTCACCATCTTCGGCAGTTTCATTTCAAGCGTTCGCGAATTGCTTCCGTTACTGCGCATCGCGGCCGCGAATTTTTCCGCCGGGATCGCGGCGTCGACAACCAGGGCGAGCGCTTCGGCCGCAGCCTGGACGGTTGCAGCCGTAATGATGTTGGTCGCGATCTTCATCGCGCTTGCCTGCCCGATGGCGCCGATCTCAACGATCTCCTTGGCGCTCGCCTCCAGAACAGGCCGCGCTTCTGCAACCGCCGCCGGATCGCCGCCGACGTAGTAGACGAGTTCGCCGTTGGCCGCCGCTTCCTTGCTCCCGGTGAAGGGCGCGTCCACAACCCGAGCGCCGCGACGTTCAATGATCTCGGCCGCAGCACGCACGCTGTCGGGACTGACAGTGCAATTGACAACAACGATGTGCTGCTTCGTCAGTGTTGATTTCATCCGCTGCACCATCTCGAGCAGCGCGTCATCGTCAGAAACGAAGATCTGAATGAGGTCGCAAAGCTCCGCCAACTCCATGGGAGACCCGACGAAGTTCGGCACCGGCCGCGGTGTGCGGTTCCAGACGAAAACAGGAAAGCCTTTGTGACGCAGATTATCGGCAACCCGGCTGCCGATTATTCCAAGGCCGATAATTCCAACATTTCTCCGTATTCGCCGCGCCATTGTACCTGAAAAATTCCCCGGCAGATCCGCCGGTGAGGGTGAAAATCAGGGCAAACGACCGAGCGTGCAATCCTTAACTTCGCGTGCGACGGAAATTAGCAGGCTTCTACTTCAGACCGCTGGTCACCAGGTAGTGCGTCGCCACTGCGCCGACAACGCGCAGGCTCTCGGCGCTGATCTTGTCCATCGTGTCGTTGAGCGTGTGCCACGGTGGGTAATCAAAATCAATCAGGTCGATTGTTGGAATGCCCGCTTCGTTCAGCGGGGCATGGTCGTCCAGGATATTGCCGCCGAAATAGGTGAAATGGTTTCGTAACTTCAGCGCGTCAGCCGAACCGAAAATGCCGGCGGCCAGCTCTGCGGGCGAATCCGGCGACAGCGTCACTTGAAGTGACCGGTCGCCAATCATGTCAAACAGGATGCCGCCGCGGAACTGATGTGCCGAACCACCGTCGGCAAGCTGCCTGGCAAAGTAACGACTCCCGTAGAGCCCGTCCGTGTCGGTGAAGTGCTCATAGGCTTCCTCCCCATCGAAGAAGACGAGCTCCAGCTTCGCTGCCAAATCAGGCTGTTTGCCAAAAACGCGCGCCAGTTCCATGAGCAGCCCGGTGCTGGAGCCGCCATCATTCGCTCCGACAAACGATCCGGTATCGAACGTTTTCGTATCGTAGTGCGAACAAAGGAGAAAGGAGGGCGTGCTTTTCTTTTCCGTCCCGCGCGTCGCGATGAGGTTTACGAATTGTTTACGACCGCGCGGCGTGTCGCCCGGAAACTCCTGCCGCTGGACCCCCCAGCCGAAGCTCTCCAGCTGTCGCGTGATGTAGTCGCGCGATTTTTCGATGGCCTCGCTCCCAGGCGGCCGCGGTCCGAGGTCGACGAGCTTCTGCACGTGGGCGAGCGCGTTCTCCCCAGAGACATCATTCCACAGCGGCGGCGCGACGTGATTACCGCCCAGGCAACCGCCGAGCGCGATGAGCGCTGCCACGTTTACTGCACCGCGCATCGAGCCATCCGTCAGTCGGCCGATGCGACACCGAGCATGCCTAGCAATCGTTGAAGGTCGTCGTTGCCGTAGTATTCGATTTCAATCCGGCCGCCCTTTTCGCTGTGATGCAGCGTGACGCGTGTCCCAAGATGCTCCTGCAGACGCTGCGCCAAATCAGTGACCGCAGCTGAACCAGCGCTCGCCGCGGTCGTGCTGCGCCTGCGCCTCGGCCGAACACCACCCAGTTGTCGCGCCACGAGCCGTTCCGTCGTTCGGACGGTTGCGCTCCGGCGGAGCACGGTTTCGGCAACAGCGAGTTGCTCCCCCTGTGATTTTAGCCCGAGCAAAACTTTGGCGTGGCCGACCGCGAGCAGACCCTGGGTGACCCATGCCTGCACCTGCGGATGCAAATCAAGCAGACGCAGCGAATTTGCGACCGCCGCGCGGCTTCGGCCTACTTTCTGCGCGATCTCCTCCTGCCGCAGTCCGAATTCTCCCGCCAGCCGTGCGTAAGCCTGTGCTTCTTCGATCGGGTTGAGGTCGGCCCGCTGGAGGTTCTCAATCAGCGACAGCTCGATGACTTCCAGGTCGGTGGCTTGCCGCGTGATCACCGGCACCTGCGTGAGCCCGACCGCCTGCGCCGCGCGCCAACGCCGTTCACCTGCGATCAGTTCGCGTTTTCCGTTCACCTCTCGAACGACGAGCGGCTGAATGATTCCGTGCTGCCGAATCGATTCGACCAGCTCCTCCAAGGCGGCGCGGGCAAATTCCTTTCGCGGCTGTAACGGGCTTGGAAGTATGTCGCCGAGGTTAACCTGCTCGACTTGTTCGCCGGACGTGATCTCCATCGCGGGGGGCGGCAAGGGACGTGTGCTGATTAACGCGCTGAGACCTTTGCCAAGCCCGGTTCTTGCCATTTGTGGCCGCAGATTATCGGAACGCATTCGCGCGCGCAAACAGTTGTCGTTCAGCGCGGCCGAGAGACCGGCGGCGAACTCATCGCAGGAGAGAGCCACCTCCGGGCTCTCGACTTCGTTCCGGAGGACACGTAGCGTCCCGCCGCATGTCAGGACCGCCGCCCGTCTTCACGCTTGGCCATTCTCCGGACCCGGACGATGCCTTCATGTTCTACGCCATGGCCGAGCACAAGATCGACCTGCGGGGCTATCATTTCGAGCATCGGCTCGAGGACATTCAAACCTTGAACGAGCGGGCGATGCGAGGTGAACTGCACATCTCGGCGGTCTCAATTCACGCCTACAGCTACGTCGCGGACCGTTACGCGTTGCTCCCCTGCGGAGCCAGCATGGGCGACGGCTACGGCCCGCTGGTTGTCGCGCTTGCCGATAACATCGACTTGCGGACCGCGAGAATCGCGGTCCCGGGCACAATGACGAGCGCTTTCCTCGCTCTGCGACTCTACCTTGGCGATTTCCAGCACGTGGTTGTGCCGTTCGACCGAATCTTCGATACAGTCCGCACTGGTGCAGCGGATGCGGGCTTGATCATTCACGAGGGGCAGCTGACCTATGGACAGGCGGGGTTCGTAAAAATCCTCGATCTCGGTGAGTGGTGGAAGGCGGAGACCGGTCTGCCGTTGCCACTGGGGGGAAACGTTCTGCGCAAAGACATCGCCCCGGCTGTGCAGAAGGACCTGCTGGCGATTCTGCGAGAGAGCATCGATTACGGGCTGGCCCACCGTGATGAGGCAGTGCGCCACTCGATGCCGTACGCCCGCGACATGAACGAGGAGCTCGCCGGCAAATTCATCGGCATGTACGTGAACGAGTTCACGCGCGATTACGGTGACCCTGGCCGCGCAGCGATCCGGCGTTTCCTTGGCGAGGCGCGCGCGCGCGGGCTGATCAATGCCGCGGTCGAGCCGGAGTTCGTCGGCTAGCGTTTCGGCTTGTCTTTCGACGGCTTGACCGCCTGCTCCGCGAACGTCTTCACCTTCGCAAGCTCCGTCTTGAAGCCGTTCGTGAAATCATGCGTGCCGTACTCAAACAAGACCACAAAGCAAAAGGTAAAGAAGACGAAAAGAACGAGCCAGAACAGCCCGCGGATGAGCGACATGTTGCCTATCGTAATGTAGTGGGCGATGACGGTCAACGTGACTGCCATGCGTGTGCCTCTCCTCGACTTGAGCCAGCAGTATCGCGCCCTTGCCCCGCAAATCCGCCAGGCAGTCGACGACGTGCTCGCGACGCAACAGTTCATCCTTGGCCCGAAGGTCGAAGAGTTTGAGCGTGCGGCCGCGGAATACTGCGGCTGCCGCCACGCGATCGGCGTTTCCTCAGGAACTGACGCGCTCCTCGCGATCTTCATGGCCCTGGGCTTCGGCCCCGGCGATGCGGTCATCGTGCCGTCGTTCACATTCTTCGCCACCGGCAGTTGCGTCGCCCGGGTGGGTGCAACGCCGCTGTTCGCCGACATCGACCCGACCACCTACAACATCACCGCGGCGACAGTTGAAGCGTGTCTGCGCAGATGCGGCGCCGAAAGGATACGTGCCGTCGTTCCGGTCCATTTGTTCGGTTTGTGCTGCGAGATGGATCCGCTGCTCGAGCTCGCCAACAATGAGGGTTTGATGGTGATCGAGGACGCCGCTCAGGCGGTTGGCGCCGAATACCGGACCGGCAAAGCCGGAACGATGAGCGCGGTGGCGGCGTTTAGCTTTTATCCGTCGAAAAATCTCGGCGCGGCCGGGGACGCAGGCTTGATCACGACCAATGACGATGAACTCGCGGAACGACTCCGAATTTGTCGCCAGCACGGGATGCGGGAGCGTTACTTCCACGATTTCATCGGCGGCAACTTCCGCATGGATGCGATTCAGGCGGCGGTGTTGCAGTCAAAGCTGCCACACCTCGACGAGTGGTCCGCCGGGCGGCGCCGCGTCGCGGACATTTACCGCGAAGAATTCACCCGGCGCGGTCTGACCGGGGCGATCGGTTTGCCGCTGGAACCGTACCGCGATAGCGGCCTGACGAATCATCATATTTACCACCAGTATGTGATCCGGACCGCGCGACGAGACGAGCTGCGCACATTCATCACCGAGCGACAGATCGGCACCGCGATTTATTACCCCATTGGTCTGCATCAGCAGCGCTGTTTCTCGTATCTCAGCCACGAGCCCGGCTCTCTTCCAGAAACTGAGGCAGCTGCGCGCGAGACGCTCGCTCTGCCGATTTATCCCGAACTCACGCGTGACCAGCAAGGCTACGTGGCGGACGCTATCGCCGAATTCTTCCAGTAGCGGACTGCACGCCCTCGCGCTATATCTCGGCTCGCCAATCCTGCGGGTAGGTACCGAAGTGGCCAAACGGGGCGGACTGTAAATCCGCTGGCTTACGCCTTCGCTGGTTCGAATCCAGCCCTGCCCATTCCCTACCGCGTGAGCGCGCGGCGGCGTTTGGCGATAAAGAAAATCGCTGCGCCCAGCCCGTTCGTCAGCACGATCAACGTCGCCACTTTGGCGGTGAAGGACGATGTGCTCGTCACCTCGATAATCGGGAAAATTGAGAGACAAACGTAAAGAACCGTCATGAGAAAGCCCGATGTGGCGGCGACGCGCAGCCACCACGGCGGCCGCGGTGTAATCCCGCGCAATCCGAAAAGGGGAATGGCAAACATGACGAGATAGGTGAGGGCGTAGAAGATGCCGCCGGCGTTAAAGAGGAGCTGGAACGCCTCCTGGTTGCCGACCCCGATCAGGCTCAAACAGCCGAGCAGGAGTGTAATGGCGCCGACGAGGAGGATGGAATTCCGCGGCGTCTGGTAGCGCGGATGAAGCTTTGTGAACCACTGCGGCATCAGTCGGTCCCAGCCCGCTACCATTGGCAGCCGGCTCGTCGCGGTGAAGTTCACGCTCGCCTGCGCGACACGCAGCGTCATGAGGAGGATGAGCGCGATCGGAACAATGACGGCGGCAAGTCCGAAGGGCGCAAACCCGACACTGAGCACCTGCGGAATCGGCGCGATCAGATCGATCTGGTCACGCGGGATGAACGCCAGCACAGAGCTGGTGCCAAAGATGAACATGAACGCAATCGCCGGCGCCGCGACCATGACCGAGCGGCCGATCGTCCGTGCAGGACTGCGGCATTCGCCCGCGAGAATCGCGACGTATTCAAAACCGCCGAGGGCGCCAAACCCCAGCTTGCCAAGGATGTTGAGGCTGAAGAGCGACACAACCGGCACCGCCGTGGCCAGCGGCGCGTAATGTCGCATCGTACCGCGCGCGACCGCCACAAAGGGAAGAACGATCAGGACGGCGAAAACCGTCAGCATGATCGCGCCGCCTGCGTTGTGCACCCATTTGCCGACGCTCAACCCGACTGTCGACACGTAGACCAGTAGCGCCACGACGGCCACACTGGCGAGGGTAATGATCGGTTTATTCGACGCGATCCACGCGCCGCGCGGTCCGGTCGCGTAGGCGATGTTCGTCGCAAGCTGCAGTCCGGCTTCCGAGGTATTGGTAATCGCAAAGAGCCACAGATTCCACGCGACCATGAAGGCGAAGAGCTCGCTAAAGCCGAGCTTCGCCCATTGGTAGAGGCCGCCCTCGAGCGGCATGAGGCCGTTCAAGTAAATGACAGTTATGGCCGACGGGACATAGAAAAAGGTAATCGCGAGCAGCCAGAAAACGACGTGCGCGGGGCCAAGCTTTGCCGCCGCGCCGACCCAGGACAGTCCAACGACGAACAGGATCTGCGTCAGCGCGAGATCGCGCAGCCCGAGCTCCTTGTGCAGAGCTTTGCTGCGCGCTTCGACCCGCTCTTCGCCGACCCGTAATTCGGCGCTCGCCGCGCTATCGCCGACCATGCCGGCGCAAAGGTGACGAAATCAGCCGCCTATGTCTATACGACAGCTGGCCTGGCCTAACGGCGGCGCTTCGAACCGCCACCGCGACGGCTGCCCGATTTCTTTGCCGCACCGCTGCGTTTTCCGCCGCGATTGCCGCCCGAGCGCTTGCTGCTCGATTTCTTGCTGCCGCCCCGCCCGCGCGACGAACTGCGGCTGCTGCCGCCCTTGCGCGATGCCGAGCGGGAGCTGGACTTGCTTGCGCCACGGGACCCGCCTTTTGATCGGGATTTCCCGCCGCCGGACCGACTCGATTTGGCGCTCGCTCTGCTGCCACCGCGAGACTTACTCTTGCTTTTCGCTCCGCCGCCGCTGCGCGACTTCGCGCCACGGGACCCGCCGCTCGACTTCTTGGAGGAGGAGAATTTGCGTGAAGAGCCGCCACTGGACGAACCCCGCCCGGCTGTAGAACCGCGTGACTTCGATGATGATTTGCGGCCGCGCGATGAACCGCCGCTCTTCGAGGACCCACCTCGGGAGCCGCCGCTCGATTTCTTGCCAGAGGAGCGGCCACCGGATGACGAACCGCCGCCACCGCGGCCCGAGCCGCTGCCGACAGACTTGGCTGCGATGGCGCCGATTACGCTGCCGACCGCCGCACCGACCGGTCCGGCAACACTGCCGACCAATGCGCCTGCGGCAGCGCCGGCCGTCTGTTTGGAGATGGATGGAATCGGAAGATTTTCCGAGGATTGCGAGCTCTCGCCCGATTTTTGGTTCTGTTCGTCAGCCATAACGGTATTCGTGAGTTGAAGTGAAGTTTGGTATCATCTCTTAATCGCAAGCCGGCGCACGTTTGCGTTGCCGTAACCGCTGAAAAACCGCAATGCCGTACAAGCAAAACGGCCGCCGAAGCGACCGTTTGCAGAGATTTCGAGTGAGGATTCCGCTTTAACGGTCCCGGCCGCCGCCGCCGCGATCGCCGCGTCCGCCGCCGCCATAACCGCCGCCACCACCGCCGCGACCATAGCCGCCGCCACCACCGCCGCCGCCGTAGCCACGACCGCCGCCGCCGCCACCGTAACCGCCGCCGCCGCCGCCTTGCGGACGCGCTTCACGCGGGCGTGCTTCGGTCACCGTCAGCGGCCGGCCTTCGACGGTCTTGCCGTTGTACTGCTGGACCGCATTCTGCGCGTCCTGCTCGTTCGTCATTGTGACGAAAGCGAAACCGCGCGATTTGCCCGTGAACTTGTCCTGCATCAGCATCACTTCCTGCACCGGTCCTACCTGTGCGAAAAGATCCTGAAGATCCGTCTCGGTCGTATTGAAGGAAAGATTTCCTACGTAGAGTTTTGTACCCATCTGAGTTTATTCTGGAAAACGCTGCTTGGTCACTGTTCCCGTTGATCGGGTTTCAAATCGCCACTGAATAAACTCAACTGACAATCCACCAACTTCCCGAGCTTCCGTTTCCGTCTTGAGACTGATTAGTAAAGGGTCGATTCGCGAAAAGCAAATGGAATCGGGGCGCTCCATCGCCTCTCGATATGCCTCAACCTGAAGATCGCAACCAGCCGGCGCGGGTCGCGGTCGTTGCCGCGGGAGTTGTCAGCCCGCTTGGTTTCGGCTTAGCGGAGACTGCCGCCGCCCTCCGCGAAGGTCGGGATTGCATCGCACCGGTCAGGCGATTCGCGGTCGAGCGCTGCCGCTGTAAGACCGCCGGCCAGGTTCCTGACGATCGACTCGCGCACGAAATGTCTGCGATCGCACGCCGCGACCGTCTCCACCGCGCCGCGCAGATGATGATCGTCGCGTTGCGCGAAGTGCTCGCGCAGGCGCCGGGATTCGCACCGGAGTTGACGATCGTCGGCACAACCAGCGGCGGGATGACATTTGGCGAGCAGTACTATCGCTCCATTCAGTCACAAAAGCGGAGCCGGCGAACGCCGACCCTGATCGCAAATTACCTGCCCCAGAAGCCGGTTGTCGACGCGCAGCAAGTGTTTGGCATCTCAACGCCCTGCCAGGTAATCGCGAACGCTTGCGCTTCGGGCACCAACGCCATAGGGCATGCATTTGAATGCGTTCGCTCCGGGCGCTATCAACGGGTCCTGACTGGCGGCTACGATGCACTTTCGGAACTGGTCTTCGTCGGGTTCGACTCGCTCCAGGCAGCGACGCCGGAGAAATGTCGGCCTTTCGATCGAAATCGCTCCGGGATGGTGCTCGGCGAAGGTGCAGCGCTCCTGGCCCTCGAGAACCTGGAAACGGCACGGACGCGGGGCGCGAAAATCTTCGCGGAAATCACCGGATACGGCCTTTCCACCGACAACCACCATCTGACCCAGCCGAATCCGAGCGGCGAGGCAGCTGCACGCGCCATGCAACAGGCGCTAGCGCGCGCTGGCGTGGCGCCGGCGGAGGTCGATTACATCAATGCGCACGGCACCGCGACGACCTTCAACGACGCGGCGGAAGGGCGGGCCATCGCACAGTTGTTCGAGAGTACCCCGCTGAGCTCGACAAAAGGAATGATGGGCCACTCCCTCGGTGCAGCCGGCGCGATCGAAGCCGTGATTAGCCTCCTGGCAATTCGCGATCAGTTTCTGCCGCCCAATATTAATTTCGAGGCCGGGGATCCCGGCCTTGAACTCAGCGTCGTCGCGAACAGCTCACGAGCGGCAAATGTTCGCACAGTCCTGTCCAATTCGTTTGGGTTCGGCGGTACGAACGCATCAATCCTGCTTCAGGCCGCGGCATGAGGCTGGCGATCGCCGGCTGCGGTTGGGTGACGCCCATGGGCAGCAGCGTGCGCCAGGTTTGGCAACGCCTGCTCGCGGGCGAATCCGCCCAAGCCGAGAGTATTGCCACCGATCTGAGTGATCGCGCCTACCCGGTTTTTCGCGTTCCGGCCGAAGCGGGTTCCGGCCCGCCGGCCCACGCGCGCTTGCGCCGCTCGAGCGCGATCTCGCGTTTTGCCGCCGGCGCGGGCATGGCCGCGCTAGAAGACGCCGGCTTAACTATTGGACCCGGGAACGCGGCACGAATTGCCCTGATTTTCGCGACGTCGAACGGGGGCGTCATTTACACGAAGCGGTTCTATCACGACATCGTGGCAACCGGTGCAGAGGCAGCGAGTCCGCTCCTTTTTCCCGAAACCGTTTTCAACGCGCCGGCGAGCCATCTCGCGGCAATTCTCGGAATCAGCGGCACGACATATACCCTCGTCGGCGACGGCGCCGTCGGCTTGCTAGCGCTGCAAGTGGCAACCGACCTGATGCGCACCGATGGGGTTGATTACTGCCTCGTCGTCGCGGCCGAAGAAGCCGATTGGCTACTGTGCGACGCGTATCGCAACTGGCGTCTGCTTCGCGACGCGCCCCCTATCGAGCCGTTTCGATCTCCTCGCGGGATGATCCTGAGCGAAGGCGCTGGCGCGATGCTGCTCGCGCGCGAGGGGCCGGTCCTACTGGAAAAGATCGTCAGTGGCAAAAACTTTCAAAGCCAGGGAGATGCGGCCGCGGTCGTGAGTAGCGCGTTTGAACAAGTGGGCGGCGGTACGATCGACGCCGTGGTGACAAGCGCCAATGGCACCTTCATCGATGCTGCCGAGCAGCGCGCCGTGATGGAGCATTGTCCGACGGCGGCGATCTACGCGCCGAAACCGGCACTCGGGGAAGGTGTCTCCGCTGCGACCATGTGGCAGATGATTTGCGCAGTCGAAATTCTGCTTACGAACCAGATTCCGCCAGTGTTGCACGGCCCGCCAAAGCTCGCGGAACGCCGGAAACTGGCGGCCGATTCGCCAGGATCGAATTCTGTCATTGTCTCGGCCTGCGGGCTGAATCAGCAGACCGCCGCAGCGCGTCTGACGCTGGCTCGTTAGACGCGCGCGTGCGGTTGCCCTGTTTTGCCTTTGCAACAGGGTCTCGACTCGTTACCTTCGGCATCCCGCGATGCGCAAGGTAGCATGGCTGTTATTGGGTTTTTTGTTCGCGGCTGTAGGAAACGCTGCCGAGACCGAGCCGCCGTCCCTTAAAGGGATGCCGGTCGAGATCACGGCGAGCGGGGAAACGAATTACGTTAACGGCGTCGCGACCGCGCATGATAACGTCGCGATTCACATCGGCGACACGGATATTTACGCCGATTACGCCGAATATAATCCGGAGACCCATCAGGTTTCCGTCCGCGGCAACGTCCGGATCTACCGCGACGTCACCCTCTATATCGGCGACAGCGCCACCTACAACGTCGAGACGAAGGCCGTTAACGCAGGCCAGATGCGCACCCGACATGATGAATATTTCGTCAGCGGCGATAACGTTTCCACGATTTCTGAAGGCGCGTTTCGCGTCACCGACGGCACGCTCACGACCCATGACTCCGCGCGGCCTGATTTTCGCCTCCGGGCGCACTCCGTCCGGATCTACGAGAAGGACCGCGTCGTATTCCAGAACGTTACGTTCTACATCGGCGACGTGCCGGTCTTTTGGTGGCCATATCTCTACCAGTCACTTGATGACGAATTCAGCTTCATGATCACGCCCGGGTATCTGAGTTCGTGGGGCCCATCCCTGCTCGGCCATGTCACTTTTCCAATCACCGACAACATCAAAGGCACATTGCGGCTCGACTATCGCGCCCGCCGCGGTCCGGCCATCGGCTTCGATTCCGACATTCGCTACGGCAAGAACAACACCAGTTATGCGCGGCTGCGGACCTATTTCATCCAGGATCAAAATCCGCTGATCAACCGCACGAGTGTGCCGCGCGGGGACATCGGGGAGAGCCGCTATCGCCTCTCTCTTGAAGACCGGACAAACTTCAGGGACGACATCTACGGCATCGTCGACATGACAAAGCTGAGCGATCCGTATGTGCTCGAGGATTTTTATCAGAGTGAATTCCGCGTCAACCCGACACCGGACAATATGTTCGCGGTCGCGAAGACCGACCCGTTCTACACGCTCACCGCGATCACCCGTTTTCGGGTCAACGAGTTCTTCGACC
>JBJMWX010000133.1:0-12890 GCA_045809925.1 Chthoniobacterales bacterium
ACTTTGTTTCCGGCCAGCACCGCGCAGACATTACGCCTCACTAAGGCCGCGGCGCAATGCCGGCGCCCGTCGCCAGGCGCCGAAAAAAAGCAAACGGCCGGGTCCGTTTCCAGACCCGGCCGCTGTAAGCTAACAGTTAGCTGATTTTAGAAGCGCTTCTTGAGCGAGACGTACCAGAAGCGGCCTTTGACGTCGGAACTCGACTCGTCGTAGCCGTTCTCGAATGACGCCGGAACGAACGGAGGATCCTGGTCGAACACGTTGTTCATGCCGACCGTGATCGTCACGCCGTTGAGCCAGCCTCTCCAGCTGCACACGTTGCACTCAGCCGTGGAAACAGGCATCACGTTCTTGTCCTTGCCGTCCTTCATCTTCACGTTCTTGCCACCGTCCTTGGAGTAGCCAGCAACTGGCTGCACTTCCGGGCACGGCAGGTTGAAGGTGTAGGCGAGGATCAGGTCGAGGGTCGTCCACTCACGCACTTTCGCTGTACCGGTGTCGGTAAGGGCGAAGCCGTTGTTGTCAGTATACTGACCCTGGTAGTGAACCGTCGCGCCGGTGTCGAGGCCGCCGAGATCATAAAACACGCTTCCGTAGCCTCTCCAGTGGGTGAGGTTACCGAAGGTGAGGTACTGGCCCGTCAAGTCGAACTCATCGGTATTAGGCGAGGTCTGGATCTCAAACCGCGACAGGTAGGTGGCGTTACCCGTGAAGGTGAACGTTCCCCAGTTGCCATGGCCGAAGATCGACGTGTCCAGCTGGTAGATCGCCTCGAAGTCATAGCCTTCGGTGATCTGCCGGCCGATGTTGAACGTCTGGTTATTAACCTGCACCAGGTTGCCAGCGTCATCGCGAATGATGTTACTGGCGAACTGCGTGCCGTTACTCGCGAAGTTCTTGTTGAGCAGGTCCTGCGTGCCGAACGGCGACACCAGGTTACGCTCATCAAGGTGGAAGAAGTCAGCACCGAGGGTAAGACCCTTGACCCATTTCGGGCTCCAGATCGCGCCGTAGGTGTACTCATACGCCTTCTCCGGCTTGAGGTCCGGGTTGCCGCCGACGAGCGAGCGAACCTGGAAGGCCCCCTGGCTCGGATTTGCGGGGTCGCGGATCTGCGGGAACGTTTCCGCACCCGCGGAGCTAAGCTCGTTCAAGAACGGAGCGTGGAACGCTTCACTGTAGGTTCCGCGCAGCGTCAGGCTCGAGTCGATCGGCTGCCACCGGATCGAGATCTTCGGCGTCTCGGTATCACCGAAGTCGCTGAAGTACTCGTAACGCTCGGCTGCGTCGATTTCGAAGCTATAGGCGCCGATGAAGTTCCAGCTCGGGCTGGTCACCGGGATACGCAACTCACCGTAAGCCGACCAGACGTCGCGATTGCCGCGTGAAGCCTGCAAGTCGGTCGAGCCGATCGTGCTGAAGGTCACGTTGAGCGAGTCCGGAGTGTCCTTGTACTCTTCCGTGCGGTGCTCAACACCAAGCGCGAACGAGATCGGACCTGCGGGCAGGTTCCAGATGTCGCCGTAGAGCTTGAAGTCTTCCAGCTTCATCTGATTGACCGAGGTGTGCTGCAAGGTAACGAACACACGGTTCTGCGCCGCCTGGGTATTGACATTCAAACCGAACGGGTTGAACGCCGTCGCCGGGTCGGTGTCGAAGAGCGCCTCACGCAGGCCGGGCTTGCTCACCACGCCACCGGTCTGGTTTTCGACGTAGTTGTAGTCATAGCGGAAGCTCGTCTCGTAACCCCATGTCTTGAAGTAGTCGCCGAACTCACCCAGCTGACCACGAAGGCCGGCATTGAAGAGGATGTCGAACTCGGTGTCCTTGCTCGTCCGGACGCCCGCCTCGAGGCTGCGGTAGAATACGCCGGTCGAAACCGGTGTTCCGGCAAACGCACCAGCCCCAGGAGGCAGCGTAGCGTTGGCAACCGTGAACGGGTTGAACGGATTCTGCAGCGGCACCGAAATGCCAGACGTGCTGAACGGAACACCCGCAGTGTTGATCACGTAAGGATCCGGTGTGAACGGCGTCGGCGCGAGGGCCGCGTCGAAGAAGGTGCGCGCCACGCGGAAGTCCGCGAAGAGCGTCAGGTATTTGTCGCAGATATCGCGAACAAACGAGCCGTAGTAGTACTGACGATCAGCCGCCGGAATCGCGGGTGTGAGAGCCGCGAAGTTAAACGCACGGCGATCAGAGAACGGGTCTGTCGATCCGCGCGTCTGATACTGAGGGTCAACCCGCGCATTCGGGAAGCTGTGCGGGTCAGGCGTATTCGGACCGAAGACGGTTCCCGTTCCCGGGATGAACACGAAACTCTGGACACGGCCTGCGTAGTTACCGGAACGCAGATCGATGCCGCCGAATTTGTTATGGCGCGCATTGGAGGAGATGTCGCGGTCGCGGCTGTAAATGGCAGCCCGATCGTAATACTGGGCGAAGAAGACGACGTCTGTCTTGTCGTCCCCGGTGCCACCCATGATGTAACCCTCACGCTCAGCCGCGTCGTTGGACGCACCGAGGTTGGTGTTGCCATAGCTGATCTCCATCTCCAGCCCACGGAACTTGTGCTTCATGTAGGCGTTGAACACACCCGCAACCGCGTCCGCGCCGTAAATGGCCGATGCGCCGTCTTTGAGGATGTCCACGTGGTCCACCGCCGCGAACGGAATCACGTTCACGTCGATCGACTGGCCACCGAGGCTCGATCCGTTCAAACGCGGAACGAGACGGCGCCCGTCTACCAGGATCAAAGTTTCTTTGGGTCCCAGGCCGCGCAGGTTGATCTCAACGCGTCCGTCACCACCGTTGGCGATGTTCTCGTTGATCTGGCCACCGGTTGCGGCGGGGATTTTCTGTTGAAGGTCAGTTGTGGTGCGAACACCCAATTTGACGATGTCCTCGGCGCGATAGGTATCGACCGGGTTCGGACCGACTTCTTCTGCTGTCGGAATGTTCGAACCGGTAACGATGACCCGCTCGGCTTCGGCCGTCGTGGCAGAGCCACCGGTCGCTGGCGCATTGGCGCCCGAGCTGGCAGCGGCGGCGCCAGGGGCACCTTCGCCGGCAGGCGTCGGGGATGCATTTTGAGCGCTGGCGCTCGCGGCGATAAGCGCGAATCCCACGCCCGCTACAAGAGCGAGGCGAAACGATCCGAGCCTATTAAGCACGTGTCTTATCATTAGTTTCTCCATTGGTTTGGTTAGGTTTGGCGGTGAGGTTTAATGGGGTCTGGCTGGGCTGACAAGGTTTTTTTTCACTTTTTTGAAATTTTTTTGAACGGCCGAACACGACTTGCTGTCGCGTTTATTTCCGCCGCAGCCTACCGGATTTGCCGTTTGCCAGTCTGTAAACTGCGTCCGCGACTGCACTCGCAATCGCATTCGCGTGTTCATGACAGCAGTTTCCGCACGCGGTGGGAAGAAGAAATTTTGCGGAAATTGTCGCTTTGGTTCGTTTTGCACCGCGGTCAGTCGGTTAGGCCGGTATTCACCTGCCGTAAGCCGATGGCAGCGCGGCTTCGCGCGCGCGCGGCAGTTCCGCGTTCCAGCGGACGGCGGCGAGCATCACGAAAAACGCTACAACGTAGGCGAGCGGAATGTGCCAGCCATGTTTCACCCACCGGACGACGGAGCGACTCTCCGGATAGAGGCTGGCCAGCGCGACGCCAGAGGACGAACCGAACCAGAGCATCGAGCCGCCGAAACCGACCACGTAGGCGAGAAATCCCCAGTCGTAACCGCCCTGCTTAATCGCCATCGCAGTGAGCGGGATGTTGTCGAAAACCGCGGAAACGAAGCCGAGTCCGAGCGAAGTTTGCCAGGATGCGCCGGGCAGTTTTTCCACCGGCAGCATCGACGCACAGAGCACGAGTGCGAGCAGGAATAAGGAGCTGCGGAACGATCGCGGTAGTAGTTCCCAGTCCGGCCGGCGTGCCGCAACAGATGCACCGATCGCGACCCAGACTGCCACGCCAAGGAATGGAAACGCTTCCGCGCGACGCGGAAGCTTCACGTTCACCACCACGTTTGTTGCGAGCGCGAGCACGAGGATGAACCCCACGATCGCCACCCGCGTCCAATCGATCCGTGTCTGTTCGTGCGCGTGCTCCAGCATGGGGGAATAGCGGTGCTGCTGGACGGCCGCCGGCAAGCCGAAGACCAACAACGCGACCACCGCCGGCACGATTGCCTTCACCACTTGCGAAGGAGCCACGCCGGCTATCCAGAGCATTGTCGTCGTCGTGTCGCCGAGCACGCTCCACGCGCCGCCTGCGTTCGAAGCCGCGACGATGGCCGCGATGTAGCCGACGTGCACACGGGCACGGAAAAGCTGGTGCGCCATCGCCCCGCCGATTAACGCCCCCGCGATGTTGTCCAGAAAACTGGAGAGCACCCAGACAATGGCGAGCAGCGCGAAACCGCCCATCCAACCGCGTGGCAGATATTTCGGCAGGACGTTTGGGACGCGGCTTTTCTCGAAATGGCGGGAGAGAAGTGCGAACCCCATCAGGAGGAGCAACAGGTTTGCCAGGACCACCCATTCATGCGCGACGTGTGCAGCGAAACCGGTCAGTCCGAGGCCGGTATTGAATCCGGTGAAGGTGATCTTATAGACGGCGATCGCGGCGAGACCGATGAGCGAAATGCGTAGCGTGCGGTGATGAAAGACGGCAATGCCGAGCAGGGTGAGCGCGAAGAGCACAAATTCGATCGGAACGCGGAGATGCATGATGCCGTCTGCGAAGGCCGCTACAACCATGGCGTCGCCAAACGTGGCGATCTTCGCAGGTCTGTCGAGCGCGGTCTGCCTAACGAGTAGGGAGCGCGGCCTGTCGATCGGATGTGTTGCCGCGGGCGGCGCTGCCGTTTAACTACACCGTCGCATGTTCACTGGTTTGGTCGAAGCAGTCGGAGTTGTCGTGGCGCTTGAGGCACAGCGGCTGGTGATCCGAGCGCCGGGCCTGGCTGCGGACCTGCCAAAGGGCGCGAGCGTGGCGGTGAATGGCTGTTGCCTGACGGTGGCCGATCGAGCCGGCGACCAGCTCGCGTTCGATCTCCTCGAGGAAACGCTCGCCCGAACGAATTTGCACGGCTTGCGGGGCGCCTCGTTGGTCAATCTCGAGCGTGCTCTCGCCGCCAATGCGCGGCTCGACGGCCATTTCGTGCAAGGACATGTCGACTGCACCGCGCGCATCCTCGCGTTCGAGGCGCACGGCGCCGATCACCGGCTGGAACTCGAACTGCCGCGCGAATTCGCGCAATACGTCGCCTTCAAAGGTTCCGTTGCCGTCGACGGCATTAGCCTGACGGTTGCCGAAGTCTCGCCGGGCGCTTTCGCCGTTTGGATCATTCCGCACACAGCCGAACAGACGAACCTGAAGGGCGCGCGCGCCGGCGATCTTGTCAATCTCGAGTTCGACATCCTGGCGAAGTATGTCGAACGGATGCTCGACCGAACCGCGGCGCGGCTGTGAAGGCCACTCGACAGGGGCCGCGCATCGCCGCCGTCATCGGTTCCGTCGCGGACCTGGAGGCCGCGGTCGCGATGCAACCCTCGCCGGCCCTTCTCTTCGAATTGCGCCTCGACGCGCTCGCCGGAAGGATTGCGAAAGTTGAGGCCGCGTTATCGCAGCTGCGCGGCTCATTGATCATCAGCGCGCGGCATCCGGCGGAAGGCGGACTGAACCATCTCCCCTCCCCCCGACGCCGTGCACTCCTGCTGCGCTTTCTCCCCTACGCCGCTTATGTTGATGTCGAGCTGCGGACGCTACGCCGAAGCTTCGCTGTCTTCGAGACGGCGCGCGCACAGAAAGCGCGAACGATTGCGTCGTTTCACGATTTCAGCGGCACCCCCACGCTCCGCCGCCTTCTCGAGCAGATGGAAGTCGCCGTCACTCGTCGCGCCGACATTTTGAAAGTCGCCACGCGGGTCGACGACGAACGTCAGCTCGACCGGTTAATTTCATTTTACGAGATCGCCGAGCGGGAGATCCCGGTCGCGGCCATGGGCATCGGTAAGCTTGGCCGAGACTCGCGTATTGAAATGCTGCGGCGCGGATCAGTTCTGAACTACGGCTACATCACCCGGGCTAACGCCGACGGGCAGGTCTCCGTCGCCGAGCTGCGAGGATTGGTCCGCACGCGCCTCTCAACTTCTGCCATCTCCCGATAGATTCGCCGCGTATTTATTACAGAGGGCGAGACGGGTCTGATGAAAAATGCGATCACGTTACCGAGAGCGGTGCCGATAATGCCGCTGCCCGGCGCCGTCCTTTTTCCGCACGCGCTCTTGCCGCTCTACATCTTCGAAGAGCGATACCGCGAAATGCTTGAACACGCGCTCAGCCGCGACCGGATGTTTTGCGTCGCGGCCGTTAAGGCCAACCGCTCGACCTGGCGCGATCCGGCCGATTTTTTTAAGGTGGCGAGCGTAGGCCTGGTGCGCGCCTGCGTTGGTCGGGCTGATGGTAATTCAAACCTGATTCTGCAAGGCCTGCAGCGCGTTCGCTTCACCGACTTCGAGCAGGTGCAGCCGTTTCCGATCGCGAGCATTGAGCCGCTCGAGTCCGAGAACACGCCCGGTGTGCATCTCGACGCTCTCGGGGCCAAGCTCCTCGAGATATACATCCGACTGAAGGAAACTGGCCGGCAATTCCCCGAAAAAGTGGACCGCTATCTATCCGATTTGGCCGATCCCGAAATGCTTGCCGACCTCATGGCGTCGACGTTCATCACTGATGTGCTGCGCCGCCAGCAGGTGCTGGAAGAACTCGTCGTCGCGGATCGGCTGCGGCTCGTCATCCAGTACTTGCGAGAGGAAAACGGAAGCGCGGCCGCCTAGACTGTCGGGCAAGCTGCCAGCTTTCGCTACGGAGTCCGGCTGAGCCGCGCGTATTCTTCCAAAAGGTAGCGATCGGTCATGCCGGCGACATAATCGCAGACGGTGCGGTGCAATCCTTCGCCTTCGATCCGTTTTGCCGCCGACTCGCCGAGCAGCTCAGGGTTGTCGAGATAGGCCTGGAAGACTGCGCGCAACATCTCGCAGGCACGCCGGTTTACGCCCGCCACACGCGGATCATAGTAGACGTTCTGGTAGAGAAAGCGCCGCAGCTCGCGATTCGTTTCGCGCAGCTCGTCGCCATACCTGATCAACGCCGCCGGTTGCCTCTGGACGTCGTCTACTGACCGAAGATCGGCGCGCAGGATCGCCTCGCTGCTCGCATGGACTACGTCGCTTACCGCCACGTCGATGATCTTGCGGATGATGAGTTTATGCAGCTCTGGCTCGCGCGCGCCTGGATATCGCTGCACCACGGCAGCATGGCTGTTTCGCCAGACGGTGGTGTCATGCAGCTGATCAGCGGCCAGAATTTCGAAATCGACGGCGTCATCGAGATCGTGGCTGTAATAGGTGATCTCGTCCGCGATGTCGGCAATCTGCGCCTCGAGTGTGGCTGGCGAGTCTGACTGATGCTTCTGTAAGCCCTCGCGGACCTCCTGGGTGAGATTGATTCCGGCGAACTCGGGATACGCGACCTCCAGCAACTCCACGACGCGCAAGCTCTGCTGATTGTGATCGAAGCCGCCGCAGCCTTGCATGCACTCGGCGAGCATCTCCTCGCCCGAATGGCCGAAGGGCGGATGTCCGAGGTCGTGGGCTAGTGCTATTGCTTCTGCAAGGTCCTCGTTGAGCGACAATGCCCGTGCAATCGTCCGGCTGATCGAGGCAACTTCGATCGAGTGCGTCAATCGCGTGCGCAGATGATCGCCCGTCCCGTTCAGAAATACCTGCGTCTTGTACTCGAGTCGGCGGAAGGCGCGTGAATGAATGATACGCGCCCTGTCGCGCTGAAACTCGGTCCGAAATGGATGCGGAGCCTCGGGAAATTTGCGCCCGCGCGATTCAGCCGACTTCTGCGCGAATGACGCGAGGACGGCACTTTCGTCCGCCTCCATCTGCTCGCGCGTTTTCAAGCCGAAAGGTCGCTCTTCGCCCGAGCGCGCGCGTCCGCCGCGGCCTGCCGCCGCAGAGTTTCCCGGGCCGCGCGGCTGTCACGGCGCACGATGAGCAGGTCGTAGGCGGCGAGGAGCAAGGCGAGTGTCGTCAGCCAACCACAGGCGAGCCAGTAGAGCAGGAACCAGATCGGATGCTCATGGGCGTTGAGCGCGCCGTCGAGGAATGTCGCACCGCAAGTCATCATAAGCAGCGCCACAACCAAGGTGAGCAGCATTGCCGCTCGCCGCGTTTTGCGCTCACGGACCAGACCGCGCGCAGAATGTGCTGCGAACGAGCCGATTCGCAGCCGCGGCGGTTGCTCAGCCATGGCTGCATTGTGCATTTGGGCGTTGTTGGCGCAAAGCGTCTTTCGTCTCGACGGCAATATCCGCCGTCGCACCATGACTCACGTCGCGGCGCGGCGCTGCTGCTCGCGTCCGCGCGTTAGATTAGGAGCAATGCGGGATTCTCGAGCAGCCGACGAAGCTCTTTTAAGTACTCAGCGCCGAGCGCACCATCAACCACTCGGTGATCGCAGCTCATGCAGATCGACATGCGCTGGCCGACCCCCACCTGGTCGCAGTCGTCCACCACCGCGATTTTATTGATTCGGCCGATGGCGAGAATGAACCCCTGCGGTGGATTGATGATTGCGCTGAATGAATCGATGCCGAACCCGCCGAGGTTCGAGACGGTAAATGTGCCGCCCTGAAATTCTTCCGGCTTCATGCGCTTGTTCCGGGCGCGTTGGGCAAGATCTTTGACCGCTTCGCTGATCTCACGGAGCGACTTCTCCTGTGCCTTGCGAACGACCGGCGTAACGAGTCCCTCTTCGAGCGCGACGGCAATACCGAGATCGACGTCCGCATACTGAACGATGGCATCGCTGTCGAACGACGCGTTTACCTTCGGCACTTTGACCGCCGCCTCGACAGCGGCTTTCAGCACAAAATCGTTGACCGTAATTTTCGATGTGTCCGCCTCTTCCCCGCCTGCCTTTAACTCCGCGCGAGCGGTCATGAGCGGAGCGGCGTCGACCTCGATCGTGAGATAGAAATGCGGAACCGGCCCCTTGCTTTCGACCAGGCGCTGCGCGATGACGCGCCGCATTCCGCTGAGCTTGATGCGCGAGCCTTCGCCGGGTTTTGGGGCAGATGTTACAGGGGCTGCTTTCGCAGTCTGGCCGGTCGGAACAGCGGAGCCTGGCGCGTGCGATTTTGCGGCAGCACGCACATCGCTCTCGGTTACCCGACCGTCCGGTCCGGTGCCCTTTACGTTTGAAAGATCAACGCCGAACTCGCCAGCGAGGCGCCGGGCGACTGGCGATGCTTTGACGCGCGGCTCTTCGTCCCCCGGCTCCGCTTTGGCGGGAGTCGCTGCGGCGGGTTTTTTCGGCGGGGCGGCCGCTTTTTCCGTCTTGGACCGCTTCGTTGATTCGACCGTTTCTTCCGGCGGCGCCGTCTCTTTGTCCTGCTTCTTCGCCGGCGCCGGTTTTTCGGTTTCAGCCTGCTGCTGCTTTGGAGCTTCAGTCTTTTCTTTCGGCTTCTCTGCCGGCTTCTCACCCGGCTCGCCGATGACCGCGATTTTCTGGCCCACTTCCACCTTGCCGCCTTCGTCGACGAAGATCTCGGTCAGGACGCCATCCTCCGGCGACTCCCATTCCATGGTCGCCTTGTCGGTCTCAATCTCGGCGATCACCTCGCCGGCCGTTACCTGATCGCCTTTCTTTTTTTTCCAGGCGACGATCGTGCCTTCCGTCATGGTGTCGCTCAGCTTCGGCATCGTGATCTCAGGCATAGTCGTTAGGCGTAGCAGACTTTCTGAACGGCAACGATCAGCTTATCAGCGTTCGGGAGCACCGCTTTCTCGAGCCTCTCGTTGTAGGGCGTCGGCACATCTTCCTGGGAGACCCGCGCGACGGGCGCATCGAGCTCGTCGAAGATGTTTTTCTGAACGCGGTAGCAAACTTCCGCGCCGATTCCGCAATACGGCCGGTCCTGTTCGCAAATTACCAGCCGGTGAGTCCGGGCGACTGAGTCATAAATCGCCTGCTCATCGAGGGGTTTGATCGAGCGCAGATCGATGATTTCGGCGCTGATTCCTTCCTCCTCGAGACGCTCGGCGGCAGCGAGCGCGATCGGCACCGTTTGTGCGTAACAGACGATCGTCACGTCGTTTCCTTCACGCTTCACCTCGGCCTGGCCAAGCGGAATCAGCAACTCATGATCGACCGGCTCAATCATCCCTTTCGAGCTGTAAAGAAGCTCCGACTCGAGGACGAGAACGGGGTTGTTGTCGCGGATGGCGGTCTTGAGCAAACCTTTGGCGTCGCGCGGGGTGGCCGGGGTGCAGATCTTCAGGCCGGGAAAGTTCGCGTATAAACATTCGGTCGCGTGCGAGTGGGTCGCGCCAAGCTGATGGGCCGGGCCATTCGGACCTCGAAAGGTGATTGGAATGTTGAACTGACCACCCGACATCGTGAGCATGTTGGGCGCGTTGTTCACCACCTGATCGAACGCGACGAGTGAGAAGCTGAAGGTCATGAACTCGATGACCGGCCGCAGGCCGACCATGGCCGCACCGATGCCGAGGCCGGCGAAGCCATTCTCGCTAATGGGCGTGTCAACGATTCGCCTCGCTCCAAAGCGCTCTAGCAGGCCCTGCGAGATCTTGTAGGCGCCGTTGTACTCGGCCACTTCTTCGCCCATCAGGAAAACGTTCGGATCGCGCTCCAGTTCCTCGGCGAGCGCTTCGTTCACCGCCTGTCGATAGGTGATCTCGCGCATCTCGCTCATGACGCGTAGGTGTAGTTGTAAAGCTCTTCCAATGGCGGCTCGGGACTTTCCTCGGCAAACTTCACGCTCTCGATCGCAGTCTGCTTCGCTTTCTTGTCCATCTCGTCGAACTGCTCGTGCGTGAGCCTGCCCTCCCGCGTGAGCTGGGCGCGCAAACGGGTGATCGGATCGTCCATCCGGTATTTCTCGAGCTGCTCTTTCGTCCGGTAGCTTGCGGGGTCCGACATCGAGTGGCCGCGATAACGATAGGTGCGCACCTCGACGAAAGCTGGATGCGGATCCTGGCGCATTGATTTTACAACGGCGCTGAGTTTGTCGCGCACATCGCGAAAGTTCATCCCGTCGGCGATCACGCCCGTCATGTCGTAACCTTCGGCGCGATCAACGATCTGCTTGAGCGACGTCGAGCGCTCCACGCTTGTCCCCATGGCGTAGAGGTTGTTTTCGCAAATAAATACGACAGGCAGTTTGTAGAGCGCGGCCAGATTCAACGCTTCATGGAAGGCGCCCTGGTTAATCGCGCCGTCACCGAAAAAGCAAAGAGTGACCCGATCTTCGTCGCGGTATCTGCAGGCAAAAGCGAGGCCGCAGGCGAGCGGCACGTGTGCGCCGACGATGGCATGTCCGCCGTACATGTGGCGCTGTTTGTCGAAGTAATGCATCGAACCGCCCAGTCCGCGCGAGCAGCCGGTCGCCTTGCCGAACAACTCGGCCATACAGGCGTTCGCGCTCGTTCCGCGGGCCAGCGCGTGCGCGTGATCGCGATACGCCGTGATGATGTAATCGTCCGCGCGCGTGGCGGCAACGGCACCGGCAACGACCGCCTCCTGGCCTATGTAGAGATGGCAGAACCCACCGATCTTCTGCGCCTGATATTGTTGACTCGCGCGCTCTTCAAAGCGGCGGATCAGCAACATGAGCGAGAGCATCTCGACCTCGTCGCGCTGCTCCGGCTGCTGCATGGCCGGTTAGACGCTGCGAGGCAGTGGCTCTGTCGCTACAATACGCCCAGAGCTTCGGCCGAAGCTCATGCACGTGACGAATAACGCCGTGAAAAACAGATCGCCAAGGATCGAGTTGCGCAAAAACATCCAGGTCGGCGTCGTGCCACCATATACCGGCAGGCCGATCGTTTGCGCCTGCACGAAGCCCGCCAGTGTCTTCGCGTAGCCCGGCTCAAACAACCACGAGACTGTGTTCGTAATGGCGTAAAAGACGATCGACGCGACGATCGACGCCGGCAGTAGCGTCCTGAATCCGATGCGCTTCCGCAGTAACACACCGAGGAGGGCGATGAGCGCGAAGCCGACGTAGTGAGCGAGAACAAACGGACTGAAGAGTGAAAAGCCGTAGTAGAAGTCGAGCACGATATCGGAGATGAGCAGCGCAGCTATGGGCACGCTGAAGCGGTACTTCGCCGGGAAGTAAGCCGCGCTGCAGAGCGCAATCGCGGCGAGCGGCGCGAAATTTGAAACGGCGGTTGTGCCGGAGATGATCGCCAGCCCGGTGATGATGCGAAAAACGACCGCGGAGATAATCAGGAGCAGAGCGGGGATCATCGCTTGAACTCTTATCCTTCTAATAAGATATGCAACGCAGTTCGTCCCGAGCGGCAGGCAACCCTAAGCCGTCGGCGTCGTGGCGGCGGCCTTCTTGAGCCGTGCTTTGCGGCGATTAGCCGCGTTCTTGTGAATGACCCCTCGTTTCGCTGCCTTGTCGATCTCGCTCATCAAGCTGCGAACGTCGGATGAGCTTTTCTTTTGCAGGCTGCGAAGCCGGCTCAGGACTCGGCGATTGCGCAACGTACGCCGGGCAGTCTGGCGGGCGCGTTTGGCGGCGGATGAAGTGTTGGCCATGCGAGGAAGTTTGGTGAGCGGTGAGGCTCGCGTCGACCTCCAGCAGTGTCAAGCTGCAGGGTTTGTAAGCACCGACGAGTGCGGCCGGACAGGGCGCGCTACAGAATCACATCTGTCGCGCGACTGCGCGAGAAGCACTGGCAGCGCTTTTCTTTTTGGCGCTGGCGGCGTTCTCCTGCCACTGCTCCACCGGTTCTTCACCGTTGCGCAACTCGGGCGGTGGCGGCGCGGCGACCGGCGC
>JBJMWX010000134.1:0-5651 GCA_045809925.1 Chthoniobacterales bacterium
GATGACCGGAGGCGCTCCGCAGGCTCAGCCACAGTCGCAAAGCACCGGTGGAATGCACACCGCTGTGCAGTTGACGTTCTCGTTCGAAATCGCGGCGTTGCAGTTGACACCGAGTTTCAAGATGGGCGCGCTCCAACTGCGGCCATTGTCGCGCGTCGTGTCGATGCGTCTGGCGCCCTCGCAGCAACCGCAGCCGGCGATGAATCTTCAGGTCACATTCGAAGTTGCGAATGTGCAGCTCAATGGCGGCGCGATCGGGACGATTCGCCTCACGCCTTCGCAGCAGCAGCGTCCGAATGTCACCGGCTCACCGGCGTTCAGCATCGCTGGATTGCAGCTCCTCTCCGGCTCCGAGAACGCGGCCGTCCAACTCACTCCGGCCGGTCACGGCCAGGCAGGTGTCCAGGTCACCGGACGTTTCCAAATCGCGACGGTCGAATTCTCGCCCTCCTTCGAGATTGCGGCCATCATCCTGAACGCAGCCTCACGGCAGGTGGTGGTCCAGTTGCCAGGGGCGACGCAGGCGCCGCTCGAGAGCGCACCGTCTTTCGATGTCGCCAATGTGCAACTGGGCGGCAGTGGTGAGATCACGATGATGCAGCTCAATGCTCCCGGACAGGGAGCAGGTCCGCGGCCGGCCTAACAACTCTTCTCAGTTCCGAACTCGCACGAGGAGGCCCACGCCTCCTCGTGTTGCGTACGGAGGTCGCGCCTTACCGTTTCACGAACCGGCTGCGGTTCAGCGAGCGAAGTTGTTTCGGCACAAATTCGCCATCCCGTCGGATGACTTTGCCATCGAAGCGAATTTCGCCGCCGCCATACTCCGGACGCTGAATACACACCATGTCCCAGTGCACCTGGCTTCGATTGCCATTGTCAGCTTCCTCGTATGCCTGGCCCGGCGTGAAGTGAAAGGAGCCGGCGATTTTTTCGTCGAACAGAATGTCCCGCATCGGCTCGAGCACGTAGGGGTTTAACCCTAACGAAAACTCGCCGATGTAACGTGCTCCGGCATCGGAATCGAGAATCTGGTTCAGTTTCTCGGTTTGATTGCTCGTCGCGGCAACAATCTTCCCTTCGCGAAATTCCAGGTGAACGCTGTCAAAGCCGGTGCCCTGATAAATGCTCGGCGCGTTGAAAGTGATCTCGCCTTCGACCGAGTTTTTGACCGGACAGGTGAACACTTCGCCGTCTGGGATGTTGTGATCGCCTCCGCAGACAATGGCGGAAATGCCCTTGATACTGAATCGCAGGTCCGTTCCCGGCCCTTTGATTTCCACGCAATCGGTCTTTTCCATGAGCGCGGCGAGCGCTTTCATCCCCGGCTGGAGCTTGCGGTAGTCGAGGGTGCAGACATCGAAGTAAAAATTCTCGAAAGCCTCTGTGCTCATGCCGGCCTGCTGCGCCATTGACGGCGTCGGCCAGCGCAGCACGACCCATTTGGTTTTCTTTACCCGTTGATCGATCACGGGCCGGAGCTTTTTTGCCACCAGCCGCATCTGCTCGGGCGGCACATCCGACATCTCAGTGATGTTGTTGCTGCCACGGACCGCGATATAGGCGTCCATCCGCTTCATCCTCGCCAGCTCGTGGATGGCAGTCAGATTTAATTGCCGTTCGCGTGCCTTGAGCGCGAGCTCGCGGCTGATCGGGCCGTGCTGCAATTGCACGAACGGTAGAGCGCCCGCCGCACGAACGGCGCGGATTAACGCCACCGTCATTTCATCGGGCACATCAAAGGCTTCAATCAACACGGTCTCGTTGCGCTTCAACTGCGTGGAATATTGGACCAGGATCTCGGCCAGCTTCTTAAAACGCGGATCGTGCATAGTCGGTTATGATTCCAGCAGGGCCGCCCAGCGCAACTGGCAGCTAGTCGCGTCGCAGAAACCGCGCGGCGAATGCTCCGTCAACCATGTCACGAAACGGCATGAGCGATCGCTGTTCCGTCAGGAGGAGACTCGGAAAGCGTTGCAATGATGTCGTCACCACCTGCTCGTTTTCTTCCGGCTCAAGGCTGCAGGTGCTGTAGACGAGCACACCGAGTGGCTTCAATAGCCGTATTGTCTCAGCCATGATCGCTAGCTGCACCGCCTTCATCCGCTCGAAATCATCGGGGCCCAGCCGCCACCGCACGTCGACGCGGCGGCGCATTACGCCCGTGTTGCTGCACGGCGCATCAACCAGGATTCGGTCAAACGATGCGCGACGAACGACATCGTCACAACTCTGCGGTGCGATCCAATCGCACTGGCAGACTTCTGCGATCGAGACTCGGAGCCGCGCGATGTTTTCGCGGAGTGTTTCGAGGCGAGCAGCATCGCGATCGGCCGCCACGACACGGCCGGTGTTTTGCATCCGCTCCACAATCAACGCTGTTTTACCTCCCGGCGCGGCGCACGCGTCGAGGATGCACTCGTTTGGCTGCGGGTCGAGCAGATCGCAGGCGAGACTTGTGCTCGGGTCCTGGACATAGATCCCGCCGCTTTCGACCAGATTGCGCGGTAATTCCTCACATTTGAAAAATCCCGCGTAGCGCTCGTCTGCTCTGCATCCAGAATCGATCGATTCGAGCTGCGGCTGGTCCCTTTTCAGGCCGTTCACCCGCACGTAGAGCGGCGGCGGCTGATTGTTCCACGCACACAAAGCGGCGGCGCTCTCCAGACCGAACTGTTGCGACCAGCGCGCGACTACAAAATCCGGATGCGAGGTCCGGACAGCGAGCGGTGCCGCGCGGGCGGCCGAAACAAGTTCAGCTTCCCGGCGCGCGGCGCTGCGCAGGACGGCATTGATCAAGCCCCGCACTCGTAGTGGTGCGAGTGCCACCGTCTCATTGACGGCGGCGTACTCGGCCGTCCCGGCGATCAGTAGCTGGTAAAGGCCGAGCCGGAGCAGATCGCGCGCGGCGGGTTCGATCCGCGCTGATCGCAATAGATCGAGCCAGAAATCGAGCAGCCGGAGATTCCGCAACACACCATAGGCAAGCTCTGTCACGAAGGCACGATCCGTCGCGGAGAGAGAGCTGCGTGCCAGCCGGTCGTGCAGAATTGCATCGGCGAATCGCCGGCCCTCCTGCCACTCTCGCAAAATCGCGAGCGTCGTGGCGCGGGAACTACTGCGGAGCGACCGCTTTGCGTCCGATGGAGTAATAATGGAAGCCGAGCTGCGCCATCGTCGCCGGGTCCAGCAGGTTGCGGCCGTCGAATACGATCGGCGTCGTCATTCTTTGTTTGAGGAGCGCCAGATCGAGATTCGCGAATTCATCCCACTCGGTCGCGATGACCAGCGCTTCCGCGCCTTCGACGGCTTCGAGCGCAGATTGGGCGAATTTCGCGCCCGCAATCGCTTCGATCTCACGCGCCTTTTCCATACCCTTCGGATCGTAGACGGTCACATGCGCGCCTTCGCGTAGCATTTCAGCCACGAGCTCAATCGCAACCGACGAACGAATGTCGTCGGTGTCCGGTTTAAAGGCGAGACCCCAGACCGCGATGTGTTTCTCGCGCAGGACCCAGAGCGCGTCGCGGACCTTTTTCAGGAAACGGTCACGTTGCGTGGAATTAATTCGCTGTACTTCCTTGAGCAGATTGAACGGCACGCCGAGCTGGTCGCTGATCGTGATAAAGGCGGCGATGTCCTTGGGAAAGCACGAGCCGCCGTAGCCAATCCCGGCATTGAGGAAATTGCGGCCGATGCGGCGATCCATGCCAATACCGTCCGCAACCTTCTCCACATCCGCGCCGCTCGCTTCACAGATCGCAGAAACGGCATTGATGTAGGAAATCTTGAGGGCGAGGAACGAGTTCGCGGCGTGCTTGATCAGCTCGGCACTGTTGATGTCGGTGACGAGAATCGGCGCCATGAATGGCTCATACACCTTCTTCATCAGGTCAATAGCGCGCTCACTCTGCGCGCCGATGACAATCCGATCCGGATTCATCAGGTCGCTTACAGCGCAACCTTCACGAAGAAATTCCGGATTGCTTACCACGTCGAAACTCGCCCCGTGGCGGTTGTAGCGCTTGATAGATTCCGCGACTTTTTCGCCGGTCTTCACCGGAACGGTACTCTTGTCTACGATCACTCGATAGTCGGTCAGCACGCCTGCAATCTCGCGCGCGACCTTCTCGATGAAGCTCAGGTCGACACTGCCGTCGGCCTGTTGCGGGGTCGGCACCGCGATGAAAACAATCTGCGAGTTATCGACGCCTTCCTTGATACTGCCCGTGAAGCGCAGGCGATGCGCCGAAACATTCCGGTGAATTACCTCCTCGAGGCCCGGCTCATAGATCGGCACCTTGCCCGCGCGGAGGGACTCGATTTTGCGTGGATCGTTGTCGACACAGATGACGCTGTGCCCCACGTCGGCAAAACACGCGCCGGTCACGAGACCGACATAGCCCGACCCTATTATCGAAATATCCATACCCGATGCGGCGCTGTTATTGATTCTCGCCCGCGCCCTGCGGATCGAAGTTCAAATCGAAGCTGAATTTCGGCAGGGCCTTCAAGGTGAAGGTGAGCAGCACCCCGTACTCCTTTACGCCGCCATTGTCACGCACCACCGCGCCCACCGATGCGACCCAGCTCGTGAGATCGCGATAGATGGAGTAGCGCTGTTGCTCGAGGATACCGGTTGTCGCCTCGTATTGTTCGGAGACGCCGACGCCCCAGTTGTCGTTTAGGCGGTAATAACCACCGAAGACGTAGAGGCTGCTGTTGTCGAAGAACGGATTGTCCTTCAAATAACGATGCACCAGGCTGACCGACAGATTCGACATTGGCTGAACATTGACGCTGGTGTTTACCTCGGTGAAGCCCTTGTCGAAGAGAGGGACTTGAGATCCGATGCCCAGACTGATCCACGGCACTGGCGAGAAGTAAAAATTGTTAAACAGGTTTGAGTACTGCGTCTTGTCGAATGGGCTGTCGAAATTCACGTCGACGTACGTTTCGAGCGACATCCAGTTGATGGTCGAATCATCGCGCCGTGTTTGCAGGCGGTTTCTCACGCCAACTCGCCAGATCGACCAGTTATCGATCGAATCGATGGAGGTAAACTGCGGAAAATCGATAGGCGGTAGTTGGGTCGACGGCTGAAAACGGTCGAACTGCAAAATCTCCGCAGCCGTTGCCCCGCTCGTCGCGACGTATGAATAATTCGTGAACGGTTGGATGATGTGGCGCAGCCCGTCGAGACCGAAGGTTCGGTCCTGCACGTCCTCCCAGCTGCGCGAAATCTTAAAGGAAGCTTCGGCGCCCGTGTTGAAAACCCCGCGGAACTTTCCACCGTCGCTCGCAATCGATTGCGTCGGGTCGACCTTCAGGAAGTCAGGCAGGAGGAAGTTGTCGTCGGCGAGAAATAGCGTTTTCCCGAGGTCGCGCGTCTCGCTGTAATACGTGCCGCGAAGTCCCACTCGTGGCACAACGGAAAGCCATCCGAAATACGTGTTCGGATAGGTCAGTTGGTGAAACGAATCGAGGCGCCACGCACCATAATTCTCGTAAGGTGTCGCCTCCGCGAAAAGCCGGTGCAGGTTGGCGACGCCGGTTTCCCCTTCATAAAAAATCGGGCTCCCGAAGATTGCGTGGCGTTTGATGTCCAGGACGAATTCCGGCAGACGTTCCGTCTGGTCGAAGAATTCGTTGAC
>JBJMWX010000135.1:0-39903 GCA_045809925.1 Chthoniobacterales bacterium
AGGATATTGCGCGCGACATTACGCCGTGCGCCTTCAGTCGAGCCGCGGCCCCCTTCTTTCAGCGCCTCGCTCAACTGCGGGCGTGCCGTCGTTAGCGCCGGCACCAGGCCGAAGAGCAAGCCAGTGAGGGCTGTTACGGCCAATGTGACGATGAGCACGGTCGAGTCGATATTGACTTCCTGGAGCCGCGGTACGGTTTGCGCGCCGATGCGTTTCAAGAGATCAACTCCCCAGATCGCGAGCAGCACACCAATCGCGCCGCCTCCGAGTGCGAGCACGACGCTCTCGGTCAGCATCTCGCGCAAGATCGCGAGCCGCCCGGCGCCGAGTGCGACACGGATCGCCATCTCGCGTTCACGCGTCGCGGCACGCGCAAGCAACATGGTGCCGAGGTTCGCGCAGGCGATGAGCAAGACGAGCGCGACGGCTGCGAGCAGAATAAGCAACATCGGACGGACGGAGCCGGCAGCCAGGTCCTGCAGCGGACGGACGTCGGCGCCAAAGCTGTCACCATTCGGATATCGATTCGGATTTTCGCGCCGCATCTGCGCATTCACAGTCTCAATTTCAGCCTGCGCAGACCGGAACGTCGCGGCGGGTTTCAGTCGCGCCACGGCGAGAAGACCCCGCTGGTAGCGAATCTCTAATTGCTGCGGCGTGAAGGCGAGCGGCGTCCACAGTTCCGCTCGCTCCGAGAAGCTCGCCGCCGCCACGTTGTAAAGCTGGATCGGAAAATCAAATGACTCCGGCATGACGCCAATAACCGTGCGACTGCGCCCGTCGAGCAGGATCAGCTTACCGATAATGTTCGGATCGGAGTCGAAGCGGCGCTCCCATAGGCGGGCGCTGATTATCACTACGTCATCGTGACCGGGCTGGCATTCTTCCGGGGTGAATGTCCGGCCGCGCAACGGAGTTACGCCAAGCGTATCGAACACTCCCGATGTAGTTACGGCTGCCGCGAATCGCTCCGGCTGATCAGCGCTGGCCAGGTTGTAATTCGCCGTCGTGAAGGCGCCGATCTTTTCAAAACTGCCGACGCGCTGTTGGTAATCGACAAATTCCGGTGCCGACATCGGGATCTTATCGAGTCCCTGCGCGTGGAAATGCTGCAGAATGAGCGCGAGTCGTTCCGGCTGCTGGAACGGCAATGGCCGAATCAGCAATGCGTTAACGAGGCTGAAGACGGCGGTGTTCGCCGAGATCGCGAGCGCGACAGTGACGAGCGCGATGACGGTGAACGCCGGCGTTTTTGCCAGAGCGCGCAGGGCGAGGCGGACATCCCGGATCATTTTCGCCTCGCTACAGAATCGCCAGGGCGAGCATTAGCAGCAGGATAATGATCGCTGCTCTCATGGTACAGTAGCGGTAACTTGTTAGGCCGCCATGCGATCTTCCACGACGCGACCGTCAAAGAGGTGAACGGTGCGATCGGCGTTTTCAGCAAAGCGCTGGTCGTGCGTGACCATGCAAATCGTCGCGCCGCTCTCGTGCAATTCCTTAAGGAGCTGCATCACGGCCTCGCCGTTGCGCGAGTCCAGGTTACCGGTCGGCTCGTCGGCGAGGAGGATCGCCGGTTTGCCGGCCAGCGCGCGCGCCACAGCGACACGCTGCTGCTGGCCGCCGGAGAGCTGACTCGGCAAATGTTTGGCGCGGTGCCCCATGCCGACGCGCTCGAGCGCTTCGGTGACAAATTGCCTGCGCTCACTCGAGGGCATTCCGCGATAGGTCAGCGGCAGCTCGACGTTTTCATAAACGGTGAGGTCGCCGATCAAATTGAAGCTTTGGAAGATGAAGCCGATCTCGCGGTTACGGATACGCGCGCGTTCCGGAAACGAGAGGTTCGCCACCTCGGTCGACTTGAGCTGATAGCTGCCGCCGCTCGGCGTATCGAGCAATCCGAGGATCGACAGCAAGGTCGATTTGCCGCAGCCTGATGGGCCGGCGATCGAGACGTATTCGCCCGTGCGGATGTCGAGGTGAATGCCGGAAAGCGCATGTGTTTCGACCTCATCGGTCAGAAACACCTTGGTCACGCTTTCCAGGTGGATGAGAGGAGTCGAGCCGTTGGAGTGACCGTCGCGGTTCGGCGCCGTGGTGGTTTCGGTGGTTGTCATAGGTTAGGTGGTGGTGGGTTTAAGGGAAGTGGCTGCTAGTTCAGGCGAATGCGATCGTGCGCATCCATAGAACTGGTGTCGGACAAGATGACCTGGTCGCCAGGCTGGAGACCGTCCACAATCTCAATCGTGTTGACTGAGCTGCGGCCGAGCTTCACGGGCACGCGCGCCGCTTCGGAGCTGTTCGGCAAGAGCTTGAACATGCCGACGGTGTTGTTCTCCTGGCCGAAGGCGGGACGCCCGACGTAAACAACATTGTCCAGGCGCTCGAGCTCGATCGTGCCGTCGACGCTTAGGTCAGGGCGCGCCCCCTTCGGAAGGTCGCCGTCAATCGCAACGTCCACCGTCACCGTTCCCTGCTCGACCGCGGGGTCGACGCGGATGACATGACCCTCGACAACGCCGTTGCGCGTATCAATCGCGGCTTTCTGGTTGATCTGAATGTCTTTGGCCTGCGTCTCCGCAATCTTGACCTGCGCCTTGAGCTTGGTCGGATCGGCGACTCGCGCCAGATTCGCTCCCTGTTTGATCTGCTGGCCAACGTCGACCGGCAGCTGTTGCAACACGCCTTTCATGCCCGCGTGGACGTGCAGCTGGTTGACCTGGTCGAGCTTCAATTGCGCGGCCGCTTTGAGCTGATCGACCTCCGCTTGTTTCGACGCGAGCTGTGGCTCAATCGAGTCACGTGCAAAGGTCGTCCGCTTCGCTTCGATCTGATCGCGGTTGGCGAGCTCGTCCGCTTTTACGCGCGCGGTTTTGTAAGCCAGCTCGGCGACAAGGCCGTTCTTCTTTAGCTCCTCGTTCGTTTCGGCTTCCATCCTCGCCTGCTCGAACTCGGAATGGACTTTTGCAGTGTTTGATTCCTGCTCGAGCAATGCGCGCTGCAATGTCGCGCGCAACGTAGTCAGCTCTGCTTCAGCCGCTTTGTGTTTCGATTCCGCATCGTGCGCAGCCTGTTCCACGTCCGGGCTCGAGAGCTCCAAAATGACAGTATCCGGCTCGACCATCGCGCCCGGCCGAATGACAATTTTATCGACGCGCCCATCGGTCGTCGCGGCAACCCAGCGAATCTCTTCCGGCACGAGAGTGCCGAGGCCGCGCACCTGCCGCACCATCGGTCCGCGCTTCACCGTATCGATCCAGACAGTCGAGCGATCGAGCGTCGGCACCGCCGGTTTCAAGCGCGAGAGGCCAAACGTGATCACGAGCAGCGCGAGCGCGCCGCCCCCAATCATCATCAGGCGTTTCTTCCTTTTCTTTCGCGCAACGTCCGGACGCGGCACGTCCATGGTTGACGCGCTGGGCGTAAATCCGGCTGGCCTCACAATTGTACTATCGGCTTTCGCTTCGGCTCTGTGCTGCATCGGGGGGCGCTTTTCGAATTAGAAATTGAAAGCACGCACCAGGTCCATCACGGCGCTTGCGCTGTTGATCAGCGGAACGATCACTGTGAGCAGGATCACACCGAAGAGAGCCGCCTCCGTCGCGAATGCACGCGGCGCCTCGTAGTTGAAGTAGCCACCGCTTAGGTCGCGGAATGAGGGCTGACTCTTTCCAGCACGCGGGCCGAAATCGTGGCGTGAGTCAGCCTGGAAGCTGTACTCGATCCTCGGCATCGCGCCGCGGCCGCGGCGGGCAAGAGGTTGGCTGGTGTGCGGTGTTGTTTTCATAATTCCTTCCATGGGATGCGGTTCGCATCCGATTTGGATTCAAAGTTTTTTCGTTGGTCGCTGCCCCTATTGCAAAGGCCGTGCCACTCCGTTTTGTTTAGTTCTAAGTATCTGCCAATCAGCAGCTAGTGATTAGCGATAAGAAATCGACCGCGACCTTTTGAAGCCGTTTTCGGGATTCTGCCGTCCCGCTTTCGGGACGTTGCCGGGCGGTTATTCCTTCGGCAGACGCAACAGCGCTTCACAACCGGGCTGGCCATTGCGGTTAGTCAATGTCAGCGAACCGCCGTGAGCCTCCGCGATCTGCCGGCTCAAGGCGAGACCGATGCCCGAGCCGCCTGGCTTCGTGGTGAAGAAAGGCACGAATAAATTGGTCGGATTCATAATCCCCGGTCCGGTATCGCGTACGTAAACCTCGACACAATCGCCGGCTTCGCGCCAGCCGGTCGCGACCGTGCCATTGGTTTCGATCGCGGCTTCGGCGGCATTGTGCAGAATGTTAATCAACAACTGTTCGAGTTGTGCCGCATCGGCGTCGACAATCACATCCCGACCGGACGCGACCTTCACCGGCAGCCGCGTTTCAAGGTTGGCTACGCGACGAACGAGCTCGGCGACGTTCAGCGGTTCCTTTTGTGGCGGGGGCAGTCGCGCAAGCCGCGCATAGGCCTGCATAAAGCGGCTGAGTGAGTCGGCGCGTGTGGCGATGATGTTCAAACCGCTCTGCGTATCGTCGCGCCAATCGTCCGGCAGCTTCTCGCGCTTGATCAGGGTTTCGAGGCTGCCCGCGATCGATTTGATCGGCGCGAGAGAGTTGTTCATTTCGTGCCCGATCACACGGACAAGCCGTTGCCATGCGTTCCGCTCTTCCTCGCGCAACGTCCGGCTCAAGTCCGTCAGCACGACCAGCTCGTGCGGCAAACCATGTTCGCGGAACGAGCTGCGCCGGATTCCCCACCGGCCCGAACCGCCGGGGAACGTCAGGGTTAGCGGCGCGTCCTGATTCGCTTCGAGGCACACTTCAAGTCCGAGGTCGCTAGCCCGCCGGCCTAACAACTTGTCGATCGGCTGGCCGAGCAGGTTCTCGCCTGCGCGATTTACCAGCCGCAGTCGACGCTCCGGGTCGAATGTGAAGACGGCGACGTCGATTTCCGCCATGATGGTGCGCAGCAGCGCGGTCGCCTCGAATGCGCCGAGCCGCTGCACGCGGAGCGTTTCCCCTAGCGAATTAATCTCGAGCAGCGCTTCGCCGAGCGCATCGTTCGCGCGTGCGCCGCGGGCGCGGATCGAATAATCGCCTTCCCGCAGCGCGGCAAGCAGGTTCGTCATTGTCTGCAGCGGCCGGATAAGATGTTCGCGGGCCGAGCCGACGAATATCCCGCTGGAGAGCAGAATCAGCAGCGTCAATGTCCACTGCACTTTTGCGCTGTAATCGCCGAACCAAAGAAGGGCGAGCGCGGTGATCACGGCGGGCGCAGCCGCGCCAATCGTCAACCACGTCAGCCGGTTCTCGTGCGAAAGCCGGTGGCGCAGCTTTCGCGGCTCCTTCATTCCAGATTCGACAATCGAAGGTCGAAAATGTCAGAGCCCATATTGCTGCAGGCGTCGATAGAATGCGCTCCGGCTCAGTCCGAGCGCCTCCGCCGCCTTGCGCGCGTTGCCGTCGTGACGGGCGAGCGCTTTCTTGATCAGGAACGCCTCCACCTCCTCGATTGTCATTTCCTCGAGGCCCTTGCCTTCGCCGCCGCCGCTCGTCAGGCCGAGATCGTTCGCTTTCAGCTGCGGCCCCGCTGTCATCAGGACCGCGCGCTCTACGACATGATCCAGCTCGCGCACATTGCCCGGAAAATCGTGGCGCATCAGCGCGTCGCGTGCCTTCTCCTCAAAGCCGGTCAGCTCTTTGCGGTAGCGCTTTCCGTGCTGCCGCAGAAAATGGTTCGCCAGCGGCATGACGTCTTCGCGCCGATCGCGCAACGGCGGGAGGTGAACCTCGATCGTGTTCAGGCGGAAGAGCAGGTCGCGGCGGAAGCGGCCCGCCTCGACTTCCTCGTGCAGGTTCGCGTTTGTCGCGGAAACGATTCGGACATTGGCATGCAATGTTTTCGAGGAACCGACCCGCTCGAATTCTCCTGTTTCGATCACGCGCAGCAGCTTGGCCTGCTGGCTCATTGGAATGTTGGCGATCTCGTCCATGAAGAGGGTGCTCTCGTCCGCCAGCTCGAAACGCCCGGCCCGATCCGTTTTCGCGTCGGTGAAAGCGCCCTTCACATGTCCGAATAGTTCGCTCTCGAAGAGCGTCTCCGACAGGCCGCCCATGTTCACCGTGATCATGGTATGCGAGGCGCGTGGCGATAACGCATGCAGCGCCTGCGCGACCAGCCCTTTGCCCGTCCCGTTCTCGCCCGTGATCAGCACGTTTGCGTCGGACGGGCCGACGCGTGAAATCAGCTCCAGCACCGGCCGCATCCGCGGAGATTCCGCGATCAAATTCGGTGCCGTTCCGCGGAGCAGCTGGTTCGCCGCCTCCAGCCGGCGTCCTTTGCGCAAAGCGCCGGCCAGCTCGATCTGGGTCCGCACGATCGCGAGCAGACGTTCGTTGTCCCAGGGCTTCGGAATGAAATCGCGCGCGCCGCGCTTCATCGCTTCGACCGCCAGATCGATCGTCGCCCACGCTGTCATGACGACGATGGGCAGCGTGTTATCCACCGCCTGAATTCGCGGAATTACCTCGAGGCCCTCCTGCCCCGACGTGGTGTCGCGCGTGTAATTCAGATCCATGATAAGGAGCGAGTAATCGCGCTTGTCGAGCGCCTGAAAAATGCCCGCCAGATTCGTGACCGCGTCGGTCTGGTGTCCTTCGCCTTTGAGGAGAATACGAAGCGCCTCCAGCACATCGGTCTGGTCATCGGCAATGAGAATGCGCGCCACGCGCTACTCTCAACCGCGTTTCGGACGCGGTGTCAACGTTGACGGGGTCGCGCGATGGACTACGTGCTTCGTCGTGAGCCCGCCTCGTACGAACGGTATATCGCTCCTGACGGCGATCTGCATCGTGATGGCCAACATGATCGGCACCGGCGTGTTCACCAGCCTCGGCTTTCAGGTAGGTGATCTTCCGAGCGGGTTTGCCATCGTAACGCTGTGGACGGTCGGCGGCGTCTGCGCGTTGTGCGGCGCGCTCTCTTATGCGGAGCTTGGCGCCGCGCTCCCACGGTCAGGCGGCGAGTATCATTTTTTGCGCGAAATCTACCATCCGGCACTTGGTTTTCTCGCCGGCTGGATCTCGGCCACGGTCGGATTTTCAGCGCCGGTCGCGATCGCAGCCGTGCCGTTCGGCACCTACCTCGCAGGTGTTTTTCCAGGCGCAAACCCGCTGCTCCTGGCGCTGGCCGTGGTGTGGATCAGCACGCTGGCGTTGCTGTGGAACCTCAGGCTCGGGAGCGCCTTCCAGATTTCGTCGACTATCCTCAAGGTCGCGCTCATTGTCGCCATCATCGTTGCTGGATTCGCCGTCGCTGCCAACCACTCGACCGCTTTTCTGCCGGTCAAAGGTGATGGCCAATTGATCGTGAGCGCGCCGTTCGCGGTCGGACTTTTCTGGGTCATGTACGCGTATTCGGGATGGAATGCGTCGACCTACATCACGAGCGAGCTGCGCAATCCGGCGCGCAACGTTCCGCTCTCCCTCTGCATCGGAACTGTTTTCGTTGCCCTGCTCTACGTTGCAATCAATGCCGCGTTTTTCCGCACCACGCCCGCTGCCGAAATGATCGGCAAACAGCAGGTCGCGCTCATCGCCGGCAATCATATCTTCGGGGTAGCCGGCGGCAAAGTGATGGCATGCCTGATCTGCCTCGGCCTTGTGTCAACGGTAAGCGCGATGATGTGGATCGGTCCGCGCGTCACCGCCACGATGGGCGAAGACTTTGCCGCGCTTGGCTGGCTGGCGCGTCGAAACCGCGCCGGCGTACCGACGACCGCCATTCTCGTGCAGTTCGCGATTGTGAACCTGATGCTTTTCACCGCGACCTTCCAATCGGTCGTCAATTACGTGCAGTTCGCGCTCACCCTCTGCTCGGCGCTGACCGTCTTCGGCGTCTTCGTCCTGCGCTGGAAGCGGCCAGAGCTTCGGAGGCCATATCGCGTCTGGGGTTACCCGGTGACGCCGGCGATTTTCCTCGCGATCAGCGGCTGGATGCTTTGGCACCTGCTCGCCAAGCAAGCGACCCGCGGGCCGTCTCTGCTCGGGCTTGGAACTGCCGCTGTCGGGCTCCTCATTTATTTTTTGTCCCCGAAAACTTCGACCAGCAGCGTCTAAGGACACAATGAAACGTCTGGCAGCCACTTTCCTTCTCACTATCGCGACATCTGCGTTCGCCCAGCCGGGCACGGTTGATGAGACAGCGAAATTTCTCGCCGGGATGCCGGTCAACGGCGCGCTCACCCCGTTAATGCAAGCGCCGGGTTGGCAGGAACACGCCACCGCGATGGACGACGCCTGGGACAAGAAAGCGCGTCGCCAGATCGCGCCGATCAGCGCCTGGATGCAGACGAATGCCTCCGACGCCTACAACTGGACCGGGCCGATGTACTACATGTTCAGCGGCCCGGACTCTCTCTACGCCAACATCTTTTGCCCGCGCGCGAACACCTACATTCTCGCCGGTCTCGAGCCGGTCGGGAATGTGCCTGACCTGACACAAATCCCACCGGAGACACTCGGCGCCGACCTGGCCGGCTTGCGCGAATCGATGAGTACGATCCTGAAGTTTCAGTACTTCATCACCAAAGATATGCGCGCAGGGCTCGGCGGCGGACATATCAGCGGAACGCTGCCCATCATCTATGTTTTCCTGGCGCGGCTCGGCTACACGGTTATGGACGCGACGCACGTGAGCTCGCCGGCCGAGGGGGTGAAGATCACCTTCAGCGCTAATGGCGCCCAGCCGCAGACGCTCTACTATTTCAAAACCGATCTGTCCGGCGGCGGAAGCAAGTTTCTTCAATGGTGCGGCACCCACGGGCCGGGCGTGTCGCTGCTAAAAGCCGCTTCCTATTTGATGCACGGCGACGGCTTTGCCGGCGTGCGTAATTTCCTGCTCAATAACAGCCGCATCATTGTCCAGGACGATTCGGGCATTCCGCTGCGCGCGTTCCCGAAGAACTGGCGAATTGACTGTTACGGCGCCTACGTCCCGCATCCCGAGTTTCAGAAGTACTGGCAGCCGGATCTCGCCGCCGTTTTTGCCAAGAATCCGCCATCCGAGCTCGGCTTCGCCTTTGGGTACCACTGGCAAAAAGAGCGCGGCATCCTGATGATCTGCACGCACGAAGGCGTGCCGCGCGCTACCCTGGTCGAGCCCCCGCCAGCAGCAGCCGCAAGAACTGACCATCCGAAAACGAACCGCCGTTCGCGTGCCGCACAACCACCAGCTGCAAAGAAGGAATAACGTAAAGGCGCTGGCCTAACGAGCCGATACAGCCGACCAGATCCGGCGGTGCATCGCGACAGATACAGACACCGCTCCATTCCTGCGCAGCCAGTTTTTTGTCGAGCATTCGCTCAATATCGAGTTCGCGGCCGTTGGGCGCGGCGCGATTGTTCCACCAGCCGAAGGCGAAGGCGGGATTTGCTGTCGAACCGCGCCAGCATTGCGCGAGCGATCCGGACGATACAACCGGCGAGCCACCGGCAACAACGAGCTGGCCGAGCTTCGCCCACTGCCGCGCAGTAAGTGCGAACCCGGTGGCAAGCAGCGGATTGCCGGCGCGATCCGACAGATATCGCTGTGGTCCGAGGCCGAGCCGGCTCAGGACCCGCCGCTCAAGAAAGCGCGTCGGCCGTTCGCCGCGCAATTTCACCTTCAGGACCTCGTAAAAAGCCTGAAGCGAACTCGGTCCATAGGTGAAAACAGCTCCCGGCTCGCCAACGACTGACCGGCTGAGCGCGATCGCATCGCGATCGATCCCTTCCGTGTTTTGAATGAAGAACGCCGGCTCCAGCCCACTGGAAAAATCGAGTAATTGCCGAATCGTGATTTGTGATTTTCGCGGATCGTTCGCCCACGCTGACAGCGAATTCGCAACCGGCTCACCGAAGCTGAGAAGGCCATCCTGCGCAGCACCAAGCGCCGCCAGTCCCCAGAAGGCTTTCGTGCCGCTGTAAATCTTCCGGGCTCCGTTCGGCCCGAATCCGTCCGGGTATTCCTCGAACAGTGTCCGTCCATTTTGAACAACGAGAAACGAAGCACCGCGATGGGCGCGCGAGTAGGCCGCCGCCGCCCGCATCGCCGCGGGATCGAGCGTCTCGCCCGATCCCGCGGCGTGGGCCACGAGCAGCAGCGTGATAAAGCCAGCTCGGATCGGAATCGTCATCGGTTCCAAGATGTGTAATCGAAACTGACGCGCTGAGGCTCTGTCAAATCGAGCGAGGATCGGGTGGTGGATCGCGACTGGACCGTCTCGCCTCTAGCGGCCTGGCTATCGCCCTACGCAGGCTGCCAGCCTCTCTCCTCTGAACGGACCGCAGCAACGCGCATCGGCTCACACCCAGAGCGTGCGATCGAAGGTGCGGTACTGGATCGCTTCGCTTACGTGCTCGGGTGTGATCTCGTCCGAGCCGGCCAAATCCGCGATGGTGCGCGAGACTTTCAGGATGCGATCGTAGGCGCGCGCGCTCAGGTTTAATTCCTGCATCGCGACACGGATCAGTTCCTGTGAGTCCTCCGCCAGCGCGCAGTGCTGCTTGATCTGGCGCGGACCCATGCGCGCATTGCAGTTCACCTTTCGATCGGCACGAAATCGGTGTTGCTGACCTTCGCGTGCAGCAATAACGCGCGCACGGATCGCAGCCGAATTTTCTTCAGCGCGCGTGCTCGAGATGTCGCGGTATTCGACTGCCGGGACTTCGATGTGTAAATCGATGCGATCGAGCAGCGGACCGGAGATCCGCTGACGATACCGCTGCACCTGGACCGGCCCGCAACGGCATTCCCGTTTGAGGTCGCCGAAGTAGCCGCACGGACACGGATTCATCGCCGCCACGAGCATGAATTCGCTCGGAAATGTGACGCTCCCCGCCGCGCGCGAGACGGTCACTTTGCCGTCTTCGAGCGGCTGGCGCATGACTTCGAGGGTTGAGCGTTTGAATTCCGGCAGCTCATCGAGAAACAACACACCATTGTGCGCGATGCTCACCTCGCCCGGCGCGGGCGTGGCCGAGCCGCCGAGGAGACCAACGTCTGAAATCGTGTGGTGCGGCGAGCGAAACGGCCGGGTGGCGACAAAGGAATGTTGGCCGTTGAGCAATCCCGCGATGCTGTGGATTTTCGTCGTCTCGATCGCTTCGTCGAGCGACATCGGCGGCATGATGGTCGCGATCCGTTTCGACAGCATCGATTTCCCGGACCCGGGCGGCCCGATCATGAGGAGGTTGTGTCCACCCGCGACCGCGACCTCGATCGCCCGCTTCACATGGGCCTGTCCTTTGACGTCGCTAAAGTCGACCTCGTAATCCCGGTGGGTGGCGAAGAAACCGGTCAGGTCGCCGTGCACCGGCTGGAGCGGAACTTCGCCGCGCAAAAATGAAAAGGTCTGGCGCAGGTTTTCGACACCGTAAATGTCGATGCCGGCAACCATCGCCGCTTCACGCGCGTTGGCTTGCGGCACGAAGAGCGCCTGTTTGCCCCGGCGCCGGGCTTCAAGCGCGACCGGCAGGACGCCGCGGACCGAACGGACGGCGCCGGTCAGCGCTAGCTCACCGACGAAGCTGAACTTCTCCAGGGTAGAGCTGTCGATTTCCTCCGCGGTCGCGACCATTCCGAGCGCGATGGGCAAATCAAAACTCGGCCCTTCTTTCTTAATGTCGGCCGGCGCGAGATTGATCGTGGTGCGGCCGCGCGGCCATCGAAATCCGCTGTTCTGGATCGCCGTCCGCACCCGATCGCGGCTCTCCTTCACGGCCGCGTCGGGCAGACCGACGATGACAATATTTGGATCACCGCCGCCGGCGTTCACCTCGATCTCGACTTCGTAGGCGTCGACTCCGTAAACCGCGGCGGAGTAAATCCTGGCGAGCATGGCGACAAAATTTCGCAGGAGACTGGAGAGTTGGCGAGATTCGAATCTCTAAAGGCGATGGCAGACAACGGATCAAACGAGCAGACCGCTTCCGCGCTGGCCGGTGTCATCCAGCGTAACATCCGCGCACTCGTCGGCCGGCGCCAAGTCGAGGACAAGCGGAAGTCGTCTGAAATCCGCATCGCAGACGCGATCACGCGGTTCACCGGCACCATGCGGTTCGTCTATATCCACCTCGTTCTGTTCGGAATGTGGGTCGTGGCGAACTTGCCCGGCGTGCCCGTGCCGCACTTCGATCCGACGTACGTTGTTCTGGCAATGTTCGCGTCGGTGGAGGCAATCTTTCTCTCGACTTTCGTTCTCATTTCACAAAACCGGATGTCGGAACAGGCGGATAAAAGGGCCGATCTCGATCTGCAGATTAGCCTGCTCGCGGAGCACGAGGTGACGCGGGTGATCACGCTGGTCAAAGCGATCGCTGAGAAGCTGGACGTGGAGGCCTCGCGCGACCCGGAACTGCCCGAATTGCAAAGAGACGTCGAACCGGAGCAGGTGCTCGACGTAATGGAAGCAAACCAGCGTCAGTATCCGGGCGCTTGAATCATGACCCGCTGAGCCACGGCAGCTCCAGCGGCTCCCTCGTGATTGGCGCGTTCACCAGCCGCACACGGGCAAGCTCTTCACCGAATTCTACGATGCTGATCGATGGGGCATCGATTTCGATCTGCGCATACAGGCTGATGTGCATCCCGAGAAAATGCGTCAGAGCGGCGCGAATCACGTCGCCGTGTGTGACCACGGCCACGCACTCGTGCCGGCTACGCAGGTCGCAGAGCCGCCGAACAACCCGCACCTGTACTTCGATCATCAATTCGCCACCAGGGGCGGGCGTGCAGGCGCGGAACGAATTAAAGCGCTGCCATGCGGCGGCCTGATCAAGGTCCGCGAAGGTGCGATCGGTCCACTCGCCGACGTCGAACTCGTCAAATGCGCTATCGGTTTGCAGCGACAGCTTGAGTGCGCGGCAAAGTGGCTCGGCCGTTTCGCGTACCCGCTCAAGCGGGCCGCTGTAGACTGCATCGATCGGCAGCCCGGCAAGCGATCGCGCAAGTTGCTCCGCCTGCTCGCGACCGCTGGGGTTAATGTGAATTCCGGCTTTCCGTCCTGCGATTGCGCGACCAAGATAATCGTGCGCAGCGTGTCGGATGAGCAGGAAAGTCGTGGCGCCACTCATCTGTAGGTGCGCTGCCCTCAGCCCATCAGTCCGCCGCGGCTGATACGGCCGCTCGCGGCGCATAGCGTCGCACCATGCGCGCACAAAAATCTGCGTACTCCTCCGGGACGAGGGGTGGACTGGTGTGATGCGGCGCGATCCCGCGGTGTTCCGGCGTGAAGCAAAACGTCAGGGTGACCTCGAACTCTTCGAGCGCGTTCATCTGTCGATCGAACCAAGCCTCAGCGTCCGGGCAGAAGCTGTCCGCCCAGCTGATACCGGTGCGGATGTATTTTACACCGAGCTGCCTAAACCAACGGACCGCGTCGTCCAGCCGATGATCCTGAAAATGAAACCACTGGCAGATGCCGAGGTCGGGGGTGAATTCCGGAAATAGTTTCAGGGCTCGCTTGGGAGTTCCGTCTTCGCGCAGCAGGCCCATGTTAAAATGGCGGTAATAGGCGGAACCCTCCGCCTCGCGATGCCGCGTCGTCGCCGGCCACGCCCTCGGTAAATCGTAGAGCGAATACCAGTGGATTCGTTCCGCTCGGCCGATCAACAGCTCGGCCGTTCTCAGCAATCCAAACTCCTGCACTTCCTCAGCGCCGAACGTTGAGATGCCGACTTCAGAAACCCACACCGGCAGATCGGTCACTGCCTGGATGGACGCGATCTGCGCCGGCCATTCGTCGAGCATCCAATTGTTCCAATCGAGCGGGAAGCCATGCAGCGCGACCACATTGAGCTTTTCGAGGACGCCGAAATTCTCCATCCGTCGAATAAATGCCGGATCAATCGGCGACGAGCCGCCGAGAACGCGAAGCAGGAGTGGGTTTTCTGCGGCCACCGCATCGGCAGCGAGCTTCACCATCCCGGCGAATGCGCTCCATTCCGGATCGAGCTGGACGTCCCAGTGCGATTTGTTGTTCGGCTCATTCCAGAACATCACCGCCTCAACCATCGCTCACCTCCATTGGTTTTTGTCAGCGCCGCTGCGCCTGTTCCGGTCGTCAGGCCGGCAATGACTCGCGTGCCTGCTTCGTCGCCCGTGCAACATCGTTATCGCTGCGATCGAGGCGGACGCGGCATAGAAACACTTCCTCTTCCGGGTGCGCGACGATGTCGAACCCGCTGCTGCGTAGCATCGCCTCCACGCAGGCGCGGTTTGGGATCCACCAGTTGGTCGGGTCGCCGGTGTACTTGTGCTCGATGAAGTACATGCGCGGGAATTCGGACCGATCGAAGATCTCCGTGTCCCAGAAATCGTAATCCTGCTCGAACGGTGCTACTTCGCTGCTCCCGCGCTGCATTGATTGAAAGAGCATTAAATCGCGGGCGACGTGCTCGCGAATCAGGTCGAGGGCGAGAAGCGGATGGCGCAGGTGGTAGAGCACGCCCATGAAAATCACGACGTCGAACTGCTCGTGCAGACTTCCGACGTCATAGACCGAAAGCTGCCGGAACTCGATTTCGATCCCGAGCGTCTCTGCCGCGAAGCGTGCCTGGGCGAGATAGCGCTCGTCGAAATCGACCCCCAGCACGCGCTCCGCACCGCGCCGTTTCATTTCGATCGAATAGAACCCGGCGTTACATCCAATATCGAGGACGCTCTTCCCGCTGAGGTCTGCCGGCAGGGCATGCGCAAAGCGGTGGAACTTCACCGCCGGGTAGTCGCCGAGAAAATGATGTGGCGCAGTCTGCACGCCGTTAAGGTTGATGTTTTGAAACCAGGCTCCGAGCTCGGCAATCCGGCGTTGCGTCTCCGCCGGTGAGACGTCAGCAAGGAGGCTGCTGCTCACGCGACCGCCTCCAGTGAGCCGCCGGCCGTTCGATTCGCCTCGCGCGCGGCCATATCTTCCAACAATCGAATCGCCTGCCGGTAACCGCTCAGCGTCCCAACATCCACGTAGGCTTGCCCGGCCCGAATGCCGAGCGCCGTGCCGCCGCGTGCAATCCACGCATTGATCAGCGTTCCGAAGTACTCGTCCGTGCGTTCCCGCTCGAGCCAGAGTTCATGCAGAGCATGGAAAACGTGCCCGGGCATTTTGAAGGCGCCCCAAACCCAGCTTGAGCGCGCGTTCGGCTGCTTCACCTGGATCTCCTCCACCACACCGCGCTCGTCCGTCACTACGGCATCGAAGAACTGCGGCTCGTCGACGGGAAAAAGAAGAAACGAAAGCTGATCGTCGGGGAGAGCGCGCAACCCATCCTTCGGAAACCAGATCGTGTCCGGCAAGCCGATCAGGACCGGCTCCTCGTCGCGCACGATTGGTGCCGCGCGAAAGAGCGCGTCGCACAGCCCGCCGGGCTTAGGTTGCACGACGAAGATCACGCTCGCCGAATCGATGCTTCCGCCGCTGTAATATTCGAGAATGTCCGATTTGCCGGATCCGATTACGAAACAGATTTTGTCCGCGCCGCCGATCAGCATTCGCTCGACCAGGTACTCGCTCACCGCCCGCGGACGTTCGATACCGTTGTCGATCCGGCCGCCGACCGGCAGCAATTCCTTCGAAAAGGCGAGCGGCTGAATCCGGCTCCCTGCACCCGCGGCTGGAATGATCCCGAGCATGGGTCAGGCGGCTACGCGGTCAGTGTTCAGCGCGCGCTCGATCGCCTGTTCAAAATCGACCGCCCGCGCCGCAGCGGTATTTTCGACGAGCGTCCTTTCGCGCGCAGCAGTTGTCATCTTCGATAGCTCGTAATCGCTGCAGTCGATGGCAGCGAGCGCGTCCTCCGTCGTGCGGACGATAAGAATCTCTTCATCGGGCGTGAAGAACTCATCGATCCCCTGCCAATCGTCAGAAATGACCGGCGTGCCGCAGGCTGCTGCTTCGAAGAGCCGTCCCGACGGACACCAGCCCATTTCACGCATAGCCGCGCGAGTGACATTGAGGGTCAATCGGGAGGAACAGTAGAACGCCGCGTGTTCGGCAGGCGCGAGGTGCGGAACGAAATGAGTGTTGTTCGTCCATGCAAAATTTGCCGGATATTGTGCGCCAGCGAGCAGAAAGCGATCGGCCGGCCGTCGCCGTGCCGTTTCGATGAAAAACACGTCCACCCCGGGTTGACGATCCGCGGCGTAGGTGCCGAGATAGGAGAGTGACGCCCGATACCGCTCATCTACGCCGACGGGATAGTGCACCTGTGGATCGACACTGCCGTAAAGCGGAGCCGCTTGCGGGGCGCCCAGCTCGGTCCTGAGCGCCGTCAGTGCGGCACCACCCGTGAAGCTCAGCGCCAGATCAAAATCCCGGAGTCCGCGTTCCGGAATGTAGCTGACGCTGCGGCCGCTGCGCAGATGCGAGAGCGTCACAGGCGTATCCATGTCGTAGAAAACGCGGAGCGCCTTCGAATTGCAGACCAGCTCAGACGCAGCGATAGCGTCGGGACAGTACGAAGTAACGATGGCGACCTCCGCGTCAGCCAGATGGCGTTTCGCAATCGGCAAGACCTCCGGCCACTGGCCGTAGAGCTGCAATGTGCCGTCACGCAGCTGGTGCATATCGCGGTGCGCGGCGTAGTAGGGCACGTCGCGCTCGAAAAAAACAACGTCGTGTCCTCGGCCGATCAGCTCACGCAGCAATCCGCGCCAGGTGGTGGCGTGCCCGTTGCCCCATGATGAACTGATGGTCAGGCCGAAGATGACAACCTTCATTTTTTCGTCTTCGGGCCGGCTTTTCTCCGCGTGGGCGGGCGCACCGGTGCGACGAACTCATCTTCGTCACCGCGAATAAAGCGCTCTGTCTTTTCGTGCGCCTCGTCGTCCGTAAACTGGAAGGGTGGCGACTTCATGAAGTAGCTCGAAGGCCCGATCAGCGCGCCGCCAATCTTCCGATCAAGCGCAACTTTCGCGCAGCGGATTGCGTCAATCACCACGCCGGCGGAGTTCGGCGAGTCCCAGACTTCCAGTTTGACCTCGCAGTTGAGCGGGACGTTCCCGAAGGTCGTCCCTTCCATGCGGATGTAACACCATTTGCGATCGGTCAGCCATGGCACGTAGTCACTCGGGCCGACGTGCACATTTTCTGCCGGCATCGCATGCCCCAGCTGGCTCGTGACCGCCTGGGTTTTCGAGATTTTCTTCGACTCGAGGCGTTCGCGCTCGAGCATGTTCAGGAAATCGGTGTTGCCGCCAAAATTGAGCTGGTAAGTGCGATCGAGCCGAACACCGCGATCACGGAACAAATTCGTGAGCACGCGATGGGCGATGGTCGCACCCACCTGGGACTTGATGTCATCACCGACTATCGGCAGCCCGCGTTGTTCGAACCGTTTCTGCCAATAGGGTTGTGAGGCGATGAAAACTGGAATGCAATTCACGAAGGCACAGCCGGCCTCGAGGATTTGCTCGACGTACCACTTCGTCGCCATTTCCGAGCCGACCGGTAGATAGGAAACGACCACATCAGTGCGCGTTCTCTTGAGGATGCCGATAATATCGTCGGTCGAGGCGGTCGATTTTTTGACGACCTTCTTCAGGTACTTGCCGAGGCCGTCGTGCGTCATCCCGCGATGCACTTTCACGCCGAGCTTGGGAACCTCGGCGAAGCGAATCGTGTTGTTCGGCTCCGCGAAAATCGCCTCGCTCAAGTCGTTGCCGACTTTAGTCGCGCTGATATCGAACGCGGCACTGAACTCGATATCGCGCACATGGTAGCCGCCAAGCTCGACGTGCATCAGGCCGGGCACGAAATCCTCACGATTTGCGTTGCGATAAAACTCGATGCCCTGGACGAGGGACGATGCGCAGTTGCCGACACCGATGATGCCGACGCGGATTTTGTCTTTCATGATGTTATTGCTCTTTCCAATTGCCTGCTGCCGTACTGAACGTTGCGGATCAGCTCTTCCAATTCGGCAGCGCGATGTGCTGCGGTGTGTTCGGCGAGAACGCGCGCTCGCGCCCGGGTGCCGATTTTTCGCGCATCATCCGGGGATATTTTGCCTAAAATATCGATTACTTCGCGTGATTTTTTTGCGATTAGGATTTCGTCCCCTGGGGTGAAGAAGTCGGAGAGACCCGGCCACCAGTCGCTGATCACGGGTGTCGCTGTGGCCGCCGCCTCAAAAAGCCGGACACTGGGCGAGTAGCCGGCCCGAACCATGTCGGCGCGGGTAACATTCAGGGTAAAGCGTTGCGCGTTGTAAAACGCGCGGTGGTCGCGGGGCTCGATGTGGGTGATCCGCTGCACGTTTTTCGGCCAGCGGATTGACTCCGGATATTGCGGACCGGCAATGACGAAGCGCTCGGCCGGGAGTTCGCGTGCCGGGGTCATGATGAGTTGAGCGACCGTCGGCTGCCGATCTTCGCTGAACGTGCCGAGGTAGCCGAGTGCCCATTGTTCCGTGGCTTGTTCAGGGAAATAGAGCGCGGGATCGACCGCGCAGTAGAGTGCCCGGGCCATGGGCGAGCCGTATTGGCGTTCCAGCTTCCGCAATGTCGGTCCGCCAGTGAACGAGAGATAAAGCGAGTAGCGCCGAATCAGATCGATAGAGAGATAATCACATGTGCCGCAATCGAGAGCAGCAAGCGTGACGGGCGTGTCGATGTCGTAAAACGCGGTTACACCACTGGCTTCGTCGTTGATCCATTCTCCGACGGCAATCCCCTCCGGCACATACGAACCGACGATCACGCAATCAGCGTCGCGAACCGCCTCGCCGAAATTCGACTTCAACTCCGCGAGGCTGTGATAGATGTGCGTCTCGCAAAAATCGGGCTGCGGCAGATCGCGGTTCTCCGCGTACCAGGGCTGGTCACGTTCGAGGAAAACCACCTCGTGGCCGGCACGACTCAGTTCGCGGATCAAACCACGGTAGGTTGTGGCGTGGCCGTTGCCCCACGACGACGTGATTGATAAACCCAGAACGGTCAGCTTCATCGCGCGAAGCTTCCCTCGAGGATCTGGTCGAACTCTTCGGCGCGATGCGCGTAGGTATGTTCGGCGAGAGCGCGGCGATAGGCAGCCTCGCCGATCCGGCGCGCGCGAACAGCGTCGACATTTTGCACGTGGCCCGCGACCTCGCTTCCGTTTTTCGCCACCAGAATCTCTTCGCCGGGCGCGAAGAAAAAGTCTATGCCCTCCCAGTAGTCAGTGATCAGACAGGCACTGGCGCCGGCGGCTTCGAACACCCGCGTTGCAGGCGAGTAGCCATAGCGCGCCATGCTCGCACGAGAAATGTTCAGGACCATGCGCGGCGTGCAGTTGAACGCGTTGTGATCGGCCGTGTAAACATGCCCGCGATTCCTGACGTTTGCCGGCAACTGCTTCGTGTCCCATCCGATGCCGCCGAGAAGAAATTTCTCTTCCGGCAATTGCATCGCAGCATTTAGAAAAAACTCTTCCACGCGCGCCTCGCGGTCCGGCAGGCGGTGACCGAGAAAGCCAAGGTCGGCGGCAAAGTCAGGATTTGGGGCAGCGGGATGATGCGTCTCCGGATCGAGCCCGTTGTAAATTGGGACGCAAAGCTGCGCGCCGAACGCCTCGTAGCCGCGCACGACCGGCGGGCCGCCGCCGTAAGTGAAAATAAAATCGTATCGGGGAATACAGGCGCGAAATGGATCGTCGGCATTGTTCTCCACGCGCTCGAGCGTAGCGGGGGCATCGACGTCGCAGAAAACGATGTAGTTTTGAGGCCGCTTTTTCTCGAGTACCGCCGACTCAAGCAGCTCATCGAATACGCCGATACCGCTCGCCTTCACAATCATATCAGCAGTGCTCGCCTGCTCGAGAGCCCTCAAGGCTGCTTCTTCGTAGTTTTCGTAGACCACAACGTCTGCCCAGGGCGGCGGTTCGATGTCGCGGTGCTTCTGCCGGTCGTAAGCGTCCGGCTCGTAGACGGTGATGTGGTGTCCTCGATTGTGCAGGGCCTTGATCAAGCCGCGATAATAGGTCGCCGCGCCGTTCCAGTAGGCGGAGAGCAGGCTGGAAGGGAAAAACGCGATCTTCACGCGGCGAGTTCCTCGTAAATGTTCATCAGCTCGTCAACACGATGGGCGCAGGTGTGGCGCGCACCAATTGTTCTCAGACCATGCTCGGCAATTTCCCGCGCCATCTGTTTGTCCGCGAGGAGCGCGCGCATGTGCTTTTTCATCTCGTTGCCGTCCCGCGCAACGAGGTAGTCCTCGCCCGGCGTGAAGAGATGCTCGGCGTCGTCCCACGGTGAGCAGATGAGTGGGATGCCGCAGGCCAGGGCTTCGAAGGGCCTGATCGTCGGTATTCCGGGCAGAGCTTCGACGTAGGGCCGACGCGGCACGTGGACCGTCAATTTGAAGCGCGCGAATACTTCAGGGACGCGGCAGTTCGGCAGCCACCCATGGTAGTGAATGTTTGAACGCGCGAGCAGCTCCTCAGCCTCCTGCGGGTAGCGGACACCGTAAACGTCGCCGCTCAATTTCAAGGTAACGATCGGCTCGACCAAAAACTCGCGCAGCTCGGCGCTGCGCTCATCGTCGCCCCAGTTGCCGATCCAGACTACGTCACCGGTGAAATCGAAGCGCGGCAGCGGCTTGAACACGCGGATGTCCGCGGCTTCATGCCAGGTCCACGCGCGCGAAACCCAGCCGCGCTCGAGGTACAAATCCCGCAGCACCTTTCCGTAGAGGAGAACGCCGTCGTAGCTCGAGAGATCGTAGGCCCGCATCTGCTCAGGCGAAGTAACGGCACGGTGATGGGTGTCGTGAAAAAGGAGACGGTAAGCGCCGGCCCGAGCGCGATGTTCACCCACGCGACGCACCAGTTCGTGGTCATTCCACTCATGGACGAGGACGAGATCGGCACCGTTGAGCGCGCCATCAAGATCAAGCGTGCTGAGATCATATTGCGCCGATCGCAGCACAGGGTAGCGCTCGTGGAACTCAGCGATCGGTGCTTGGCCATGGTTGGCCACAAGATTTTGCCGGCTCCATGACTGACGCGGCTCAAAAATCGCGACGTCGTGCCCACGTTCGATCAGTTCCGTAGCCACGCCGCGCAGAAAATGCGCATTCCCGTGGTTCCAGTCGGAAACGAGCGAGTGATAGAACATCACCACTCTCATACCGGCGTTTCCACAACTTCACGGCAGGTTGCGTATGCCTCGCGGTAATCAGCCGCCATTCGCTCGACCGTGAAGTGCAAGGCGCGTTCACGCGCACGAAGGCCCAGTTCCTCCCGGCGCCCGGCATGGGAAATCAGATCGTCAAACGCGCGAATGAAACCGTCGGCATCGGCCGGCGAGACGAACACGGCGGCATTGGCCCACAATTCGCGCAGGCTGGCAATATCACCCAGCACGAGTGCACAGGCTGAGAGGCCGGCCTCGAGAATCGAGAGCCCAAACGGCTCGTATTTTGCCGGTGCAGCGTAAATCGCCGCGGTGCCAAAACGGGTGGCGAGCTGCGGCTGCGTAAGCCGGCCGAGCAAATTCACATTCGCCAGCCGCGGGGAACCGCCTCCTGGATGGCGATCTTCTCCGGCGACATCGATCGGCCAGGACACACGCGGCGCTATCTCGCTCAACAAGGAAATGTTCTTCGCTTCATCCCAGACGCGTCCGGCAGCAAAAATCCGGGATAACTTCGGAGCGGGTGAAAACTGGGCGTGGGTCCGTCCATTCGGAATCACACGGCCGGTAAACTCGCCCGCGTAGTCTTCCCGCAGCGACTTGAGCATGGCCTGAGTCGGAGCCACGACGAGGTTCGCAGCTGCGAGCCCGGTGGAGACGCGGCGCCGGTACTCATCGAATTGATCCGGCGGCTCTCCGCCTTTGACGGCATGCCACCACGAGATAACACACGAATGCGCTACCACGAGCTTCGGAGCGGCCCATGGCAGGACGGCATGCGCGTAACCGTTAAGGTGAACGAGATCAGGCTGGAACTTGGCTTCCAAACCGAGCAGCCAGTCGCCGGCACGATCGACATCGCTCCATGGATCGTCCATCCATTCGAGGCGGAATTCGCTCTCAAATAGAACAACATTCGAATGCGTCGCGATCTGTTCGCGCTGCGAAGCCGAAAGTTGGCGGCCCATGGTTGCGAGTGCGAACCGCACTTCCGGAAGCGCCCCGATCAACTCGAGGGCATAGGTCCAAACGCCGCCAACGGTGTCGGCCGTCATCAAGACGCGCTGCGGCCGCAGATTATCGCGCATAAGTAATCAGCGCCTTCATGAACCCGTCGGGCCGCTCCGCCGTCATGCCTAGCGCCTGGTCAAGTTGATCAAGCCGGAAACGGTGGGTGTAAAGAGGCGCGGGGTCGATCAAACCGCTCTCGACCGCGGCGACTGCCTCGCGCATTCCGCGCAGGTAGATCTGCGGGTCCCGTTCATGTGCGTTGATCACGTCCAAACCGCGCCAATTCCAGAGCTGCATGTTCACCTGGCGCGGACCGTCCTGATGGTAGCCGGCGACGACGAGGCGGCCGCGCTCCCGTGTCAATTCCGCGGCGAGATCCAGCGGCCCCTGTTTACCGGTGGCCTCGATGACGACGTCGCAAAACCGGCCGCTGGTCAACTGCTCGACGCGGCTGATGACCGCCGACTGCTCGCTCATCTCGATCGTCTCAGCAGCGCCCATTTCCTTCGCCATCGCGATTGCAAATGGCCGGCGCGCGATCGCAAAGACACGCGCTCCCGAGGCGGTCGCAAGTTGGGTAAGGAGCGCACCTAGGAATCCAAGCCCGACGATCGCGACGGTGTCGTTTCGCTCGATCTGACTGCGCTGGAAGATGTTCATCGCGCAACCGAGCGGCTCGGCCGGAAACGCCTGATCGTCGAGCGACGGCGGCAATTTCACGGTCGATGAAACGTCGGCAACGTCGAATTCCGCATAAGCGTGACTCGAGATCATCGCGACGCGGTCGCCTGGCGCGAACCCGGTGACAAGGTCAGCAACCTCTTCGACATGTCCCCACGATTCATGGCCGAGCGCACCCGGCGGCATCGGATACTGGAACCATGGTTTGCCTTCCCATGGCGGAATATTGGATGCACAGACTCCGCAGCCTTCCAGTCGAACGAGCAGTTGGTTGGGGCCGGGCGTCGGTCGCGGAACTTCGCGGAACTCAAACTTCTGTGGCTTGACGAGAACTGCGGCACGCATAAGCCCGGCCGCGCCACTATGCCGCACGTTTTGCTGTCGCGGCGGCGCAAAAACGGCGCTCACGCCGTCGCGGCAAACGCCGGTTGTTCGGCGCGGCCGGAGGCTTGTAGCCATTCGTGCAAGCGTTGAACGCCATCGCGCATGCTCAGTTTCGGCAGCCAGCCCGTTGCAGTCTGGAATTTCGATACGTCGCTCACGTAGTACCGCTGGTCACCGGGCCGCCAGCTGTCCCAAACCAGACGCGGCCGTTTACCTTCCAACCTCTCGATCACCTCAATCAGCTCAAGCAGGCTCGTCGTGTTGGCGCGACCGCCGCCTATGTTAAATACCTGCCCGGAGAGCCTCCGCATGTTCCCTTTGGCGAGGAGGAAGGCGTCAACGAGGTCCTCGACGAACAGCACGTCGCGGACTTGTTTACCGTCGCCGTAAAGAGTGATCGCCCGCTCTTGCATCGCGCGGATGAGGAAATGCGCCACCCAGCCCTGGTCTTCAGTGCCAAACTGGTGCGGGCCGTAAATGCAGCTCATCCGAAACACGACGGCGGGCAGCCCGAAGGTTCGCGCATAGTCGACGATGTATTGATCGGCCGCCCCCTTGGAGCACCCGTACGGACTGTAGAAATCGAGCGGCTGATTCTCAGCGACTCCCCGGGCGCGAATCGCCTCGTCGACCGGTTCGTACCGGTTGCCAACTAACGTCAGCTCTACGTCGCCGAGGGCGCCGTAAACCTTGTTTGTCGATGTGAAAACGACAGGCGGCGGGTTTTCACACGCTCGGACAGCTTCGAGCAGGTTGAGCGTGCCGCGAGCATTCACCTCGAAGTCGTGGATGGGCGCGACCAGACTGGTGGTGACCGCGACCTGAGCGGCCAGATGGAAGACAAAGGATGAGCGTTGCACGGCCGCGGCAAGCGCGTGCGAGTCGCGCGTGTCGCTTACTTCCACCTGCACGAGGTCGCCGTGGCGCTCGCGCAACCAGGCTGCGTTTTGCTCGACGCCGGCGCGCGAGAGATTGTCGAAAAGGAGAACGGGGTGGCCGTCACCACAGAGCCGGTCAGCCAGATTGCAGCCGACGAAACCCGAACCGCCGGTAATCAGGATCGGGCGCTCGTGCGATTTCTGCTTGCGAGCGCGGTCGTTGCGGTGCAGCCACGCCGAATTTTCTACCGCTTTAACGCCGCCGTTACTTAGCAATCGCGAAAGCAGCTTCTCCGATCCGTCGCGTCGGCGCAGGCCGAAATGATAGTCGCGTTCGTCCACGCAACTGCTGTCCGGTCGGGCCTGGGGCAGCTCGAGGTCGTGCGCCCCATACCAGTAAACCCGCTCGGCAGGTGCACGCATGACGTTGAGAAACGCTGCGATTTGTTCGCGATCGTCATGCCTCCACGTCGAGTAGCCGGTCTCCGTGATCCAGACCTCCGCGTTCGAGCCGTGTTGGAGCAGGACGTTGCGCACGCGGGCAATCTTCGCGTTCCATCCATCCCACCAGAAATCAAACGTGCCAGGGAAGCCGTGAATTCCAACAGCATCGATGTAGCGCAGTACCCCACGCTCACACATTAAGCGCACCCACTGCGCGTCCATCGGCCCGCTAGCGCCAAGGACAGTCTTTTTACCGCGACGTTGCGCCCAGTGCGCCGCTCCGCCGACCATCTCGCAGAAAATCAGCCAGTGTGGATCGAGGGTCGCGTCCCACTCGAGCGGGTTCCTCGGTTTGTTCCAGAGCTCGACCCATTCGAAGTGGTCGCCGAATCGCGTGATAAAAACGTCCAGAAAATCGGCATACTGCTTCGGCTCGCGCGGCGGTGACCAGTGCTGCGGCGTTATCCCGAGCGTCGGCGGCGTGTAATGGAAGCAGGGAAGGATGTTGATCTCGCTTGCGAGACGAGGAAGGAGCCATTCGTACCATTTTTCGCCGCCCACGGTATGCCAGTCGGCCCACGAAACACCGGTCCGCAGCTCGCGCACTCCGATAGCTTTTAAATCAGCGAGGAGGCGCTCGACGCGCTCTTCTTCGCCCGGGCGGAGCCACTCGAGCACTCCGAGTAATGGCCGCGTGCCGTTTTCGCTCATACCGCCAGCCCGCGTGCGGCCAATTCTTTGCTCGCGTCGGCAACGCGATCGACTGCGCTCTGGCCTTCGAGCCACTCGGCCAGGTCAACGAGCCCGGCCTCTAGTTTCACCTTCGGCTCGTAGCCGAGAACTTTTCGCGCCAGCGTTATATCGGCGAAGCAATTACGGATATCGCCAACCCGACACCTGCCCACGATCTCCTGTTCAATCTCCTCCTTGCCGAGCGCCGAAGCCATCCGCGTCGCGATTTCATTGATCGAGTAATGGTGGCCGCTGCCAACGTTGAACACGTGACCGGCCGCTTCCGGTTTTTCGAGCGCGAGGCAGCAAGCCTGCGCCACATCGTGGACGCTGACGAAATCGCGCCGCTGTTCGCCGTCTTCGTTCACCAAGGGCGCTTTGTTGTTTAGAAAACGCGATGCGAAAATCGCAAGAACCCCGGTATAGGGATTCGAAAGCGCCTGCCGCGTGCCATAGATGTTGAAGAACCTCAGGCCGACGGTCGCGATGCCGTAGGCACGGCCGACCGTCATACAGAGGCGTTCCTGCTGATATTTCGAGATGGCGTAAACCGAAGGCACAGCCGGGCATTTCGTCTCCGGTGTCGGCACTGGCGTGAGCGCTTCTCCGTCAAGATCGCGGATTTCCCAGTCGTGGGCGCGCAGCTGCTCGATGGTCCGTTCCGCGCCCGGCGCGAGCTCGCCGTCCGCGGGGCGGTAGAGGCCTTCGCCGTAAATGCTCATGCTCGAGGCAACGACCAGCCGCTCCACCGGCTTCTGCGCCAGCGCTTCGAGTAAGACCGCCGTCCCATCGCCGTTGATGCTCGTGTAATTGGCAATCTCGTACATGCTTTGCCCGACCCCGACCGTCGCGGCGAAATGGAACACTGCCTCCACGCCGTTAACCGCCCGTCGCACGACCGACTCGTCGCGAATGTCGCCGACGACGAGTTCAACCTCCGGAGCGAGATACTCCGGTCGTTCCGCGCCGTCGCCGTGCACCTGCGGAGCTAAATTGTCCAGCGCCCGGACTTTGTAGCCGCGTTCGAGCAGAAGGTCGGCCAGATGCGAGCCGACGAAGCCTGCGCCCCCTGTGATCAGGATCGTCTTAGCACCCATCGTTAATGGCAGGACTGGCCGCGGTGCGTGAAAGTGGAGGCTATTTGCATCTCAATAAGGGACAATCCGAGCGGGTAAAATTTGTGCGGCGCCGCGCCTGCCAAAAAGCAAACGACCGGTGAAGCGGCTGCGGCTACGCGTAAAACGCAAAGCGTTGCCGGGCTGGATTCATTTATTTCTTCCGCGCAACACGGTGGCCGACGTTTTGTTCCATTTTAAAGAGGAAAACTCCCTCGGAAAATCGTCCTCAAAAACATTGAACAAAATACATCCGCGGGCTGTCAGTAATCCGAATAATTAACCTTGTTAACAATTTTTCGAAATGACGGAAGGCGCAGCACACGGCGGTCCGAGCCAGGTGGCAACCGCGGCGCAGCGCGCTTCTGCCCCCAAAGAACATGAGATCCTCTTTTATGGCTGCCGAAGATAGCGATACCGGAATAAAAATTTACCTGCGGGAGATCGGGCAAATCCCGCTCCTGACGCCGGAGCAGGAGATTGAGCTCGCCGCCAAGATCAAAAAGGGCGACCGCGAGGCGCGCGCCCTGATGATTCGCTCGAACCTGCGGTTGGTGGTGAAAATCGCGCACGATTATGCCAACCTTGGCCTGCCGCTCCTCGACCTGATCAGCGAAGGCAACATCGGCCTCATGAAGGCGGTTGAACGCTTCGATCCCGCAAAGGGTGGCAAGCTCTCAACTTACGCCGCGTGGTGGATCAAGCAGTCGATCAAGCGCGCACTGGCCAACCAGTCGAAGACGATCCGGCTGCCGGTTCACCTCGTCGACAAGATCTCGAAAATGCGCCGTGTTTCGCTCCAGATGAGCGAAGAACTGGGACGCGAACCGACCGACGACGAGCTCGGCGAAGAGATCGGCATCGCCGCCGGAAAAGTCTCGCAGTTGAAGACTGTCTCGATTCGGCCGGCCTCCCTCGACGCGCCGATCAGCGACGACGATTCGACCGAGTTTGGCGAGATCGTCGGGGACGAGGAAGCTCAGACGCCGTTCGAATTGCTGCGCGACAAGAACTTGCGCAACGAGGTCGGCGGTCTCCTCGACGTCCTCGATGATCGCGAGAAGAAGATCATTTTCCAGCGGTTTGGACTGGATGGTGGCAAGCCGAAGACCCTCGAGGAAGTCGGCAAGAAGTTCGGCGTCACGCGAGAGCGCATCCGGCAGTTGCAGAACATTGCGCTTTCCAAATTGCGCCGGGCATTGAGCAAGAAAGAAAAGCCGGTCGACGTCGAACTGCCGGTAGAAGTTTAAGGAAAGAGAGCTGTTTGGTTTAGGCGCGCGGGTGGAAACATCCGCGCGCTTTTTCTTGGCAGGGCGCCGCCCCGAGCCGGCCGTGGACCTCTCGGAGAGGTGTCCCGCCGTTAGTCCATCATCGACTCGCCGGTCGGCCGTTCGTCTCCGCCGTCAAAATTGTCGCGCGCCTGGCGGACTTGGACCGAGTCGAACATGGTGCCGCGGGCATGCACATCGGTGAGCACGACGAGATTGTCACCCGCTTTAGTTAAGCCTGCGTCCGCAAGAATCTTCTCCGCCGAGCCGATCGTCGCATTCGGATCGTCCTTGAACTTCATCAGGACGGGGTGCGTTCCCCAGCAGAGCGCGAGCTGCCGGTAAACCTGCTCACTGGGCGTAAAGGCGAAAATGGGCGAACGCTGCGGCCGCAGATTGGCCACGTAGCGAGCCATCGTCCCGTGGCGGGTAAAAACAATGAGCTTCGAACCACGCAGCGAGTTAGCCAGGACGACGGCCGACATGACCGTCTTCTGCCGCTCGTCCCGCAGCCGCGCTTCACTCGCGTAACCAGCCCCGCCGCTCCGCTCGATCCGGCAGGCCACGCGTTCCAGGACCTTCACGCACTCTACGGGATAGCGGCCCGCGGAGGTTTCGCCCGTCAGCAGGAGCGCATCGGACTGCTCGAAGACGGCGTTCGCCACGTCGGTGACTTCCGCCCGCGTCGGGACCGGGTTATCAACCATCGACTCAAGCAAATGCGTCGCGAGGATGACGGGTTTTCCGGCACGAATGCAGTGCTTCACGATCCGGCGCTGGGTCGTCGGCAGCTCCTCCATCGGCATCTCGATGCCAAGATCACCGCGCGCGATCAGCACCGCATCGGCTCCTTCGATCATTTCGTCCAGCGACTCGACCGCCGATTGGGTCTCGATCTTCGCCACGACCGCAGCGGTGCTGCGCAACTTCTGCAACTCGCGCCGAAGCGCCTGCAGATCCCGTTGGTCGTGCGCGAAACTGAGTGCGACAAAGTCGACCCCGAGCTCGGCGCCAAGCGCGACGTCGTCGAAGTCCTTGGGGGTGAGCGGCGGCAGCCGGACATGCACACCCGGCAGGTTGATGTGGCGATGTGATGACAGCTTGCCCGGCGTGAGCGCCTCGCAAATCAGCCGCTGCTTCTGCTTCTTCAGCACCCGCAGCCGAATGACGCCGTTGTCGACCAGCACGGTGTTGCCAACCGCACAGTCCGGAACGAGCCCCGGATAATTGACGGTGACCGAGTTTTCCACAGTTGGCTTCGCCTTCCCGACTGTCAGCTCGATTTTGTCGCCGATCTGAAGCGGGATTTCGTGCTTCACCGGACCGGTGCGGATCGCAGGTCCCTGCGTGTCGAGCATGATCGCGATCCCGCGACCGAGCCGGCGCGCAATCTTGCGGACGCGTGGCACGACCTCACGGACCCAATCGTGCTGGGCGTGGCTCATATTCAGCCGGAACATGTCCGCGCCGGCGCGGATCATCTGTTCGAGCGTCCTGGGCGAATCGGACGCGGGACCGAGGGTGCAGATGATTTTCGTTTTGCGCATGGGCATGGATTCGGTTTGCAGAGTCCGAAGCAAAGCCGATCTAGTCAACGGCGATGCATCCGAGTTCGTTCGACAAAATGACCGACTTTCGCCGGAAGTATCTGGCCGGTCGGGAGGGCGAACAGCTGACCATTATCGATCTCGGCAGCCAGGAAATCATCACACCGGGCAGCTCAGGCACTTATCGGCCGCTCTTTACGGAACCGAACTGGCGCTACATCGGCGTCGACATGGCGGCGGGACAAAACGTCGATGTCGTGCTGGCCGATCCGTACGACTGGCGCGAAATCGACGCGGCAAGCGCGGACGTTCTGATCAGCGGTCAAACCTTCGAGCACACGGAGTTCTTCTGGCTCACCATGCAGCAGATTGCGCGCGCCCTGAAGCCGAACGGCGTCTGCTGCATCATCGCGCCCTCCAGCGGTCCAGAGCACCGTTTCCCAGTCGATTGCTGGAGGGTTTATCCGGATGGGCTGCGAGCGGTGGCGCGCTACGCCGAGCTCGAGGTCCTCGAGGCGTGGACGCAGTGGGACGCCCTCCCGCAGTACGACAACGAGAGCAATAAATGGCACGATTCCGTGCTCGTGGCGCGCAAGCCGGCGCGGTAATTTCAGCACGATGCGCCGCTGCGGCTTTCGACACGAGAAGAAGCTTCGTGCCATCGGGATCACCCGCATCGGTGGGATCGACGAAGCGGGCCGCGGCGCGCTCGCCGGGCCGGTCGTAGCGGCAGCGGTGATCCTGCCGGAGAAATTCCGGCACAAAAAACTGAACGACTCGAAGCAGCTCCTGCCGGACTTGCGGCAGAAAATCTACGGGGAGCTGGTCGCGAACTCGCAGATCGTCTGGGCGGTGGGGATTGTCGATTCGCTCGAAATCGACCGGATCAACATTTTGCGCGCCAGCCACAAGGCGATGCGACTGGCGCTGGAAGCTCTCGCCCTGCAACCGCAACATGTGCTGATCGACGGACGACCGGTGTTCCCGTTTCCTCTCCCGCAAACGGCAATCATCGACGGTGATTGCTTCAGCCTTACGATCGCAGCTGCGAGCGTGATCGCCAAAGTGACGCGCGATGCAATCATGCGCGATTTCTGCGCTCAGTTCCCGGAATATTGCTTCAGCCAGCACAAAGGCTACGGCACCGAACTGCACCTCCTGAAGCTGCATGAGCTTGGCCCCTGCCCTATTCATCGACGTTCTTTCGAGCCGGTAGCGCAGCCGCTTTTCGACTTCGCGGCAGCCTTGTAGCGGCGTCTATGACCGCCGAGTCTTTGCTGCGGTTTTTTCGGCGCTCGCGGACCGCCGCTACAGTGCAGCCTACGAGTCGCGAGCGCGGGCACGGCGGCGAGAAACTCGCCGCGAAATTCCTCCGCCGGCAGGGTTACAAAATTCTCTACCGCAACTTCCGCGGACGCACCGGCGGCGAAATTGACCTCGTCTGCCGCGACGGTGACACGCTTGTTTTCGTGGAAGTCAAAACCCGCGGGACGGAGACCTTCGGGCGCCCGTTTGAGGCAGTCCGGCGCGACCAGCAGCACCGCATTTCCCGTGGTGCGCTCGCCTGGCTGCGGCTGCTCGATAATCCCGAGATTCTCTTCCGTTTCGATGTTGTGGAAGTAATGATGCGTGATGGAATGCCGCCGCAGCTCGAGCTCATTCGCGACGCGTTCAGACTGCCGCAGGCGTATATCTACTGAATGAAGTGGCTGCTGGTTGCGCTGGCATTTGCAACTTTAACTGCGAACGCACAAACGCTCACCGGCAAAGCGGCGCTCTTAGGTGATTGGACGCAGGATGCGCCAGGGGTGAGCCGGAGGATCACCGTTGAAGACTTGCCACCACCATTTTCGACTGACTCTGTCGACAACGGTCCCCGCGTTGTCGCACGTCCGGCGGATGCGCGCCTGCGGGTCCCGCCTGGATTCGCGATCGAGCAGTACGCGAGCGGATTTCGTAATCCGCGCTTTCTGCTGACAGCGCCGAATGGCGACATCTTCGTGACCGAAAGCCGCGTCCACGCGATCAAGGTGCTGCGGGACACGAACGGAAAGGGCAAACCGGACGTAACCGAGACGTTCGCCTCTGGCGGAATGAACGAGCCATTCGGCCTTGCCTTCTATCCACCCGGGCCCGACCCGCAGTGGCTCTACATCGCGAACACGGATGGAGTCGTTCGTATCCCCTATCAGAATGGTGATCTGAAAGCACGAGGGGCAGCGGAGAAGCTGGCCAACGCCGACCTCTCTCGCGGCGGTCTGCTGCGCGGCGGCGGGCACTGGACACGGGACATCGTATTCTCGCCCGACGGCAAAAAAATGTACGTTTCAATCGGGTCCTACTCGAACGTCTCGGACAACGCGAACGAATCGGATCGAGCTCGTATCTTCCAGTTCAATCCTGACGGGACTGATCGCAAAGTGTTCGCCTGGGGTGTGCGCAACGCGGTTGGGATCGCGTTCCGCCCCGGCACCAGCGATCTGTGGATGAGTGTAAACGAGCGCGACGAGCTCGGCGATGATCTCGTTCCGGATTACATCAGCAGCGTGCAACCGGGTGGGTTCTACGGCTGGCCGTGGTTTTACCTCGGTAACCACGAGGATCCGCGCCACAAAGGGAAACACCGCGAACTGGACGGCAAAGTAATCCTGCCCGACGTCCTGACACAGAGCCACGTCGCGTCCCTCAACTTGTGCTTCTACACCGGCGAACAGTTCCCGCCCGAATACCGTGGAAATATTTTTGCGGCATTCCATGGCTCGTGGAACCGCAAGAAGCGCGTCGGCTACAAAATCGTGTGCGTGCCGTTTGACAACGCGACGGGCAAACCGCGCGGCGATGTCGTCGATTTCGTCACCGGTTTCGTAGCCGACAATAACGGCGTGTGGGGCCGGCCGGTCGGGATCACCGTCGCAAAAGACGGCGCGCTGCTCTTCAGCGAAGACGGCAACAAGACGATCTGGCGGGTAAGTTACTCCGAGCGGAAGTGATTCACGCCAGCAACTCGTAGGACAACACGCTCAGGCAGTAGATCGCGGCTGTTTCAACGCGCAGGATGATGGGTCCGAGCGTGATTGGCCGGCAGCCGTTTGCCCGCGCGACGTTCAGCTCTGCCGGCGTGAAATCGCCTTCGGGACCGACCATCATCAGCACGCTTGCCGGTCGCTGATCCGTTTCCGCCAATATATTCTTCAATTGCTGCGCATCCGGCTGCAGCGAGCCGATCAACCGCAGCTCATGTCGCGCTGCATCAGCGAAGAATTCCGCCATGGGCCGCGGAGTTTTCACCTGCGGCAGCCAGTTCTGTCCGCATTGCTTGGCGGCTTCGACCGCGATCGCCTGCCATTTGTTCCGTTTTTGCTCCGACTCTTCCGAGCCTAACCGTACAACCGTGCGATCCGAAATGATCGGCACGATCTCGGCCGCGCCGAGCTCGACCGCTTTCTGCACGATCAGGTCCATGTTTTTGCCCTTCGGAATTGCCTGGCCAAGCGTGATCTGACACCGCAGTGGCGGCGTCGCAGTTTCGTGCAATTTGCGCAGCTCAATCCGTGAAGAGGTAACGCCCGAGACTTCGGCCGTGACTTCCCGGCCGTTGCCGTTGAACAAGGCAACACGATTCCCGGGCTCCAACCGCAAGACGTTGCGGGCATGATGCGCTTCGCCGCCGGTCAGCACGAGCGCATCCGGATCCCACTCCCCCGGCGCGATGTAAAACCGATGCATAGACCAGGTTCGTTTCTCTCCTGTTTAGCAGGATTCATGGACATCCCGGAGAGCTGTCCCTGCCATACCGAGCCTCTACCGAAAGAAGTCTTTCGCGCGCTCGAAAAAACTTCTGTGCAACGGCGTGTTTTCTTCGCCGCAAAGCGAGGCGAATTCTTCCAGTTTCTCGCGTTGTTCGATGTTCAACTTTGTCGGCACTTCAACGATCAGGCGCGCGAGCAGATCGCCGCGATCACGGCCATTCACGTTCGCGATCCCTTTGCCGCGCAGCCGAAACATCTGCCCGCTCTGCGTTCCGGCAGGCACTTTGAGATTGGCTTTGCCTTCGAGGGTAGGCACCGCGATTTCGCCGCCAAGCGCCGCGATCGCAAACGACACCGGCAGCTCGCAATACAGATCGTCCTCCTCGCGCTGGAAGACTTCATGTTCCTTAACGTGAATGACGACGTAGAGATCGCCGGGCGGTCCGCCGCGAACTCCGGCTTCGCCATTTTGTGAGGAACGGAGACGCGACCCGTCGGCGATGCCGGCCGGAATCTTCAATTTGATTCGGCTCGTGTTCTCTACCCGACCTTCGCCTTCGCAGGCGCGACACGGCTTCTCGAGGATCTCACCGGCGCCGCGACACCGCGGACAGGTTTGCGATACCTGAAAAAATCCGCGGGAGCTGATCACCTGCCCGCGGCCACCGCAGGTCGGGCAGTTGATCGTGCGGGAGCCAGTCTCTGCGCCTTTGCCGCCACACGTCTCGCAGGCATCGAGTTTGCGAAGCTCGATCTCTTTCTCGGCGCCGAAGGCAGCTTCTTCGAGAGTAATCTGCATGTCGTAGCGCAGGTCGCTGCCCCGCTGCCGCCCCTGCCGATCCACCGTCGTGCCACCACCAAAAAAGGTGTCGAAGATCCCACCGCCCATTCCACCGCCGCCGAACACTTCACGAAAAATATCGAACGGGTCGTGAAACCCGCCGCGGAACCCGCCGCCACCCTGCGCAAATGCAGCGTGGCCATAACGATCGTAGGCGGCGCGTTTGTCGGCATCCATGAGCACGTCGTAGGCTTCGCCGATTTCCTTGAACTTCTCCTCGGCGTGCGGGTCGTCGGGATTTTTGTCAGGGTGATACTTCACCGCGAGCTTGCGATAGGCGCGTTTCACCTCCTCTTCGGACATGTCGCGGGAGACACCGAGCACCTCGTAGTAATCGCGCTTCGTTGTCGCCATCAGCTAAGCTGCAAAACGAGGGTCAGGCCGCGGCAGGTCCGCTCGAGACGACAACGCTGGACGGGCGGAGCAGACGATTCTTGAAACGGTAACCGCGGCGAGTCTGGCGAATGATATGACTCTCGGGCACTTTCCGGCTCGGCTCATGCGCGATGGCTTCGTGCAAATTCGGGTCAAACTTGTGCCCTTCGGCGTCAATGGGCTCGAGGCCATTATCGACCAGAAAATCGGTCAACTGCTTAAAGACCATGCTCATGCCGGCATAGATCGGAGAGTTTTTGCCTTCATCCTTCGCCGCCGCGAGGCCGAGCTCAAAGTTGTCGACAATCGCAACCAGTTTCTCGAGCAGCGCCGTGTTGGCGTACTTGATCGCCTCCTCTTTCTCGCGTGCCGCGCGCTTCTTGTAGTTTTCAAAATCAGCCTGACTGCGGAGGGCCAGGTCGCGGAACCGGTCGAGATCGCCCTGCAGTGTCGCTACCGGGTCCTCGTCTGCCGTCTGTTCGGGCGCAGTATTTTGGGCCGCGGATGAAGAAGCATTTGCCGCCTCCTCCTCCGCGGGATCAGTCACAGGAATCTTGCTCATCGTTTTCGGATCGCGATTAAGGTGATGTCGTCATTTTGCGGTGTCGATCCGACGAAGGATCGCACGCCGTCGATCACGCGGTTGATGATCGCCCCCGCTCCCTCACCGGCGCCCTCACGCACCGCTTCCACCATTTGCTCGATACCAAATTCCGAACCGTTTGCGTCGAGCGCTTCGGTCACTCCGTCGGTGTAGAGAAACAGGCAATCGCCGCTATCGAGCGGCACCGCGACGTCGTTACTGATCCTATCGAAGACGCTTCCGCTGTCAATTCCGAGCACCATTCCCGGCGGCTTGATCGCCGTTATTTCTTTTGTCGCGGCGCGATAGACGAACGGCGCGTCGTGTCCGGCGCGCGAGAGCACGACGTCGCCGCGCGCGTAATCGAGGATCAGGTAAGCCATGCTGATGAACATGTCCTCCTTGATGTCTGGATAGAGCTGCCGATTAACCTTCCGCAGAACGTCGGCCGGTGAGGAATTGTTTGCGGCCTGGCTCCGCAAAACGCTGCGGCAGATCGCCATGATGATTGAGGCCGGCACACCTTTGCCGGAAACGTCGGCAATCGCGATCCCGAGCCGCTCGTCGTCGATGTTGATATAGTCGAAATAGTCCCCGCTCACCTGCCGGGCCGGAATGTTCAGGCCGCTGATCTCGAAGCCGTCCACAACTGGCGCTTCGCTCGGGAGCAGGAGCCGCTGGATGTCGCGCGCGATCTCGAGATCGTGGTCGAGACGCTTCTTTTCGTTCGCCTCCGAGTAGACAATCGCATTGTAGAGGGCAAAAGCGGACTGCTCCGAGATCGACTTAAAGACCACGAAATCGCTGGCGCTGAACGGCGCACTGGCCGGTCCATTGACGAGCGCAAGCACTCCCATGTTTTGCTTGCCGTAGAGTAACGGCGTGACCATCGCGGAGCCGACTGCCAGCGGGGTGCCGCGGAGGTTCGAAAGCTCCGGCGCGGCGGCGAGCACGTTGGTAAGATGGACCGCCTGCCGCGTCTCCCACGCGCGGCCGATGATCCCTTCGCCAGGTGCGACCGTATGCATCCCGACGTATGTCTCTAGGGCGGCCGGTGTGCTGGCCGCCTGTTGCAGGATATGCGCTGGCACCTCAGCCAGAGGCGGACAGCCCTTGGAAACAAAAGCCGGTGCCAGCTTGCTGGTCGCGCGCTCCATCATATAAAGCGCGCCGCCATGCGCATCGAGAATGCGCGCTGCGCCCTCGACGATCAGCCGATGCAGGTCGGCCGCGCGGATCGTCTCGGTGAACGCCTCACCCAGGCCGTGGAGAAAATCGAAGACAAGTGTCTCTTCGATCTGGATTTCTTCCTTCGAGCGCTCGAGCTGCCGGACACGTCCGCTTTGCCTCCACCAGGTGGCACCCCATCCGGCCAGGCAGACAACAAACAGCCCGAGGAAGATAAAGAGCCACATGGCGGCGGCGATTAGTTAGTCGACGCCGGCTCTTTATGCAGGTCTTGCTTTAGATAATCGAGAACGTCTTTGAACTTCGAGAAATTCTCCGGCACCGCCTCACACAATGCCTCGTGTGCGTCGAGGATCTGACGCTTTTGCTCGAGCTTGGAATCGCTCGAGCTGCGGTTCTTTTCCTCCGACTCAAACTCCTGACACTCCGGAGCACGCGCTCCGTTCGAGTGAATCGTGAACAACTGATCAAGACCGAGCCCGGTGAGCAGATCGCGGCTGCGCGCTCCACAATGGACGACGTGGAGATGGCCGTGGCCAAGTTCTTTCAGGCGCAGGGCAACGCCGGCCATCGTTCCCATAAAGGTCGAATCCATCATTGCGCACCCCGCCAGATCGACCACGAATTCGCGATAGCCGCGGTTGACCATCTCTCGCGTAAACTCCTTGAAGCTGCCGCTGTTTAAGAAGGTCCCGCGACCCTCGACCTTTACCCAAACGGCATCTCCGTTCACCCCGACCTGGATCGACGACTCCACAATTCTCCTCTGAAAAACTACGGGTCGTGGGAGAGAGTGTCAAACCATCCGCCAGCGAGCTTCCCCCGCGAAAACCGACTTCTCACAGGTTGGCTTACTTCCACAAGTACGAACGATTCTCGGCCACGACCCGGCCCCCCGTGATGAGTAGACATCGCCAGGCAAGTACGCGCCCGTCATCCGCATAGTCATCGCCAATGATCTGAAACTCGGTTTTATGGCTGCCTCTGGCGGCGGGATAATTCACCTCCCGCGACTGGGTGAAGGCGCGCAGCTTTTCCTGCCGGTACTCGAGACGTACCGTCACATCCGCATCGCGTTTCGCGCGCCAGAAAAACTCCATGTAATCGCCGAAGCGCTGCCGCTGATCCAAGGCCGTGATCGCTCCGAACAGGCGGTAACTGCGCTCGAAGCTGATCGACGCGTCGGCCGCGGCCGCTCCGCGCGCCACGCTGCGGAACTTGGAAACCTGTGCCTTCGGTGGCGTCGGATTAAGGAAGAAGAGTTTGGTTTTCCGGAACTCGAAGTCGCGGTCTAACGCGACCGGGAGCCGGGTGACGCCGCTGTTTAGTTTGCTCGGCTCGGCGCCGCGCAAGGTGCTGAGCGCAAGGAGCGCCAATCCGACCACGACCGAACCGTGCTTCATTCGTTGCTATAGAACTGAGCGCCGGCGTGACTGTCAATCGCGTGCGGGTGCGCGTTGCCGTGCACTTCGATTCACGCGTAGCTTCTCAGATGCTGGATGTGCGTTACGAGCGCGGCGTTTACCTGCCGCACGAGGACCTCTGGCTCGATCCGTGGGATGCGCAGCCCTTCGCGTTCGTTTCGCACGCCCACAGCGACCACATCGCTCCCCATGCGGAGGTGATTGTCTCTGAGCGAACCGCCCGGCTAATGCAGGCCCGAATGCCGGGAAAGCGCAATGAGCACGTTTTGCCGTTCGGGGAAACGCGTGACGTCCGCGGCCTTTGTATCACGCTCCTGCCTGCGGGCCACGTCTTTGGATCCGCGCAGATCTTCCTGAAAACCGCTGCCGGTTCCCTCCTCTACACTGGCGATTTCAAATTGCGCCACGGCCAGTCGGCCGAACCGGCCGAGTGGTGCCACGCGCAGACGCTGATCATGGAGACGACTTTCGGGCTGCCCCGCTATCGCTTTCCCCCGACAATCGAGGTGATCGAGCAAATCATTTCGTTCTGCCGCGACGCGCTGGATGCGGGGGCAACGCCTGTCCTGCTCGGTTACTCGTTAGGCAAAGCGCAGGAGATTCTTTGCTCGCTCGGCGGCGCAGGGCTCAAGCCGATGCTGCACGGCTCGGTATACCGAATGACACGGATCTACGAGCAATTCGGCCAGTCCTTTTGTGAATACGAGCGCTACGATGCCGAAGGTGTCGAGGGCAAGGTCCTGATTTGTCCCCCCAGCGCGAATCGGTCCCGCATGCTCGAGAAAATCAAGAACAAGCGCGTCGCCATGATTAGTGGCTGGGCCGTGGATCCGAACGCCGTCTATCGCTATCAGGTTGACGCCGCCTTTCCGCTCTCCGACCACGCCGATTACACGGACCTTATCCGCTATGTCGAACTGGTCCGGCCGCAGCGCGTGCTCACATTGCACGGTTTCGCGGCGGAGTTTGCCCGCGATCTGCGCGACCGCGGCATCGAAGCGTGGGCGCTGAGCGAAGAAAACCAGATGGAGCTCGCGTTGTTATCTCAAAAGGTTGTAGGGGCCGCGGTCCCGGCGGCGGTACAACCGGAGCGGCTGCCGCCGCGGACGGCGGCCGCTACAGCATCGGAGTTCTTCATTTTCGCCAACGTCGGCGAAGCGATTGCCGCGACGCCGGCAAAGCTCGAAAAGGTGCGACTGCTCGCGGCCTACCTCCGCGGCCTCGAAGATCCACAGCTGCGGATAGCGACAACGTACTTCACCGGCAAAGCTTTTCCGCAAAGCGATTTGCGCACTTTGCAGGTCGGCTGGGCGGTGATTTTTCGTGCCCTGCTTGCCGGCGCTAACATCACCGAGGCTGAGTTGCATCGCGTTGCCAGCAGCCACGGCGATGCCGGCAAAACCGCATTCGAAGCGCTAGAGAATCGTACTCACCCGGAACCGTTCAGTACCCTCCAGTCGCGTGAGCTCTTCGAACAACTGCAGAAAACGCGCGGCCCAATCGCGAAAACAGAATTGCTACAGGCGCGGGTGGCGAAGCTCAGCGCGCTCGAAGGTCAGTATGTGATCAAGATCCTGACCGGCGATCTGCGCATCGGCTTGCGCGAAGGCTTGGTCGAGGAGGCGATCGCGGCCGCGTTCGAGGCGCCACTCGATGGCGTCAAGGAAGCAAACATGCTGCTCGCAGACATTGGCGAAACAGCCGTCCTCGCGCGTCGCGGCGAGCTCGATCGCGCCGCGCTTTCCATATTCCGGGCGATCAAGTGCATGCTTGCCAGCCCGGAACCGACCGCGGAGGCGATCTGGGCGCGCTTTGCCGGCATAGGAACCGCGTTCGTAGAAGACAAGTTCGACGGCATCCGCGCACAGCTCCACCGCTGCGGCGGCCGCGTCGAAATGTTCTCCCGGGACCTGCGGCGAATCACAGATCAGTTTCCGGAGGTGACGGAAGCTGCCCGAAAATTCGACGACGACGTCATTCTCGATGGCGAGATCATCGCCTTCGAGCAGGGAAAGAAGCTCACGTTTTTCGACCTGCAGAAGCGACTCGGCCGAAAACACGAGGGCGCTGATCTCTTCGCAGCCGCTGCTGATGTGCCGGTCGTGTTTGTCGCGTTCGATCTGCTTTGGCACAATGGCAAATCATTGCTCAAGAGCCCGCTGCGCGCACGCCGCGAGCGATTGCGCGGCCTGAAACTGCCGACGCACTTCCAAATCGCGAGCGTCAGCGCCGCACACTCAGCTGCCGATATCGAAGCGCAGTTCCAGTCAGCGCGCCACCGGTTGAACGAAGGCCTGATGATCAAGGACCCGGAGAGCATCTACTCGCCGGGACGGCGCGGCCTGTTCTGGTTCAAGCTCAAGAAAGAGCTCGCCACGCTCGACGTCGTGGTGGTCGCGGCCGAGCTGGGTCATGGCAAACGCAACCAGGTCCTGAGCGATTACACCTTTGCGGTGCGCGACGATGAGAGCGGCGAACTGCGGCCGATCGGCAAAGCCTATACCGGTTTATTCTAAGAGTAGATGTTGGTTATTTCGTAGTTTTTGTAAATTTTG
>JBJMWX010000136.1:0-12287 GCA_045809925.1 Chthoniobacterales bacterium
GCCGTGACGATGATGTTCTCCGTCAGCAGCGGTCGCCATTGGAATCCGAGACTCGCATCGAGCCCGATGTCGTTGCTGGCATTCTGGGTGAAGAGCACCTGCTTGATCGTTTCGGTGTCGTTGATCCAGATGTAATTCACGTTCAGGAACGCCTTCAGCTTCGGCGTGACATCTGCGTCCATCCCGTAGCCGATGATCGTCGCGCCCGGGTTGACGAAGTTCGACTGGCCCTCGCTTTTGCTCGTCCGCAGATCGGGCACAAGGCTGTCGCGCTGTTTAAAATTGACCGACGTCCCGGCCAGATTGAAGCCCTGATGGACGTAGAAGCTGAATGGTCCGCCGAAAAAGAATGGCCGATCGAAAATGCTATCGAAGCCTCTCGCGGTACCGTCGCGCGGATCGTCATCGCCACTCGACCAGAAGCCCGAGAGCTTGAAGCGCAGCCAGTCTTTGTCGATCGAGAGCTCGACCGCTGCCATCTGCGCATTGATATCCACCCGCCGTTGCGCGATTCCGTTGAATCCGTCTTCGCCGAACGCCTGGTAGAAGGCGTGCGAAATATTGAGCCGGCCGATGTGACCGTCGCCCGTCCAGCCGAGGTAATACGCCTGGACATAATGGTCGCGCACCTTGCCGATCGGTGCGGGTCGCGTGATGAAGTCGTTTTTGTCGTAATGCCGATCGCTGCCGTCGAGGTTCATGTGGAAACTGAGCTCGCCGGTATAGCCTTTGGCGAACAGGTCCTGGCGAAACACATTCGCGATCAGGATCTGCTGATCGCGCGAATCGAACTCGTTCAGATCGGAGTAGGTATCCTTCTCGCGCATGTCGAACCCGATCAGGTTGTACTGCCACTTGTTGTTGTCGTAGTTGCCGAAGATGCGCGCGCCGAGGTTGGAGTCGTTGAAGATGAACCCGCGGAAGTCGCTCACGAACGGCTGAATGCCGATGCGCGAGGAAACGAAATCGTAATTGTTTGAGAGATCGCGGATGTGGATCTCGGCGAACGCTTCCTGAAGGGCATACCAGTCCTTAACCCGGGTCGTGTACCGTGTGTACTCGAGGTCGCTCGGCAGGCGACGAAAACCGGGACCGAAGCCTTGCAGGTTACCGGGATCGACCGGTATCGCTGAAGGTCCGGGGTAAGCAGGGCCGCGGGGATCCGGATCGAGCGCGTTGTTCTCGCGCACCGTGATGTAGTTCTGGTTCGCGACGAACAGGAACCGGAGCGCCCACTCCACGGGCTTGAAGGCGGTCTCTCCCTTGAAGAAGTCGACGCCGATGGAGAAATCGTTCGATGCGAAATATTGCTCGCTCCTGCCAAAGAACTCGGAGCTGTTCGGCTGCGCGGCACTCACCCCGCTCGGCGTCGGCAGCCGGCGGGCTTCGAACTGTGCGAAGTCGCTGACGGTCAGGTTGAGGAAATAATCCTGCCCAAAAATCGGAGCGTCTCCCTTGAGTTTGCTCTGCAAATAGGGATGCCAGAAACGCAGATCGCCGGCGACATATGTCGTTTCGGCGGAAGGATCGGCGTAACGCTTCCACCGTCCGAATCCCACAAACCATCGATTCGGCACCGGCTCGCTTCCCGGCAGCATTCCTTCAGGCTGCAGTGATTCGGGGTACGCCTCGTACTCCAGCTTCCGCCGGTTTGGGGCGACCTCGCGCACGCCTTTGCGCGGCAATCCGAGGGACCGCGGCAGCGGCTCATCGCCGTATTCCGGAGGCTGGGGAAGAATCGGCGGGAAGAGATCCGGCGGCTCAGGGACAGGCTCGGCGAGGTTTGGGTTCCCCGGATCCGGGTTGAACTCCGACGGCGGGAGCGGCGGCTCCTGATCGAGGATTTGTTCCTGGCCAAACAGAAAACGCCGCGTGTAACGGAATGTGCTTTGGACGCGCTTACCATTGATCTCGAGTGTGACGCGCTCGCCCGGGACCGGCCGAATTTCCTTGGAGTCGGCCGTGATCTCGATTGTAGCCGGCGTTGAGTGACTTCTGCCGTTTACCTCTACCATCGTGTCGCCGGCGAACGCCGACCGAACTGCAAACACCGCGACCGAGTACGCGAGCAGACTCGGTATGCGGCGGGGCGAAGGCATAGGGACTGCAAGAATGCCGGAAAGCATTTCTCGTTTGCAAGAGCGCTGAGTGGAATCCTCTCCGACGCCGCTGGGCGGGCAACGTGGTGCTTACCAGATTCTCGTGGCGAAGACGGCTCGAGTTTTGTATTAAGGCGAACCCGTGAAATTGCGCCTGCTCGCCGCGTTTTTTGTCGCAGTCTGCTGCGCGAGCCGAACGTTTGCCGTGCTCACAGCCGCCGATGTGCAGACAGTCATTGCCCAAGCCATCGCCCGCGCGGCACAGATTTCGCCTAACAGTGTCATCGCCGTGACCGACCGGGAAGGGGACGTGCTTGGCGTCTGGGTCATGCGCGGCGGCGAGCCGACGACGGAGGAAGTCGCGACGGCCGTTTCCAAGGCAGGGACGGCCGCTTATCTGAGCAGCAACCAGGAGGCATTCACCTCGCGCACGGCCGGATTTATTATCCAGCAACACTTTCCGCCCGGAGTTCGCAACACGTCCCCCGGTCCACTCGTCGGAGTTGGCCTCTCCAATTTGTTTTTCTCCGACATCAACAAGTTCCGGGCGCCTGGCAGCATCATCACCTTCAGTCCTACGCCCGGACTGGCGATTGTGCCCGTATTCGGCAGCTCGCTTGACGGCTCACCCGGTGGTGTGCCGCTCTACCAGAACGGCGTACTGGTGGGCGCTGTCGGCGTGACCGGCGATGGCGTCCCTGGCCCGCTGATCACCGATCCGGCATCGCCGACGACGTTGCGAAGCGAAAATCCGTTCATCTTCATTCCCGGCTACGACAAAGATGAAGACGTCGCCCTCGCGGGGCAGCACGGCTACGACGCACCGAGGGCTTTCACCGCCGATCACGTCTACATCAACGGCATTGCCCTGCCGTACGTGGAGAGCTCGACCAGCTTCGCCGGTCAGCGATTGATCGGCAACGCGTCGGCCAAGTATGCGATTCGCGACACGCCGCCACCATTTCCGTATCCGCCGGCCACCTTCGGCGGTTATCCGGGTGAAATTCGGCAGCCGATTATCGACGATCCGATCCCCGGAGCGATCAACGGCCAGCGCCGTCTCACCGCAGAGGAGGTTAGCCAAATCATCGATTTTGCGGCTGATCGCGCTCGCACGACACGGGCCGGCATCCGTCTGCCGATCGGGGTGCCGATGGAAGTGTTCATCACCGTGGTAAACAACCCGAACCAGCCAGGTGCCAATCCAACAGTGCTCGGCGCGTTCCGGACTGGCGAAGCCACACTCTTCAGTTGGGACGTCGCAGTGCAAAAAGGCCGCACAGCCCTCGGCTTTTCATCGAACACGCTCGCGATCTCCACTCGGACTGTCGGCTTTCTCGCACAGACGAGATACCCGCCCGGTCTCGATGTGCAGGACCCCGGACCGTACTTCGGTTTGCAGGAAGGCTTCTCCGGGTTTCAGCGCTCCGCGTTACCGAACTTCATTCTGAATCCTACGTTCGCGCCCGATCCACGTTTTCCGAACGGGATCACGATTTTCCCCGGCGGGTTTCCGTTGTATCGGAATGGCCAGCTGATCGGCGCTGTCGGAATTAGCGGCGATGGTGTCGACCAGGACGACATCGTCGGCGCCTCCGGGACGCACGATTTCCTCGCCCCGAACAGCATTCGTGCCGATCAATTCGGCTACCTCGGAGCGCGCCTGCCCTATGCGAAGTTTCCGCGCGATCCGAACGGGGTCGGGGATGTTTTCCAGCCGACTCCAACCGCGGCCGCGGAGAAACTTTCCAATATCTCGACACGCGTGACTGCCGGCTCGGCCGAACAGCAAGTCATCGGCGGCTTCATTCTGAGCGGCGATGCACCGAAAAAGGTGATAGTCCGGGCGCTTGGGCCGTCGCTCTCCCAAGCGGGGGTGGCCGGCACATTGAGCGATCCGGTGCTGGAGTTGCACGACGCAAGCGGCGCGATCGTTGCCGCCAATGATAATTGGCGTGACTCACAGGAAGCGGAGATCGAAGGCACTGGGCTAGCCCCAAACGATAACACCGAGTCGGCAATCGTAAGGATGCTGGATCCGGGCTCATATACCGCCGTCGCGCACAACAGCGGCGGAGAAACTGGCGTGGGGTTGGTGGAAGTTTATGATTTGTCGCCCAGCGGCAGTTCTTCGCTGGCAAACATCAGCACGCGGGGCACGGTCGGTGCGGACGAGAATGTGATGATCGGCGGTTTCATCGTCGCGGGAACATCGGGCGATACCCGTGTGCTGGTGCGTGCCGTTGCACCGTCGCTTGCCGCGCAAGGTGTGACCGGCGCGCTGGCAGACCCCATGCTCGAGCTGCGCGACGTGAATGGCACAGTCGTCGCGATGAACGACAACTGGCGCGATGGCGATGAAAACGAGATTGCCGCTACCGGGCTCGCCCCGGCGGATGATGCTGAAGCGGCGGTTCTGACCACTTTGCCTTCCGGTGACTACACTGTGATCGTGCGCGCCACGGATAGCCGGCCCGGCGTCGGCTTATTCGAGGTTTACAATCTGCAGAACTGACCTTGCAGCAGGCGCGTCCCCGCTCCGCTGCCTCGGCGAAGCTCTATCTTCTGCCGATCGTGATTCTGCTGGCGTTTAGCCTCCCGCATCTCGACCAGGGTGATTTCCGGCGCGACACCGGACGTTACGCTGCTGTGGGGCTGCAAATGTGGGATAGCGGGTCGCTCCTGACGCCGTATCTAAATCCTGAAACGCCGTACTTCAGCAAGCCGCCGATGGCATTTTGGATCCACGGCCTGTTCCTGAAACTTTTCGGCCGGCATCTCGCGGTTGCGCGAATACCGAGCATCTGCGCTGCTGTTGGTGTCCTGCTCTTCAGCATGTTCGCTGTGCGCAACCTCGCGACGCGGCGCGAAGCGATCGTGAGCGGACTCGTCCTCGCCACGACCTACGAATTCGTCCGGCGGACACGCGAAGTGTCGCTCGATTTCTGGCAGCTCTTTTTCGTGATGCTCGCGGTCTGGCTGATCAGCGTGAGCATCCGGCGGGACCGCCGATCGCCGGTGGTCGCATCCGGGATCGCGATTGGTCTCGCTCTGCTCTGTAAACCTCTGGTCGCCTTGGGCGTCTTTCCGATTTTCGCGGTGTGGCTGGCGATCGCCGGGCGTGCTCGGCTGATCGCATGGCTGGGCATCGCCGTGGCAATGGCAATCGTCGTAGCGCTTCCGTGGCACCTCTACATGTACGCGACCTTTGGAGCGCGATTCACCCGGCAATATTTCCTCCATGAAGTCATCGCACATGCGATCAGGCCGGAGCGCAGCAATTCCTTCGGCTACTACTTCGTCGAAAATCTGCGCACCTACTGGCCGTGGCTGCTCGCAATCGCGTTGGCAGTTTATCTGCGCATAAAACGGGAGCCGGCGCGCGCCCGCGACGGTCGACACCCGGCCGCCCCGAAGGCGGGGCGGCTCCGACGGCGCTCGGACCTTTTCTCCTACGGCGCGATCTGGACGGTGGTTGTCCTGCTCGCGCTGAGCAGTTTCTCCGAGAAAAAACCGAATTACGCGCTGCCGCTCTATCCAATGCTCGCGTGGATTGTCGCGTGGGGATTGTGCCGGCTACGCCTTTCGCCGCTGCGGCGCTGGTATGATCGTGGCCTGCCGTGGCTCGCGCCGGCCACGCTGCTGGTTCTGGCCGCGGCGTCGCTCGCGCCGATTCGCGTCCAGCGTCCGCCCGGTTTGAATTGGGAAGCGGTTCTGCAATGGATGGCCACCACGCGCACCGATCCGGCGCAGCTCGCCTACGAAGACATCGACGAGAAGGAAGTTTGCTACGTTTTCCTGAAAACGGGCAAATGGATGAAGAGCGTGGAGCGGGCACGCGTTGACCGACGCGATCCGCATCAACCACTCCTGATCGTGACTCGATACGGTGGAGCGGATCTCGCGACCCGGTTCGACGTCGTCTTCTCGACTGGCAAGATTCACATCGTCCGCGAGCGATTGTAGCGGGCGCGCGGCCCCCCGGAGCCTTGCGGCGACGAACTGCGCTTCTACCGTCTCGTGCGCGCCGGCGCGGCGTGCGTTGATGCCGCAACACAAATCCGTCCCGCCAGCCGATTCCCCAATTCTCAATACCCGCGCCGCGGAAGGCTCGGCCGCCGTTGCGGGACCACACGATCCATACGCCGCGTTTCGATTGCGGGCCTTCAGCCTTTACATGACCGGCAATTTGGTCTCCCTGATCGGGCGCCAGATGCTGGCCGTGGCGGTCGAGTGGGAAATCTACGCGCGCACCCACTCGGCCACCGCTCTCGGTCTGGTCGGCCTCGTCATCGCCATTCCCGTGGTGTCGCTTTCGCTCCCGGCCGGGCATCTCGCTGATCGCTTCAGCCGCAAACACATCATACTGGTCTCGCAGATCGCGGCCGCGATTGCCTCGGGCTTGCTCGCATTCGTCTCTTTTTACCATCTCGCGATACCGCCTTGGACGGTTCTGCGGCAGGGTAACGCCTGGCTGGCTGCGATCGCCGGCGTCTTTGAAAAGCATCAACAGGCATTCCATTTCGACGACCTGTCGATTCCCCTCATTTACGCACTGCTCTTTATCGGTGGAATCGCTCGCACGTTTGCGTGGGCGGCGCGGAGTTCATTTTTCCCGACCCTGGTCCCTCGCGATGCGTTCGCGAATGCCGTCACCTGGAACAACAGCGCATTTCAAATTGCGTCTGTCGTTGGGCCGGCGATCAGCGGCTTCGTCGTCGCCCACGTCAGCTTCGCTTCTGTCTACATCGTCGACGCGATCGGGTCATTTCTGTTCTTTCTCATGATCCTGCCCATCCCGCGCGCGGCGCGTGCGCTGGTGCGCAAACATGAAAGCACATGGCAAAGCCTCGCCGCCGGGGCGCGGTTCGTATTTGGCAGGCAGATCATTCTGGCCACGATCACGCTCGATCTTTTCGCTGTCCTCCTCGGTGGCGCGGTCGCGCTGCTGCCGATGTACGCGGATCAAATTTTGCGTTGCGGGCCAATTGGGCTGGGTTGGATGCGAGCTGCGCCTGCGCTTGGCGCGCTCATCACCGCGCTGCTCGTCGCGTATCTGCCGCCCATGCGGCACGCCGGTAAGACCTTGCTCTGGTGCGTCACGGGCTTTGGCATCGCAACAATCCTTTTCGGTCTGTCGCACGTCCTCTGGTTTTCGCTCCTTATGCTCTTCGTTCTCGGCGCGTTCGACAGCGTGAGCGTCATTATTCGAGGAACGATCGTGCAGCTCGTAACACCTGATGAAATGCGCGGCCGCGTCTCCGCCGTGAACAACATTTTCATCGGGACGTCGAATGAGTTCGGTGCTTTGGAGTCCGGCTTAACCGCCGCGCTTTTCGGGCCGACCGTATCGGTCGTCGGCGGCGGAATTGGCACGATCCTCGTCGTGCTCGGGGTGGCGAAAATCTGGCCAGACATTCGCAGGATCGGACCTCTCGATCGGACGCTGCAGTAGTCGCCGAATTGAGATGCGAACAATCAGGCGCGCCCGGAAAGAGTAGTTCCGGGGGGAACAGCAAACCCGCTATCGGGTCTAGGAGTCTGCTCGCCGGAGGGCGGCTGGAGCAAAGCGATTTTTCCGGTAAGAATGTCTCAGGGGAATCCTGTAGCTCCGATGTAGAGAACACCGCTACTCAGGCGGTAAGTCACCGGCGTCGGCACCGGGACCGATACATGCACGGTCAGAACGCGACGTGAAGACCTACGCTGCCGTACGGTGCCCCACCGTCTTCGTGATAGCGGACGTGAGGCCGGAAAAAGTCGAACTGCCGATAGGGCTGGTAGCCACCCTCGAGTGCGAGCTTCACACCGGTCGCCACATTCCATTCCAACCCGAGACCGGTGCGGATCTCACTGTAGGTCATCCATGCATTGTTGAGGCGCGGATCAAAGTGCGTATCGCCAAAATGCTCCGGGACCCGAAACGTTTCCGCTTCGATATTCGCGCCTGCATAGATCAGCAGGTTTCTCGTCGCCTGGTATTCCAACCGCGGGTTGGGCAGCACTGCATTCAGAGTCCAGCCGTCGAAGATTTTCCAGCGAATGCCCCCGCCTGGCAGCACCGGATATTTGCTCTCGAAGTTGATCCCGACGCCGAAGACGATTTGAAAAGTGGGACTAAAAATATAGCTCGCACCTACCTCGAGCGGGATTCGGAAATTATCGCCGTCGAAGAGATCGCTCTGCGCGCCGTACCAGCCCGGGTGCGCTTCGATGCGGAACAGGAAAGAGTCGGAAAATTCCGAGTCGATGCCGACAACGAAGTTTGCCGCCTGAAGCGTATCGGGGATCTGGACGAAGTTGTTTAGTGTTGGAATCGCGTTGCTGTCGAAACCGAAATCCCACCGCTCGTAGGAGACGCCGAGTCGCAGAATCCCAATCTTCGTTCGCGGCGTGAGGATGAAGCGGACGAACGCGTCGTTCTCATCAAAGTCTTCGACGTGCAGATCGCCCAGCGCGCCGGTATTCCGGACCACGTCTCCATCGCCGACATATGTTTCCGATGCGTCGAACTCGAACGAGATTTTCGGGCCGGGATTGATCTCGACGATCGGGCCCGGGTTCTTTGAGGAATCGGACACGACATTCTTCGAATCCGAGCCGGCAAACGCCGTCGCTGCGGCAAGACATAATGCGGCGGAGCAAAGACGAAGTGCGAATTTCATGAAGTCGAAAACCGGTAAGCCGCGGCAGAATGCCTAACGCGCGCCGCCCGTGTCACGCCGAAACGACGTCACGGCGCGAGAAATATCCTTCATCATCTGGGACTCGGAGGCGACCCGTTCAATCCCGTGGAGACCGGCGAGGGCGGCGGAGGAGATCATGTCACCGCGCCAGACGAGGGTCGACGGCCGCCCTTCGATCGTGACCGGCCAGAGTTGATACAACGTCAGGCCGGCATAGTAGCCGCCGCTCGCGTAGTAGAGCGTGTCGTAGGCTTGGATCGAGCCATTCGGTCCCGGCCGGTTGCCCGATGCGCCGAGTGTCAGGACGCCAATATCTTCCACCTGGAGCAGTTCCCAATACTTCGAGCCGCCTCCGCCGACGGCACTGCCGGCGAGCCCGGAGAATTGTTTCTGGATTTTCGGCTGTTGACCGAGCATGCCACGCAGTTCTTCCCCCGGCCGGATCGGCTGACCGGTATAATCGTATGCAGGACCTCCGGCGCCGGAGCGCGAACGCGCGCTGAGCACTTCGCTCCAGAAATTGGCGACCGGCCCATTGAATGCAGCCGGTGCGCCGACCGGTAACTTCTTCGCTTCTTCACGGCTGATTTGCAGCTCCTGAGACGGCTTGGTAGTGGCGGCGGCAAGCGCACGCACGGCGGAGTTGTCCGGAGCGGCGGCGAGGCGGGATAAGTTTGTCCCCTCAACATGCATGAAGACGTGCAGATCCGGGTGACCAGTTGGATTCCACCGGTCCATGGCCGCGATGTGCTGTTGGGGCGTGCCCGGCGCAACGTAGACGCTCTGCACCGATGCGAACCGCGGGTTGGCCATCGGCGCGCCGTGAGCCACCTTCACGTCGCCATGGGCGAGTTGCGCGAGGTCGATTTTATCGAAGACTGAAAAGCCGGCGAGTTCCGCGCTCGGATCGGCTGCGCGAGCAGTCAGCCCAAGCGCAAGAGCGAGAAGCGTAACTCCGAGGCGACAAGGCATTTTCGTTTCCATCTCTTGAACAACCCTTATCTATTCGCATCGTGCAAGGCGCGGGGTTGGGACGTTTCTCCCCGCTGAGCGAGATCGGCGGAGGCTCGGATCCGTCCCCGCTGAAGTGGCGTGCTGTGAAATCCTGAATGAGCGAAGCTGTCATCACCCTCGACAAATTTGGTAAGAGTTACGGCGATGTCGTCGCGGTCGACGAGCTGACGTTCTCGATCGAAAAGGGGACGATCTTCGGCTTTCTCGGGGCCAACGGCGCGGGCAAAACGACCACCATCCGGATGCTCTGCGGACTCGTCCGCCCGACGCGTGGCCGTGCCATGATCGCGGGATTCGATGTCTGGCAACAACGCAGCCGCGTCCGCGAGAGGTTCGGCTACGTCGCGCAACGTTTCAGTCTTTATCGCGATCTCACTGTCGAGGAAAACCTGCGGTTTTTCGGCGGCGCATCGCGCGTTCCGCACGCCGAGCTGCCAAAGAGGATCGATAAAATTCTTTCGCTCACCGACCTCGAGGGTAAACGGCATGCAACGGCCGGCAGCTTGTCCGGCGGGATGCGGCAATTGCTCGCGCTCGGCTGCGCAATGATCCACGATCCGCCGCTTCTCTTTCTCGACGAGCCGACTTCCGGGCTCGACCCGGTGCATCGTCAGCAAATGTGGAACCTCCTTTACTGGCTGAGCCATCGCGGGATCACGATTTTCGTCACCACCCACTACATGGACGAGGCGGAACGCTGCACGGATGTCGCTTTTATTGAACGCGGCCGCCTCCTCGCCAAGGCACCACCGCGTCAACTGAAGGAGAGTTTCAGTGCCAGGCTTCTTGAGATCGACGTCGAGCCGCTGATGGACGCATTCGAAACATTACGACAGCAACCGGAGATTCTCGGCGTCTCCCTCCGCAGCGGAAGCCTTCGCCTTTACACCGCGGACAGCGAAAAGCTGGTTCAACAGTGGAAACAAGACTGGCCGTTCCCCGACTTGCGCTGGCGCGACTGCCGCTGGGTCGAACCTGACATGGAAGACGTTTTCACTGCTTACTCGCAGGGTTACAGCGCGGTGCTGAAGCCGATTTGCGAAGGATGCGGACCAGATGGTGCCTGAACGATGAACCGCAGCTCTTTCGCCGCCATAGCCAGCGTTGCCTACAAGGAGTTTCTCCACATTCTGCGCGATCGTCGCGTGCTTGTCCTGCTCCTGATCCTGCCGCCTGTTTTCACGATCGTCTTCGGGCATGCCTTCGAAGTCGGCGAGCCGAAGAACGTGCCCGCGATGCTCATCAATCAGGATAATACCGAGCGCACGCAGCGTTTCGTCGATCTGATCCGCACGAGCAGCACGTTCATCTGGCATGATGATGCGCCGGACCCATCGAAGCCGAACGATTTGCTAGGCAATCACGTCCAGGCAGCGCTCGTGATACCGCAGGGCTGGAGCGAAAGCCTGAGCAACGGTGATCCGAAGCCGCTCCGGCTGTTCCTCGACGGCAGCGACACGAACACTGCGCAATCGCTCGAAGGCAGTGTGCAGAAAACGCTCGGCGATTTTCAGATGAACGAGCGGCAATTCATGATCGACGCGCTGCCGCAGGACGTCTTCGACATGGCCAAGAAATTGCCTGTCGAAGTGCGCAAGCAATTCGTCTCCGCGATGGAGCCATGGAAGATCGACGACAAGGTGCTCTACAATCCGCACTCGCGATTCATCGAGTACGTCATGCCCGGCGTGATCGGGCTCATTCTCCAGCTCATCACCGTGACGCTGATGGCCTGCACGATTGCCCGTGAACGCGAATCGGGAACGCTCTTCCAGCTCATGGTCACCGCCCTGCACCGGCGCGAGATCGTGATCGGTAAGATCATTCCATACCTCGGCATTTCGATCGTCTTGATCGTCATGATTATGGCATTGGCCGGGCTGCATTTTCACGTTCACTTTCACTCGCCGCCGATGCTTGCCATCACCTGCGTGCTCTTTCTGCTCTGCTCCCTCGGGCTTGGCCTTGTCATCTCCGCGATCTCGAAAACGCAGACTCAGGCGATCCAGTTTTCGGTTTTCTTCCTTCTGCCGGTTTTTGTTCTCTCGGGCGCGTTCGCTCCGGTTGAGCAACTGCCCCGCGCGATCCGCTACATCTCCGAAATCTTCCCCCTGACGCACTTCTGCCGCGCGTTTCGCTTGGTGAATATGTACCACGCGCCGCTGGCCTATTACGCGCCGAGCCTCGTCGTACTTTTCATCGGCGCGATCGTCACTTTCCTAGGCGCTTCATTTCTGCTCCGTCGAATCGAACAATGAAACGCGCGCTTCTGGTGTTGTTACTTGCCGCTTCAGCGCTGGCCGCGAACGAACGGCTCAGCGCCACACCGCAGGAGGTGTTCGACAGCATGCGGGCCGAGTTCCACGCCGACAAAGCTGCCGGTGTCCACGCGCGCTACCAGTGGGACATCAGCGGCCCGCAGGGCGGCGGGTGGTGGGTCGAGGTGAATGACGGAAAATTACGCATGGGCCGGGGCAGGATCGCGAAC
>JBJMWX010000137.1:0-13351 GCA_045809925.1 Chthoniobacterales bacterium
ACCGACTGTCTGCAGTTTCTCGGCATCTTCGTCCGGCACCTCGACGTTGAACTCCTCTTCGAAAGCCATTACCAGCTCCACAATGTCGAGCGAATCCGCACCCAAATCCTCGATGAAGGAGGCCTGTGGGGTGACCTGCTCCGGATTCACGCCGAGCTGCTCGACGATGATGTCCTTTACCTTCTCTTCGATTGGTTTGTCGCTCATAAAATTGGGTTGGTTAGGCTGATGATCGGGGGGTGACTTAGCACCGCCAGCAAGGTTCGCAACTAATTGAATTAGCGGGCTTGTCAATCTTATTTCCCCGCCGCCGTTCACTTACCAAAGCTGGTTCGCTTGCGGTTTACATCCGCAGCGTCTGGCGTACAGAGGATCATGTCTTCGCCGAGCACGCCGGTTGATTTACTCGACCTGAAAATGTTGCCTGCGTGGGCGAGCGAGCCGGCGCAGCCGAACGCCTACGCCGACTTCGCAGGCGAAGAATCCGATCGGTTCGATCGGCGTGCGCCGCGCCGCGATCGCAATCGCGATGGCGATCGGCAACGCAGAGCTCCGCGTGACCGAAAATCGCACGACCGACGTGAAGAACGCCGGCCGCCGGGACGAGGCGCACGCGACGAACGACGCATTCACCCGGTGCGTGAGCCACAGCCGTTGCCGCAGGTTGACGTCCGGTTTCTCCCGCACCCGCCCGTGTTGAATAGCGTGGTGGCGCAGATCAAATCTGGCAGCGTCGCCTATTCAGTTTTCGCGCTGGCGCGCTTGTTCCTCGACAAACCCGAGCGCTACGACGTGCGACTTACCGCCAAGGAGGAGCAGCCACTGCATCAGCTGGGCGAGAAGGGGCCGGTCGCAACCAATCGGCGCACCCTTGAAAACGATGCCTTCGCCTCCCTGGTGGAGGAATTCTTCACCATTGAGACGACACAAACCGAACCGATCAAAGGCAATTTTTCAAACGTCGCGCGCTGCCGGCTAAGCGGGACGTTGTTAGGCCCGACGAACTACCACAGCTACCAGCCGCAACTACGCAACCTCTACGAACAGCGGTTCAGCCGCCGCATGTCATTTGCCGATTACCAGCGCCAGATCGACATCGTCAGCGATCCGGCTGTCGTCGAGCAATGGAAAGAGCAGGCGCGGAACGTCGTCAAATACACGACCAAGAATGAAGAGCCGCCGGTAACGTTTGGCAGTCCCGCAGAGGCAGAGCGCCATTTCCGGCAAAACCATCTGCCGGGCCTGCTACGGACTGTGACTGAGTTGACGATTGATGGCGTTCCCAGCCGGCAGCTGTCCGACCGTGGGCTCAACCGCGCCATCGAGGACGCATGGGTCCGCGAGACCCGCTCGCCCTCCCGCATGATGCAGGAACTGGCCGCTGGTTTGCGACAGGCCGGCCTCAATATCTTTCGCCACCGCCGCGGAATGCTGTTTGTCTCGCCGATTCGCGCCCGAGCTTTTCGCCATGAGAATGACGCCGTCTCAGCGACGATCCGCGCGGTGCTCGATAAACTTTCCGCCACGCCCGGGATGAATCGCAAGCAGCTCGCCGACGAACTAACGCTGGTCGAAGGCGGCGATGCGGCTGCGGTAGAACGCGCCAGGCTTGCACTCGCCTCCGACCTTCGATGGCTGATCAGCGAAGGCTACGTAATCGAATTTAATGACGGCTCGCTCGATTTGCCGCGGGCAAAAAAACCGGAACAGCCTGCGCCGATTGCTGTCGTCGCGAGCGACGCCGAGGAATCCTCATCGCCGCAAGACGCGGATGTCTCCGTCACAGTCGAAATGACGCACGAACCGACGGTGACCGACCAGTCACCAGCTCCTGCAGAACCGCTAAGCGAGAGATCGGCCTAGATCAGGCCGGCTTGTTTCAGAACGGCGTAGGCGCCGTTCTTGTTCAGCGTCTTCATGGCGCGCGCCGTCACCTTAACGCGAACGAATCTTTTCAGCTCCGGGACCCAGATGCGACGCTCGCGCAGGTTCGGGCTAAAAGTACGCGGCACGTTCTTCGTTACGTGACGGCCGACACCGCCCTTCTTCTTCGCCATGCCCCGCCGGTGAATGACGCTGCCGCGCGTGACCTTAGCTCCTGTAATGCTGCAAACTCTCGCCATAAATGAATTCCTCTCGGGAAAACTGCGAGTCTCCCCGTGAAAAAGCCGCGTAAGCTGCCGTCTTGCGACGATTCGGTCAAGCGAATGTTGACGCGTCGCCCGGTGTCTTCACTCCAGTGAGAAGGCGGCTGCGGCGGCCGCCTCTGAGACTTCATTCGTAAAATTCGAAGTTGAACGAGGCCAGTGTGATGTGGTCAAACGTAGCTCCGCATTAAACATCGCGCATGGCGCAAAGAAACAATCGCAAACTTCGAATCGGAATCGTCGGCGCTGGAAGCATCGTGCGGACGCGTCATCTGCCTGCCCTTCAGGCGCGCTCCGACGTTGAGATCGTTGCCGTCTCGAATGCCAGCTACGAAAGCGCGCGGAATTTCTGCGAGGAATATCTGCCCCACGCGACACCGATTCAAAACTGGGCCGACCTGCTCGCGCTCGAGGATCTCGACATTATCTGGATCGGCGCTCCTCCCTACATGCATTCCGCCGTCACGGTGTCCGCGCTCGAAGCGGGCAAACACGTTTTCTGCCAGGCCCGCATGGCGATGGATCTGGCTGAAGCGCAGGAAATGCTCGCCACCTCTCGGCGCTATCCGGAGCTGGTGACAATGCTTTGCCCGCCGCCGATGGGAATGCGCGGTGACCTCGTCGTAAAGAAACTGATCAGCGAAGGGTATGTCGGCCAACCGCATCATGTGCGTTTGCAGAGCCTCTCCGGACCGTGGCTCGATCCGGAGGCGCCGGCGCATTGGCGGCAACGGATCGAGATCAGCGGCCTCAACGTGCTCGCCCTCGGCATTTACGTGGAAGTGCTTCAGCGCTGGCTTGGTGACATCGCGGGGGTGTTTGCCCTGGGAAGAATCATCACGCCGATGCGTCAAGGCTACGAGGTCATCGTGCCGGATTTGGTCGCCGTGCTCTGCCAGTTCGCCAGCGGCATTGAGGGCGTGCTCGAGTTCAGCGGTGTCGCCGCCCACGCACCCTCCGATCGAGTGGAGGTCTATGGTGACCGCGGGACCATGACCTATGACTTCGGCACGGATGTCATTCAGGCCGGGCAGACCGGCGACAAAGCGCTGCACGAAGTGGAGATTCCGCCTGATCTCGAGCGCAACTGGAACGTCGAGAACGAGTTTATCGACGCCGTGAAATCACGCGGGAAAGTGCGGCCGAGTCCGTCATTCGAGGAAGGCTGGCGTTACATGCGCGTCGTCCAGGCAGTGGCCGACTCTCGCGCGCGGCACGAGTGGGTCACGATTAAGCGCTGATCTCGTTTACGAGTGTTTGAGCACGATTTGCAGGATGATATTTCCTGCGTCGCGGCAGCGATCGATCACTTTCTCGAGCAGATCGTAGAGGTCGCGAAGGAAGATGATGTGCTTGGCATCGTAGTTCCCGTGGTAGAGATCGCGCAGTAAGTCGAGCTCCAGATCGTCGGCGTTTCCCTCGATCGTTTGCAGCCGCGCATTCATCTCGCGCGCGGTCCGGATTTCAGTGCCTTTGCGCAACTGTCGCACCATGGCGAGGACGGCTTCCGCCGCCTGGTCGAGAAGTTCGATCTGCTTGCGAAAACTGACCTTCGGCAAGTCCTCGGGACTGATCAGCATCCGCTCACCGATCTTCTCCACCGTCTTCGGTATCTTGTAGAGGGCGGCGGCGAGAGCCTGGATGTCCTCCCGCTCGAGCGGAGTAATAAACGTGACGGATAGTTCTTCGGTCAGCTGCTGGGTGATCCGTTTGTCTTCGCGACGGCTCTCGGCGAACGCGGCCAGGTCGGGAAATGAATCCTGATTGTCCAGCTTGGCCAGCAGGTCGACGAGATGATGCACGCTGGTATCAGCCTGCTGTGCACTTGCCTCCAGGAGATCAAAGAACTTGGCGTCGTGACCGAGCAGTTTCTGGATCGAAAACATGTTATCTGTAGGGCGCTTTTGTGAACCCCGAAACCATTCGGGACTGACGTTTCATGTCACAACATAGCGCCGCGCATGATGACGAGCGCAATGCTGAAATAAATAATCAAGCCTGTCACATCGACCAGTGTGGCTACGAATGGCGCGGAGGAGGTTGCCGGGTCCGCTCCGACCCGACGCAAAATGAACGGAAGCATCGAACCCGAAAGGGAGCCCCAGAGCACGACCCCGATCAGTGACACGCCCACCGTAAACGCGACCAGAGGCCAATGGGATCCGTAAATTTCCCGGTGCAGATACTTTTCGCCGATGATCGACCAGACGGCCACGCGCAGGGCGCCGATGCCGCCGAGGATCAATCCCAACGAGAGACCAGCCTGAAGTTCCCGGCTCATCACCCGCCACCAGTCGCGGAGCGTGACTTCGCCGAGAGCCATCGCGCGGATGATCAGGGTCGATGCCTGTGAGCCCGAATTTCCACCGCTCGAGATGATCAATGGCAAAAACAGCGCGAGCACCACGGCCTTCGCGATTTCATCCTGGTAACTCGACATTGCGGTTGCCGTCAGCATTTCGCCAAGGAACAGAATGACGAGCCAGCCTGCGCGTTTCCTGACCATTTTCCACAGCGGAATGCGCATGTAGGGCTCGTCCAGCGCTTCCAAGCCACCGAACTTCTGGATGTCTTCGGTCGCTTCTTCTTCCGCGACGTCGAGCATGTCGTCCGTCGTAACGATGCCGACGAGCACGCCGGTCGAGTCGACAACCGGCAGAGCTGTCCGATCGTATTTGCGGAACACATTCAGCGCTTCTTCCTGCGAGTCGTTCACGTTCAGCGCGACAAACATCTGGTCCCGAATGTCCGAAACCTTCGCGTTCAGCGGACGGAGCAGGAACTCGCGAATCCGAAGGTCATCGATCAACTTTCCGCGTTCATCGACCACGTAAATGACGTTGAGCGTTTCGGAGTCCTGGCCGTTCTCACGCACGTAATCGAGGACCTCTTTTACCGCCCAGTCCTCGTGCACGGCGATGAAGTCCGGTGTCATCAAACGCCCGACGCTGCCTTCCGGGTAGCCGAGCAGCGCCGTCGCAATTCTGCGCTCCTCCGGCGTAAGGGAGCGAATCAGTTGCCGCGCCGCGGCGCTCGGCATTTCCTCGAGCAGCGCCGTGCGATCGTCGGGCGACATTTCGTTAAGGATTCCGACCACCTGCTCGTGCGCCATGGCCTTGAGCAATTCCTGCTGCGCGTCTACGTCGAGGTACTCGAAGACGTCAGCGGCGAGGTCGTGCGGGAGAACGCGGAAAATAATGACCCGCTCCTGCTCTTCCATGTCGACGATCACCTCGGCTACGTCGGCCGGCGGCCATTCGCGAAACAGCTCGCGTAGCCCCGCGAAATCGCGTGCGTCGATCATGCTCTTGATTTCGGGTTGGAGAAGTCGGCCGACCATAACAAGGCTGCGCGCCCGCGCTGTTCTAGCACTCCCGATTTGGCGGCGCAATTCGCCGCTGTGGTGTCCGCTGCCCTCGGCCGAAATCCGCTACCGCTGCGCTGAGGAGGCTGCACACCAGAGCGCGCTTGGAAACTGGCAGAATCTCGCCAAAATGAGCACGATGACAGCCGTCGCTGAGCAGGAGATGATTCGCCGCGAAATGCAGGACGGCGTCTGCATTCTCGCCTTTGATCGGCCTAATTCCGGGGGGAATATTTTCGACGCCGCGGCAATGAAGGCGCTGGATCAGCAGCTCGATGCGATCGAAGCCGATTCATCGATCACCGGCGTTATCATCACCTCGGCCAAGAAGTCGATATTCGTCGCCGGCGCTGATCTCGCGACGCTTTTGCACCAGGCGCAAAACGGCGAGCTGCGCGCGTTCATCGCCGAAGGCCAACGCGTATTCAACCGCCTCGCCGGGCTCAAAATTCCGACCTGCGCCGCGATTCATGGTGCTTCCGCCGGCGGTGGTTACGAAGTGGCGCTCGCCTGTGACTGGCGGGTCGCGAGCGATGCTCCTGCGACGCGGATCGGTTTGCCGGAAACAACACTCGGGCTTGTCCCGGCCTGGGGCGGGGCGACGCGCTTGCCGCGCCTGATCGGGCTTGGGCCCGCCGCCGAGGTGATCGTGAAAGGAAAACTTCATCCGGCGCAGGAAGCCCTCAGCATTGGCCTGATCGACGCTGTTGTTCCGCAGGAGCAATTGCTCGATGCGGCGCGGACACAGCTTGCGAACGGCAAACGCAAGATCCCGCCTCCGCCACATATTGAGACGCAGGTACAGGAGCCGAGATTGGACGGGAACCACGCGCCGCGCCGCGCTCTCGACATCATCATGCACGGCTTGCGGACATCGATCGAGGAGTCACTGCGCCTCGAGCTCGATGCGATTGTCGAGCTGGGCGAAAGCGAAGCGACGCAGAACCTGATTCGGAATTTTTTCCTGGCCGATAAATACAAAAAGGGGACCTCGAAGGCGCCGGCCGAAAAAGTGGTCCACGCCGCCGTCATCGGCGCTGGTGTAATGGGCAGCGGTATCGCGCAATGGCTCAGCTCGCGCGGCGTTACCGTGATCCTGCGCGATGTCGACTCCGCAGCGATCGACCGCGGCTTGGCGAACATAGAGAAGACCTACGCCGATGCGGTTAAGCGTGGCATCATGCCGGATGAAAAGGCGAAGGAAGGTCGTGCCCGCATTGTGGCATCGACCGCTCGCGATGGATTGCGCGACGTGCAGATCGTGATCGAAGCCGCGTCGGAAAAGCTGGAGATCAAGAAGCAGATTTTCGCGGGATTGGCGCAGCAGGCCGGGCCGAACGCGATTCTGGCCACGAACACTTCGGCCTTGCCAATTACTGACCTCGCGAAAACGACCGGCCAGCCGGAGCGCGTAATCGGCCTCCACTTTTTCAACCCTGTCAGCCGCATGAAACTGGTCGAGGTTGTAGTGGGTGACGCCACCGCGAGCGAGACGACGCAACATGCACTCGCTTTTGCACGCCAGATTGGGAAACTGCCCGTGCAGGTGCGCGATCGGCCCGGGTTCCTGGTCAACCGCGTGCTCTTCCCGTATCTGCTCGATGCCGCCGAACTCTACGAGCTCGGCGCCGACGCAAAACAGATTGACGACGCAATGCTCGGCTGGGGCATGCCGATGGGTCCGCTGCGATTAATCGATGAGATCGGCGTCGATATCACCGTCGATATTGCCGACACGCTGGAAAAGGCGTTCGGCCGGCGCAATCGCGCGGCGGCGGTACTGCGCTGGTTGCGGGACGGGACAATGCTCGGGCGCAAAACTGGTTCAGGGTTCTACAAATACGAGGGGAGATCGCAAACGCCTAACGAGCAGCTCGCGCGATGGCGCGGCGCATTGCACGGGGACGTGGAAGGCGCGAACACAAAAAAGGTTCTGCCGAGCGGGGCGGAGGAGATTCAGCACCGCCTTGTTTCATTGATGGTCAACGAAGCCGCCCGCTGCCTCGAGGAAGGCGTGGTCGCTTCGCCCGAAGATGCCGATTATGGCATGATCCTCGGCACCGGTTTCGCACCGTATCGCGGCGGGCCGCTCCGTTTCGCCGAGCATTTCGGTTTGAAGAAGATGGTCGAACTCATGGACGCATTGCATGAACGCGCGGGTGAGGGGGACAAATTTGTACCGTGTAATTTACTGCGCCAACACGCGCAGAAGGGAACCAAGTTTTACGACTAGCAGCCTGCTGTCATGTCGAGCGAAAGTGTTGCCGTGAGCGAAGTCGAATGGGTCGAGACATCGCCGGTAGGGCGGAGATTCCCCGACTGCGCTCGGAATGACAGCGTAACCACGTCGTTAAGGGGACAGGACGTTCTATGAAATCATCGCTCGAAGCGCCGCCTGAACAGGTAAAAGCCGAGACCGGACTGAAGGAAGCGCCCGCTCCAGTGATCGACACTTCGAAAATGTCGAAAGGTCAGCGCGAAGCGCTCGAGCTGGCCGAAGCTTCACGCGATCCGCTCGACGAACGAGGCTCCTTTGCGAGCAATCTCTTCATCGGCCGCTACGATTTCGAGCGGATTTTTCCCTATCCGAACCAGACCGAGGAGGATCGTGCCAAGGGCGACCCGTTCCTGAACGAACTACGCGACTATCTGGCCGCCAACGTCGATGGCGATGAAATCGATCGCACGGGCGAGATCCCGCAGAAAAACATCGACGATCTCTTCGCGATGGGCGCGTTCGGCGTAAAGATCCCGACGCAATATGGGGGGCTCGGTCTGTCGCAGGTGAATTACGGCCGCGCCGCGATGTTGTTAGGCAGCTGGGATGCGAACCTGACCGCGCTCGTCTCGGCCCACCAATCCATCGGCGTTCCGCAGCCGTTGCTGTTGTTCGGGACGGAGCAACAGAAGGAAAAGTATCTGCCACGAGTCGCCCGCAAAGAGATCTCCGCCTTCGCCCTGACGGAATGGAATGCGGGTTCCGACCCGGCCAACATGAGTTTGCGCGCTGATCTTTCGGAAGACGGCTCCGCCTATGTTCTGAATGGCGAGAAGCTCTGGTGCACGAACCTGATCAAAGCCGGCGTGCTCGTCGTGATGGCGCGCACCGCGCCGAAGATCATCAACGGGAAAGAGCGCAAGCAGATCAGCGCGTTCATTGTCGACGTCGATTCGCCCGGGCTGGAGATTGCGTATCGCTGCCACTTCATGGGCCTGCGCGCGCTCTACAACGGCATTGTGAAGTTCAAGGACGTCCGAGTTCCGAAGGAGAACCTCGTCGCCAAGGAAGGGCAGGGGTTGAAGGTCGCGCTAACGACGCTGAATACCGGCCGGCTTACGATTCCGGCCGCCTGCGTCGGCTTGTCGAAGCGGCTGCTCGAGATCTGCCGCAAATGGTCGAGCGAGCGTGTGCAATGGGGCGTCCCGATTGGCAACCACTACGCGATCGCGGGCAAGGTCGCCGAGATGGCGGGGAACGTCTTCGCGATGGAAGCGATGACTTTTCTAACCAGTGCCTTGGTCGATCGCAAAGCCGGCGACCTCCGCATCGAAACCGCGATGTGCAAAATGTGGGCGACGGAAGCGACCTGGCGGATCGCCGACGAAGCGATGCAGGTCCGAGGCGGTCGCGGTTACGAGACGGCGCAATCGCTCGAAGGCCGCGGCGAACCGGCCATCCCGGTGGAGCGTTTCCTGCGCGATTGCCGCATCAACATGATTTTCGAAGGCTCGAGCGAGATCATGCGGCTGTTCATCGCGCGCGAAGCGCTCGATCCGCACCTCAAGATCGGCGGCGCGATTTTCAACACGCAGCTGCCGATCTCGCAGCGGGTGCGCGCGATGTTCGGCTCCGGCTCCTTTTACTCGCGCTGGTATCCAAAACAGTACTGGAAGGCAAATCCGGGCGATCTCTCGAAGCTCAACGCCGACCTGCGCCCGCACATTCAATATGCCGCGCGCGCAAGCAAGAAGCTCGCGCGCGGACTTTTCCATGCCATGATGCGCTTCGGTCCCAAACTCGAGCGCGAGCAACTGTTGCTCTCCCGCTTCTGCGGCATCGCGACGGAATTATTCGCCATCAGCGCGACCTGTTCGTTTGCTCAATCCAAGATCGATGCCGGCGAGCCGGTAGATGAAATCCTTTCCCTCGCGAGCTATGCCTGCCGCTCAGCGAAATTGCGAATCGACCACCATTTTGCCGGCACCTCGGAGAACGTCGACAAGCACGGTTACGATCTGACACAGGAGCTGATGGCGGGGAAACACCAGCACCTCCAGAGCGGAATCGTCTGAGTGGCACCGTGCCTGCTTCGAAGCGGGCGTGGCTTCGTTGATCTGCCTCGCTCTAGGCCTCGTCTGCGCGATCATCTCGCGCGTGTTGCTCATTGCCGCGGCGTTCTCGATCAGCTTTTGGTGGGGAATTGGCGTGCTCCTGCCGTTCGGCCCGATCTTATTCCGGCTTTGCCATCGCGATGAAGCCGCCCGGTCGCGTGTTTTTGGCCTCCTCAGCCTGCCCTGTTTCGTCGGGTTCTTCGCACTGGGTCCGGGCCTGAGCACGGCGGCTTTGCATGGTCGAGGCTTCAATGTGCACGAGATTGCCACTGCCAAGCCCGGCGGCTATGGGACGGAGGAAACCCGCCCACCGGCGACGCCATCAGTCGAGGCGCGGCGTGCCGCTAATCAGGAGGAGTTGGCGCGCTTGCAGGCGTGGAATGAGAAGCTGCGAATGACGAAGCGCGATCTGCTCCATAGCGACGTCGAAGGAAATCGCCGCTACACAGCCGATTTGGCGCAGTACACCGCCGCGCTGGCAACGGCGAATGCGGAAAAAGCCGAACTGGCCGCGGCGAAGTAGCGCAATTCGCAAGCCGGTCGGTTGACCCGACTTACGCCGCGAAGTAGTCTCGCGGATGAGTATGCCGCCTGTTGAAACGCAAGCGGCGCCCCGCTCACCGTTGCTTCGTGCGACGCGTTCAGGTTCGCACCTGGAACATGATGCACCGTGGGCGCTGACCACCATCGAGAAGAATGTCCTGCTCGACGGTTTCCGGATCGTCATCGATCTCGAGCGCAGCCGGGGCTCCTATCTTTATGACGCCGCCACCGGCCACAAGCTGATCGATCTCTACGGGTTTTTCGGCTCGCTGCCCGTCGGGTTTAATCATCCCTACTTCGACGGTGACGACGTCCGGGCGGACTTGCTCAGCGCGGCGCGGATCAAGGTCGCGAACTCCGACATATACTCGCAGGCCTACGCCGAATTTCTCGAAACCCTCACGCGTGTGGCAGGGTTGCCGCCGCTTGACCGCTACCTGTTCATCGAGGGTGGCGCGCTCGCCATCGAGAACTGCCTGAAAGCGGCGATGGATTGGAAGGTGCGCAAGAACATGGCAGCTGGCCGTGGCGAACGCGGGACCGAAGTGCTGCATTTCCGTAGCGCATTTCACGGCCGGAGTGGCTACACGATGAGCCTCACCAACACCGATCCGCGGAAGACCGAGCTGTTTGCCAAATTCTCGTGGCCGCGCGTCTCGTGCCCCTGCATCGATTTTTCGCTTCCCAAAGACGAGCGCGAGCGGGATGTGATCGACCGCGAGCAGCAATGTGAGGCCGAGATCCGCAAGATCGTCGCTGAACGCGGCACCGACATCTGCGCGATTATCGTTGAGCCGATCCAGGGCGAGGGCGGGGACAACCATTTTCGCGGCGAATGGCTGCGGAAGCTCCGTGAAATCTGCGACCAGAGCGAGATGCTGCTGATTTTCGACGAAGTCCAGACCGGTCTCGGCACCACCGGAAAGACCTGGTGCTGCCAGTACTTCGATGTGAAGCCGGACTTGCTAGCCTTCGGCAAGAAGGTGCAGGTCTGTGGCGTGATGGCCGGGCCGCGCCTCGATGAAGTGCCGGACAATGCCTTCCGTTTACCGTCGCGCCTCAACTCAACCTGGGGCGGCAATTTCACCGACATGGTGCGATCGAAGCACTACCTGCGAATAGTCGAGCGTGAAAACCTCGTTCAGAACGCGGCCGACGTCGGCGGCTATTTTCTCGATCAGCTGCTCGAATTGCAGCGCGCGAGCAACCTGATCTCGGCGGTGCGAGGCCGCGGCCTGTTCATCGCCTTCGATATGCCGGATGGGAAGACACGCGATGATTTCTGGCGCGAGCTCTTCGACGCCGGTGTCCTCGTGCTCAAGTCCGGCGAACGCTCGATCCGTTTCCGCCCTGCCCTCGATATCACGAAGCAGGTGATTGATGAGGCGGTGGCAATCCTTCGCCAGCACTGTCGCCCGACAAAGTAGGTCATGCGCGACGTGCTCGAGCGACTCGGGATTGGCGCCGAAAATGATGGCGCTTTCTCCGGTGATTGGCGCGGCCGCGGCGCGGTAATCGAGAAGCATTCACCGATCGATGGCGCTCTGCTTGCGCGGGTCCGGACGGCATCCGACGCCGACTACGAGCAGGTCGTCGGGCGCGCGCAGGAGGCATTCGCAAAATGGCGGCTGACGCCCGCACCTGTGCGCGGGGAAACCGTTCGCCAGCTCGGCAACGCATTACGCGAGGCGAAATCCGACCTGGGCAAGCTGGTCACGATCGAGATGGGCAAGATCATCGCCGAAGGGGAGGGCGAGGTGCAGGAAATGATCGACATCTGCGATTTTGCGGTTGGGCAATCGCGGATGCTCTACGGGTTGACCATCCAATCGGAGAGAACAAGCCATCGCTTGATGGAGCAATGGCATCCGCTCGGAATCGTGGCAGTGATTTCCGCTTTCAATTTTCCCGTCGCTGTCTGGTCGTGGAACGCGGCCCTCGCAGCCGTGTGTGGCGACCCTACGATTTGGAAGCCGAGCGAGAAGACTCCGCTGACGGCTATCGCAGTGACAAAGATCGCCGAGCGCGTCTGCAAGAACACCGGCGCTGATCCGGCGATATTTTCATTGCTGATCGGCGACGGTCCTGACGTCGGGCAGAAGCTGGCCGCCGATCGGCGCATTCCACTCGTCTCCGCCACCGGATCGACGCGCATGGGGTTCGACGTTGGTAAGACTGTGCACGCCCGTCTCGGCAAGAGCATCCTGGAACTCGGCGGCAACAATGCGCTGATCGTGTCGAAAAGCGCAGACCTCGACATGGCGGTGCGTTCCATTTTCTTCGGCTCGGTTGGGACGGCGGGACAGCGTTGCACCTCCACGCGTCGCGTGATCGTGCACGAATCAGTCGCCGATAAGCTGCGTGAGCAGTTGCTCGCGGCCTACAAGTCGATGCGCATCGGCAACCCGCTCGATCGTAAGACCCTCGTCGGCCCGCTGATCGACGCGGCCTCAGTCGAGAACGTGCAGAAATCGATCGAGCGCGTGAAAGCTGAGGGCGGTGAGATTCTTTACGGCGGCGAAAAGCTAGAGGGTGAAGAGTACCCGGGCGGCTGCTATATGCGGCCGGCGCTGGCGACCGCACGTCATGAGTTCGAGATCGTGAAGCACGAGACGTTTGGGCCGTTGCTGTACCTCTTTACCTACAGCGATTTCGAGGAAGCGATCGCGATGCATAACGACGTGCCGCAGGGATTGAGCTCGTCGATTTTCACGAGCGACATGCGCGAGGCGGAGAAATTCCTTAGCGCGGGGGGTAGCGATTGCGGCATCGCGAATGTGAACGCGGGAACCAGTGGCGCGGAAATCGGCGGCGCATTTGGCGGTGAAAAAAACACCGGCGGCGGACGGGAAAGCGGGAGCGATTCGTGGAAGAGCTACATGCGCCGCCAGACGAATACGATTAACTTTTCGACTGAACTCCCGCTCGCGCAGGGAATCACTTTCGGAGACGACGCCGGCAGCGC
>JBJMWX010000138.1:0-24199 GCA_045809925.1 Chthoniobacterales bacterium
CGCTCGGCACTCGCGAGCACTTTCTCGTGGTGGCGCGACATCTCGGAACACTACAGACGCAGGAGCAATTGTGCCAATCCGCGCGGATGAATGAGGGACCGCCATTCAGTCAAAGACGGATCGCGACCTGAGCTTGGCCGCCGTTGACGGGGGCGCAACCTGGCCGCGCGCGGAGAACGCGGCCCACCCGCATCACCTCAGCGCAACGCGATCGAGTAACGCTTCATCTTGTTGTAGAGCGTCGGCCGCTGAATCCCGAGGAGCTCTGCCGCCTTTTTCTTGTTTCCATGGCAGCGCGCGAGCGCCTGGAGAATCGCTTTCCGCTCCACGTCGTCGAGACTTTGCGGGCCATCTCCATCGTGGTGGTTGTGATCGATGTGCTGCAGCATCGGCGGCAACTGGACCTCCGAAGGTAGCTCCTTCACGGTGATGCGGCCCTGCCGCGCCAGAACGACGGCGTACTCAATTGTGTTCTGCAACTCGCGCACGTTTCCCGGCCAGGAGTAATCGAGCAGCTTCTGAAATGCTTCCGGCGTGATCTCCGGTTCCGGTTTGTTCAGCTGGGCCGCAAATCGTTTTACGAACGATGCCACCAGCGGCGGAATGTCCTCCTTCCGCTGCCGCAATGGCGGCACCTCGATCTGAAACGTGTTCAGCCGATAATAAAGATCCTGGCGCAGCCGGTTCTCGGCCAATGCTCTTGCGATCGGACGGTTCGTCGCCGCGACGACACGGAAATCGACCTTGAAAGTTTTGGTGCTGCCGAGCGGCCGGTACTCGCGTTCCTGCAGGACTCGAAGAAAACGCGTCTGCAACTCAGGCGGCATTTCGGAAATCTCATCGAGGAACAACGTGCTGTTATTGGCCGCCGCAATCATGCCCGGAAAATCGTTCATCGCGCCGGTGAATGCCCCGCGGACGTAACCGAAGAGCTCACCTTCAATCATCGCCTGCGGAAACGCGGCGCAGTTCAGCTTTACCATCGGCTTGTTCGCGCGCCTGCTGCGAGTGTGAATCACATTGGCGATCACCTCCTTACCCACGCCGCTTTCGCCGGTGATGAGCACATTTGCGTCCGAGGGCGCCATCGCGCGCACAATCTCGTCGATCTGCTGCATCACCTTGCTTTTGATGATGGGCGCAAGCTTCGTTTCCGCGATCTCGAGTCGTTTCTCGAGTTGCTGTGTTTTCTTGCGCAACTGCTCGGTCTCGCGGAGGAGCGATTGTTTCTCGAGCGCCTTCTCTACCAGGCTGATCAACTCCTCCGGCGCGTAGGGCTTGCTGATGAAGTGATAGGCGCCACGCTTGATCGATTCGATCGCGTTGTTCAACGAGTCGTGCGCTGTGAGAATAACGACCTGCGTTTCCGGATGCTCGGTCTTGATGTGATCGAGCATCTCGAGCCCATCGGCATCCGGCAGCTGCAGATCGAGCAGCACGAGCGCGGGCGAATCGCTGCCGAGCGCGCGCTTGCCTTGCGCCGCGGTCGACGCTGTCTGTACCTCGTAACCGCGCCGGGTCAGGAGCGCTTCGAGTGTGAGCAGGATCGGCCGCTCGTCATCGATAATAAGAATGCGTCGGTTATCGGAACTCATTCAGCGGGGGGGATCAGCGGGTTGGCCGGTTGGTGCTGGCAAGCGTGCACCAACAACCAGCAAAACATCTGCCAGCCCAGCAGCCTTCATTCAACCCCGGCCGACTGATTTGGTTGTGCTCAGCCGGTCCTGCCGGCAAGCGGCAGTCGAACCGTCGTGACGAGCGACGCGCTGGTGGGGTCATAGCGGGCATCAAACTGGCCGTTGTGGCCATCGATGATACGCCGCACGCGGTGCAGGCCAAGACCATAATGGCCGTGGCTCACCGACTGGAACGGCTCGTGTCCCCATAGATCGGTCGTGCGCTTAAATTCCGGCTTCGGCTCGCGTAAAGTGAAAACGAATTCGCCGTCATAACCATGCACGTCCGCCGAGACAGGTCCGCTGGCGCGCGCGTGCCGAAAGGCGTTGTCGAACAACTCGACCATCGCCTGTTGCAACGCTTGCGGATCGATGTTCAGCGCCGCGCTTCCGTCGACCTTGACGTTCCAATGTACATCGCCGCTCTTGTCCGGCAGTTGCTGCGCGAGCTTTAGCCGCAGGTCTTCGACGAAGTCCGCCGCGCCATATTCCATCGCCGTCAGTTTCACATCCGCAATCGTGGAAGAGAGTTTTTGCAGGGCCACGGCTGCTTCGCTCAGCACTCCGCGCAGACGTTTGATCTCAGTTTTCGACTCGGCGTCTTGAGCGAGCTCGCCGACAAACGCCGCCTGCAGTTCGGCGGCATTCAGGTGATTGCGAAGGTCATGACTCAGCTGCCGTACGAAGCGAACCACATCCTGCATCGCCACACGCGGTTCGGAATTCGGCCCTGCCTGGTCACCCATCTCGCGACAAAATGCGTACACCGCGCGGACGTGCAACTGCCCGTGCGTTACGAATTGACAAAAAACTTCCGGGCGCTCGGTGCGGTGGCGCCATCGCTTCGCACCGTCGGATCGTTGGCAGCCAGGTGAACGAGGGCGTGGAAAACATCCTCAGCGTCTGCGCCGACCGTGCCGGCGAGCTCGTCCGCGGTGTTGCCGGGCGCCTTGCCGAGCTTCGCCCGCACCTGCTGCTGTAACTGCAGCACGCGCGTCGCGGCTTTCTTGCCCGCCTCCACACCCGGCTGGTGATATGCGTTCACGTTCACGAGCGACCCGTAGAAGCCGACGGCCCGTTCATAAAGCGCAATCAACGCGCCGACCGTAGATGGATTTACCTCGGGAATGCTGATCGTCATCGATTCGCGGTCGCTCTCGTAGAGGGCTGAACGCGTGCCGCGCAGGAATCCCTGCAGATAATCGCCACTCGTCACGCCGGGTTCGACTTCGAAGCGCCCACTGCGCCGGTCCTTGCGCACTTCGATGAAGGTGACGAAGAAATTCAGGACGCCGTCGCGCAACTGCTGGACATAGGCGTGCTGGTCGGTCGAGCCTTTGTTTCCATAAACCGCGATGCCCTGGTGAACGACTTTGCCGTCGAGGTCTTTCTCCTTGCCTAACGACTCCATCACGAGCTGCTGCAGATATTTGCTGAACAACATCAGCCGGTCCTTGTAAGGCAGCACCACCATGTCTTTCTCACCGCGGCCGTTCGTCGCGTAGAACCACATCAGTGCGAGAAGCATCGCTGCGTTGCGCGCGCCATCCCCAGCGCGCGTGTGCTCATCCATCGCTGCCGCTCCGGAGAGAAATGCATCGATATCGAATCCCTGCAGCGCCATCGGCACGAGCCCGACCGCGCTCATGACCGACGTGCGGCCGCCGACCCAATCCCACATCGGAAATCGCGCCAGCCATCCGTTGCGCTCGGCGTGCTTGTCCAGCTCGCTCCCATCGCCGGTCACCGCCACCGCATGTTTGGCAAAATCCAAGCCTGCTGCGCGAAACCGCTCTTCCGCCTCGAGCATGCCGTTCCGCGTCTCTTTCGTGCCGCCCGATTTTGAAATCACAACCACGATCGTCCGTGGCAAGGCGTCGCCGATCGCGGCAAAGACACGGTCAAAGCCGTCCGGGTCGGTGTTGTCAAAAAAGTTGATCCGCAGCGGATCGCGCGCTGTCCCGAGCGCCTCGGCGATGAATTGCGGACCAAGCGCGGATCCGCCAATCCCAATCAACAGTATTTGTTCGAAGGGCCGTCCGTCCTTCGTCGCGATTCGGCCGACGTGCACGTCGTCCGCGAAACGTTTGATGTTGGCGCGCGTCTCGGTGATCTCGCGCCGAAGCTCTTCATTCGGCGCGAGCTTCGCATCCCGCAGCCAATAATGCCCGACCATCCGCTCCTCGTCGGGATTGGCGATCCCGCCGCTCTCGAGCGCTTGCATGGCAGCGAACGCATTCTCTACCCGCGGCTGCATGGTCTCGAAAAAATCGTCAGCAAACCGCATCCGGCTGATATCGACCAACAGCCCGAGATCGTCGTAGGCGAGAAAGTATTTTTGAAACCGCTCCCACAGTGAAGCACTCATGGGCTGACGCTAGCGAGTCGAAGGCTCGCAGGGCAACTCCGAATGGCTTCGCGAGCGAGGTCCGAACGCTTTCGCGAGCCACCTCCGAATGCCTGCTCGGGATTGCTTGTAGGGCAACCATTTCTGGTTACACGCGCGACGATGTCTTAACCGGCAGGTGGGAATGCCTGCCCTGCAAATCCGGCCCGCAGCCGCCGTAGCCGGTCACATTACTTCCTTAAACGTAGAAAATACGTATCGACTTTAGTCAGGTTTTTGCTGAACCTCCCGCGATCCCCAACCGGTGCACACCACAATACCAGTCCACAACGGTGACCACGTCCGAACCGTTGCGGTGGTGCTCTAACCAACGCATGCAGTCGCACCTTATCTTCGTGCCAAGGACGCATCGGTCGTGAGCTATCTGCCGATGGCTCTCCCTCCGCTCTTTCAGTCCGCAATCGAACCGGCCTGATCCCGCAGCTCAACCGCTATGAAAAGACAAACACCCTCAACTGCCGCTCGCACCGTGCTCGGAGCGCTCTTCCTCACCCTCAGTCTCGGTCTGATTGTCGTCGCGGTGAACTTCAACGTGCTCAGCGACGGGCGCTCCGGTGCGCTGTATGCGCAGGCCGGACCGACGCCGATTCCACAGGCGCCCGCGGATACTGGCCCGAAGATTGGCTATGAGAACTTCACCGCACCCGGAGTTTTGACGCCGGTCAAAACGACAGAAGCCGGCCAGCAGCCAAATTCTGTTGAATATCTCGGGCGTAACGCCGGTGAGCCATCCGTCGGCAGCAACTGGGCGACCGGTGTGGCTAACTTCCAGTCCGGCCTGCAGACCTTGTTCATCACCTTTGATGAGAGCTGTCCGTTAAGCGGATTGTCCGCAAACTGGGTCAATCGAGCTGCGCCGACGTCCGTTGCCGTCGACTCGGACCCGATCGGTTTTACTGACCGAAGTTTTACCGACACGCTGGGCAAGCACAGCCGCGTTTTCGCTGGCGAGTTGACCCTGCTGAGCCCGAACACGGTAAAAATTTCCTACTCAGATGATGACGGTTCTACCTGGGTGCCGACACAAAGCGGCGGACTGGCTTCGGCGGTCGATCACGAAACGATCGGTGGCGGCATCTATGCAACTCCGGTGCCGCCGAGGCCCCCCGGAACGGTTTACCCGTACGCCGTCTACTATTGTTCGCAGGACATCGCGACCGCGCTCTGCTCACGCAGCGACAACGGCGGGTTGAATTACGGTCCCTCCATCCCGATTTACTCTCTGGCCGACTGCGGCGGCCTCCACGGGCATGTCAAAGTTTCTCCGAAAGACGGCACCGTCTATGTTCCGAACCCAGACTGTGATTCGCCGTCGAAACAAGCAGTCGTCGTCTCCGACGATAATGGGACGACATGGACGGTACGTGACACGCCGATCGCAACAACTGGCGGCAGCAGCGATCCGTCGATCGGCATCGATAGCGACGGAAAAGTTTACTTTCTCGGTGCTGCCAACAGCACTAAGGCGATCGTGGCTACGTCGATCGACAAAGGGGCGCATTGGACAAACGTTTTCGATCTCAGCTCCGAGTTCGGGCTGAACCAGATCGCGTTCCCCGCTGCGGTAGCCGGTGATTCTGGTCGCGCCGCGGTTGCCTTTTATGGATCGACCGGCACCGGCGACTCAAATGCCGCTGGCTTTCAGGGCGTGTGGCATCTTTACGTCTCGCACACCTTTGATGGCGGGCAGCACTGGACCACGACTGACGTAACTCCAAACGCACCGATGCAGCGCGCCGGCCTGCTCCGTGGCGGTGGAGCGAACATCACTCGCAACCTCCTCGACTTCTTTGATATCACGATCGATCGGGATGGCCGCGTCGTCGTCGGCTATGTAGATGGGTGCGAAGGCGGACCCTGCAAACAGGCAGCGGACAGCGCCACTGGCAATGCTTATACCTCAACTGCGGTGATCGCTCGGCAATCGAGCGGCCGTCGCTTCCTGCAGGGGAAAGATCCAGCCACTGCTACCTCCGTGCCGGGAATGCCTTCCGTCACACAACGGCGGGTTGGCCAGACTGTTCACCTCGGATGGTCGGAGGCCGATACCGGCAACTCACCGATCACTGGTTACCAAATTTGGAGGGGCGCGGCGAGTAACACCGAGACATTGCTTACCACCGTGCCTGGAACTCAGACCGGCGGAAGCTTTGATGACCTGACGGCAACCGACAACAATGCCACCTACTACTACAAGGTTCTGGCCGTTAATGCTGTCGGCACTTCCTGTGCAAATAATGAAGTCGCGGCGCCCTACGTCGGGGAAGTGTGCAGCGGCATTATCATGCACAAGAACGATCCGAGCCATCCGGAGGCCAACGCCAAGACTGCCACGCCGCCCTCGCTCCTGATTGACTACATTTCAGTGGGTGAGCCGCCTAACAAGCCCGGCATGTTCATGTTCAAAATGAAGGTGAACGATCTCTCGACCGTTCCACCTAACAGCCGGTGGAGGATTACCTGGAACTCAGCGGATGCGGAAACTTATCCATGCATGCCCAATCCAGACCAAATCGACGACCCGATTTGTGCCCAGCAGTTTTATGTCGGTATGACGACCGGGCCTTCCGGCCCTCCGACGTTTGAATACGGCACACTCGCCGATGCTGGGGTCCCGGCGGTCTTCGTCATTTCAGAAACAAAGCAGGGTGACATCTCGGCCAACGGCAGCAACTACCAGGCGGACGGCACGATCACGATGTTTGCGCCGAAAACCGCTTTCGGCCCTCAGAAACCTGCTCCCGCCAAGGCACCTCCGATCGGTTCGTTGCTGGGCGCGATGGGCGGTCGAACATTGACCGGTGACGCACCGGGGAGCCCGGAGAGCAAGCTCGAACGCTCGAATGCCTTCGTCGACCATACATTTATCAAGGCGCAGGCTGATAACGGCTATCCCGCCTCGACCTACATGGTCGCTGGAAACATCGCTTGCGAGACAGCGAACAATCCGCCGACCGCGGTCTTGAAGGCGGATCCCAAAACAGGCAGTGCGCCGTTGAAGGTCACCTTCGATGGCACTGGCTCGAGCGACCCTGATTTCAGCGACACGATCGCGACCTACACATTCAGTTTCGGGGACGGCAGTCCCGATGTGACAGGCGGAGCGCCGATTGTCGATCACAGCTACACCGCCGACGGCACCTACGTTGCCAGCCTGGTCGTGACCGATTCACGCGGGGCCAAAAGCCAGAATACGGCCCTGCAGGTGATCATAGTAGGCAATAACCCCACGCCGACACCGACTCCTGCACCGTCGGGAACGCCGTCAGCTACACCAACGCCTACCGCGTCACCGACCGCGACTCCAACACCTACTCCGACACCTGGCAGTACCCCGGCCAACGTGCAGCTACTGAACATCTCGGGGCGCGTCTATGCACAGACTGGCGACAAGGTGGGAATTGCCGGCTTCATCATTACCGGCTCGGGCACGAAGCGTGTCATGGCGCGCGGTCTCGGACCTTCGATGAAGGCCAACGGCATTCCGGTTCAGGGACGGCTCCAGGATCCCTACCTTGAGCTTCATGATCTCAATGGGAGCGCTCCGCTGGTGAACGACAACTGGCGCGATACCCAGGAAGCTGAGATCGAGCAGACCGGTCTCGCACCATCCGATGATCATGAATCGGCAATCGTGAAGCGATTGCCGGCCGGCAACTACACGGCGATCATCCACAGCGCCGATAACAGCACTTCGGGTGTCGGTCTCGTCGAGCTGTTTGACCTCAGTTCCGTCGAGCCCGGCGAGCTCGGCAACCTTTCCGTGCGCGCTGATGTTGGCACCGACGACAACGTTCTGATTGATGGATTGATTCTGCGCGGCGCCGACCCGAAGCGCGTTCTGTTCCGCGCGCTTGGACCATCGCTCAACGTGAATGGCACACCGGTCGACGGCAGGTTGCAGGACACGACGTTGGACGTTTACGACGCCAATGGGAACATTCTGCGTAGTAACGATAACTGGCGCGACGCGCCCAACGCCGGCGAGATCGAGGCGACCGGCATCGCGCCGCCCGACGATCGCGAAGCCGCTGTCCTGCTCACGTTCCAGCCGGGCAACTACACAGCAGTCGTGCGCGGCGCGAATCGCACCACCGGCATCGGTCTGGCAGAAGCCTACAAGCTGACGAACTAGCCCATATTTGTAGGCCAACGATTCCGGGTTGCCGATGTCCTGAACCGGCAGGCAGGAAATGCCTGCCCTGCAATTCGTCCGCGGACGTGTAGGGCAAGCGAAATAGACGACAGTCTGCTCGTCGCGCAGCCACACAGCCACACAGGGATGCGCGGCGGGTGCCCATCCAAGCGTTGTAGGGCGACCATTCCTGGTTGCCAATCTCAGGAACAGGCTGCCCTACACGGGCGAGGGCCGGGGAATGCCTGCCCTACACAATAGCGTGAACGCGCGGCAAGGCCGCGCCGCGTCACATATGCTCGATCACATTATCGCCGAACTGGGAGCACTTGATCTCCGTCGCCCCTTCCATCAGACGCGCGAAATCGTAGGTGACCCGTCTGCTCGCGATCGCGCCGTTCAGCCCTTTGATGATGAGGTCAGCTGCCTCCGTCCAGCCCATGTAACGAAACATCATTTCGCCTGAAAGAATGACACTGCCGGGATTGACCTTATCCTGGTTCGCGTATTTCGGCGCCGTGCCGTGCGTCGCTTCGAACACCGCGTGGCCGGTGATGTAATTGATGTTTCCTCCCGGTGCGATCCCGATCCCGCCGACCTGCGCCGCAAGCGCATCGCTCAGGTAATCGCCATTCAGGTTCAAAGTCGCGATGATGTCGAAATCTTCCGGCCGCGTCAGGACCTGCTGCAAGGTGATGTCCGCGATAGCATCCTTGATGACAATGCCGGCGCCGGATTTGCCTTCTGGGATCCGGCACCACGGGCCGCCGCCGAATTCTTCCGCGCCAAAAAATTCCTTCGCCACTTCATAGCCCCAGTCGCGGAAGGCACCCTCGGTGAACTTCATGATGTTGCCCTTGTGCACGAGCGTGACGGACTTGCGCTTGTTAATGATCGCGTAGCTGATCGCGCTGTGAATCAGGCGCACACTGCCGCTGTAGCTTACCGGCTTGATGCCAACCCCAACGCGTACGTCGCTGGGGAAATCTTTCGCGCCGACCTGTTCCCAGAATTCCGCTGCTTTCTCCCGGGTGCCAAACCGGATTTTGTTGAAGACCTGCGGAAACTCGCGTTCGAGGAAATCGAGCACCTTGCGCGATTCGTCCGTCCCCGCCGCCCACTCGATTCCGGCGTAAATGTCTTCCGTGTTTTCGCGGAAGATCACCATGTTCGTCTTTTCCGGATGCTTAACGGGCGAGGGGACACCCGCGAAATACTGCACCGGCCGAAGGCAGACGTAGAGGTCGAGCAGTTGCCGCAGCGCGACATTGAGGGAGCGAATTCCGCCACCCACCGGAGTAGTCAGCGGGCCCTTGATGCCGACCAGATACTCGCGAAACGCGGCGACCGTGTCGTCCGGGAGCCAGTTGTCGAACTTGTCCTTGGCAGACTGCCCGGCGAAAACCTCGAACCACGCGATTTTCTTCTTTCCGCCATAGGCCTTCTCGACCGCCGCGTCGAGCACGCGCTCACTCGCCGCCCAGATATCGGGTCCAGTGCCGTCGCCGCGGATGAACGGAATGACCGGGCGATCCGGCACATTCAATGTCTGGCCTCGCGTAATCTTATCGCCCGCCGGCGGAGTGATGTCTTGGTACGGCATAGCCGGTCACTTTAGAGGCGACCGTCTCAGCCGCAAATGAGTGCAAGGAAGCGCAGTTGCCGGGGACTGTCGGTGGACGCCGTCTCCGAGCGCCGCCCGGTTTGTGTGCTGCATGTCATGCCTCCGACTTTCGTAGCCTTCTGGTTCGATTCTCTTGCATGGGCGAGACTCGGAATTGTCGTCCTCCAGTGCGGCGAACAGGAGGATGTCTCGACATTGCGCGACATGATAAGAATGGCTGATCGCGTGAGCACGAAAATCTTCGGCCAGCACGACGACGCGACGATCAAACAGATAGAGACCTGTGTTGCAGCCGGTGGCGAACGCGGCGTGCTTTGCGCCGACGGCCACAAAGGCTATGCCCAACCGATCGGTGGCGTGGTCGCCTACAAGGACAAGATCTCAGTCAGCGGCGTCGGCTTCGACATCGCCTGCGGCAACCTGGCCATCCGCACCGACGCGACTCTGGCGCAGGTCGCACCCGCCATCGCCGCGATCATGGATCAGGTGGTCAGCGACATTTCGTTCGGCGTGGGCCGGAAAAGCAAAACGCGCATCGATCACGAGCTGTTCGAGGATGAAGCCTGGGGGCTGAAGCCGATGCGTGATTTGAAATCCACCGCCGCGGAGCAGCTGGGCACGGTCGGCGGCGGGAATCACTACGTCGATATTTTCGTCGACGACGAGGAGCGCATCTGGGTGGGGGTCCACTTCGGGTCGCGCGGTCTGGGACACAAGACGGCGACTTACTTCCTCAAAGCCGCCGGTGGAAAAGACGGAATGGACGTGCCCCCCACGGTTGTGCCGGCGGGCTCCGAGCTCGGTGTCGATTACCTCGCAGGCATGCATCTTGCCGGTCGCTACGCCTATGCCGGCCGCGAAGCAGTCGCTCGTCATGTGGTGAGGGGAATCATGGGCGCTAATATCGTGGAAGAAGTGCACAACCATCACAACTTTGCGTGGCGCGAGACACACGAGGGGCAGCAGTTCTGGGTCGTGCGCAAAGGAGCTACGCCCGCCTTCCCCGGTCAGAAAAGCTTCATCGGCGGCAGCATGGGCGACAATGCCGTGATCATCGAAGGTCTCGATTCCCCTGCGTCACGCGAAGCCTTGTATTCAACAGTCCACGGCGCCGGGCGGGTTATGTCGCGCACCCAGGCCAAGGGGAAGTTCGTCAAGGTAAACGGCAAGCGGATCCGGCAGGACGGCCTTGTCAGGCACGACGAGATGATGAAGTGGATCCGCGACCGCGGCGTTGCGCTACGCGGCGGCGACGTCGACGAAGCACCGCAGGCTTACCGTCGCTTACCGGAAGTCCTCGCCGCCCACGCCGGCACAATCCGCATGCTACATAATCTGCGGCCGATTGGTGTAGCCATGGCCGGTAAAGAAATCGTAGACCCCTACAAAGACTAGCTTGTCGCGCCGGCCTCCGTGTCCCGCCATAGGACCGGGAGGGCCGATGATCATCCTCCTTGAATCCTTTCGGGCGGCTGTGTCCGGCGTGTTCCACGCAGCTCCTTCTTGCGTCCTATCCAGTCAACATGTGAAACTTCCAAGTATGAGATGCGCGTCCGTTTTGTTGCTTTTTTTCGTCGCGTTGTTTTCCAGTAGCTATGCTCAACCAGGGGTGACCCAGGTTAGCCAGCGCAGCCCGGAAGAAGAAGCGGTCCACAAAGCGGTTGACGGAATCGTAGCCGCGCTTGACCACAATGATGTCGCCGCGTTCGACCAGCTCTCCACCGCTGATTACACCTTTGTAAATCCTGCTGGAAAAGTCTGGAGCAAGGCGCAATACCTGGAGCTGATACGGTCCGGTACTCTCAAGCTAGAGTCTTACAGTCGCGACGAAGAAAGCATACGGCTGTACGGCGACACGGCGGTGGTGATTTACCGCTCAACACCGCATGGCACAATGCGTGGCCAGGAGCTTAGTAGTCAGCGACGGGTGACAACCATTCTGGTAAAACAAGGCGGCCGGTGGTTGACCGCGGGAAGACAATCGACTCCTATTGTCGAGACGAAATAGGACCCACCCACTCCGATGTGCTTATACCTGTGAAACGCTTTGCCGCATGTGTTGCGGCGTCAGTCGCGGTTACAGCTCTTGCGGAGACATACCCTCTGCCTTGCAGATTGATCATAGACGGTCCGGAAGCAGTGGAGCAGGAGCCGCACTGCGCGGTCGTGCGAGAAGGTCGTGTTGAAATCTCCAAGCGCGTCCTCAGGAGGATGACCTTTTCCGCGGGTGGTTTGGCTCAAGCGCTCATTGAGCGAACCTGGTATTACGTGAAACGTGATGGCGCGACGCTGCCGGTGATCACCTACGATAACGGCGCGGATTACTTTTCTGAAGGTCTCGTTCGTTCACGTCTCGCCGGCAAAATAGCGTACTTCAACAAGCAATTTGAACAGGTAATCCCCCCGAGATACGACTGGGGGTGGCCGTTCGAGAACGGGAAAGCACTGGTCTGCGTGGGCTGTGCAGAGGCGGCACCGGACGCGGACCAGCATACCATGATGCAGGGCGGTCGGTGGGGCTACATTAACCACAGTGCGCGCGAAGTGGTTGGGGTAACGCACTCGTTTGAGGAGATCATGAAGTGGAAGCGCCAGCCGTGAAGGCACACGGGCGCGCGTTGGACGCGAAGGTTGTGCATCCTTGGGCCCGATTTCGGAGGTCCACCTTTGGTACGAGGTGCCGAGGCCCGGCGATCAGCATATGTAGGCAGGTGGAAGCGCGGGGTCGCGGAAGGCTATAGCGCGTGAGGAATTAATATGGGACAGACCGATGCCGAATTTGTGGGAGAAATCGGGAAACAGCTCGCCGCTGTCAGCGCGTTCCTTGGTGGCTTTGCCGCGACGTTTCTCGGGATCCTGCTGCAATCGCAAAGCTCGCGCCGCCACGTTGGCTTGGCCGCGGGTGCCGCCGCAGTGGCTTCGGCGTCCTTTATGATCGCCGTTATAGCCGGCACGCTGGTCGGTCTGGTTCTAAACCCGGGTGCACCGCAGGGCTTTGCCGCGCCGGAATTCCTGCCGTGGGCGCGGCGAATTCTGTTCATCTCTTTCGCGCTAGGAATCTATTCGAACCTGCTCAGTCTCGGGTTGAGCGGATGGATTCGTTCCCGTCCCCTCGGACTGGTCACGTCGATCGCGGCATTCATTTCCGCTTTCGTCGTCTGGACGTTCGTGCGGTGGCATTAAACCGTTCGAATTAAAGCTGGCCCTCGTTTGCCGTAGCTGATTTTATCTCGTTCGGCGCGTAGGGATTGCCTCCGTTCCGATGCGCGCAAACCCAAGGCGGCACCCCCCAAAAAAATGAGCACGACTCTTAGAGCCAGCGTCATCACGTTAGTCACACTTCTCAACGCGGGCGCCCTGGTCTTTGCCTCGGATGAGACGGTGCCGTCTGTCAGTCCGGACGCGGCACTCGCCAAGCTGAAGGAGGGCAACGCGAGGTTTTCCAGCAGCAAAGTCTCGGAAGGCAAACCCAACGGTGCCAAACGCGAAGAAACGGCCAAGGCGCAACATCCGTTCGCCGTTATCCTGGCATGCGCTGACTCGCGCACAGCTCCCGAACTCGTATTCGACGGGAATATTGGCGATCTTTTCGTTGTTCGCACAGCAGGTAACTTTGTCGATGACCATGCACTCGGCAGTATCGAATATGCCGTGGAGCATCTCGGCGCCCGGCTCGTCGTTGTCCTGGGCCATGAGCGCTGCGGTGCGGTTACCGCGGCGATGGCCGGCGACACCGCTCCCGGTCACGTGCAATCCCTCGTCCGCGACATTCAGCCGGCCGTAAAAGGCGCGAAGGACAAGCCTGGAGATGCCTTGGACAACGCGATTGCGGAGAACGCCCGGCTGGTTGCGGCAAGGATCAGCAAGGAAGCCGAACTGGGGGACCACGCGAAGGAAGTCCGAGTCATTCCCGCGGTTTACAACCTCGATACCGGCAAGGTCGACTGGGGCAAAGAGTAACGCCCACCTTTGATCACTCGCGGCTCACCGCCTCGGCGTTAGGAGCGCGAATCACATTTCGAAGAGGCGAAAGCCGGGTGTGTTCGGGTCGGCTTTGGTGAGAAGCGGAAGTGACACGTTGTGGGTGGGAACCCCAGTAGCTGTTGCGCCATCGGCTGTCCCATTGTGCGCGTGGCCGTGAACGACGAGGTCGACCCGGAAGCGGTTGATCGGCTCTTCGAGTCGTGTCGACCCTAGGAACGGGAAAATCTCAGGGTCTTCGCCCTGCACAGTCGCGCGAATCGGTGCGTAATGGAGAAGGACAACGCGGCGTTCCACTGACGCGAGCTTTGTCAGCGCCTGTTCCAGACGCAACGCGTGGTCGAGCGCCTCCTGGACGAAATGCTTGATCAGCGGTTCACCCCAGGCATTCAGCATTCGACGTCCAAAGCCGCCGCCGAATCCGCACACGCCGGCAAAGCCGATCCCGTTGATCTCGGTCGCTTCGCCGTCCAGCATTGTAACGCCTGCACCCTCCAGCGTTTTGCGGATCGCATCAGCCTGGGCTGATTCGAAGTCGTGATTGCCGAGGACGCCGATGATTGGCAATCGCGCGTGTGCTCGAATGTCCCCCGCTAGCAACTCCGCTTCGTCTGCCAGCCCGTAATCGGTCACGTCGCCGCAGATCAGGAGCACATCGGCAACCTTTGAAGCTTCCTCAAAAAGGCGGCTGCACTTGCCGTTCGAATGTTTGCCGTAGTGGATATCGGCGGTCGCGGCTATGCGCAGTTTTCCCATCCTGTTGAGAAACGGCTGAATCCCGCGCGCCGGACGTGAACGGGCTCAGAAGTTCGCTATCCGTAATCAGAAGCCGAACGTGAGGATGCGCGCAGTTGCTACAGCATTCGCGTTTTAAATTCTACATGCATGGTGACGCTTCCGGGTATTCCGCTTTGGACGAGACGCTGCAGTTTTATCGCGATGCCATGCGTATCATGGCCGACGCTGGCGTCCCATTTCTGCTCGGCGGCGCATATGCATTCTCGGTCTACACCGGGATCGAGCGGCACACGAAAGACATCGATTTGTTCGTCCGCAAACGCGATCTCGATGCGGCGCTGAACGCGTTTCGACAGAAGGGTTACGCTGCAGAGAGAACTTTTCCGCACTGGCTGGCGAAGGCGCGCTGCGGCGGCGATTGCATCGATCTGATTTTCGGTGCCGGGAATGGCTTGTGCCAGGTAGATGACTCGTGGTTCGAGCGCGGTCATGACGATGAAGTGCTCGGTCTGCCGGTGAAGCTGGTCGCGCCTGAAGAGATCATGTGGATGAAGGGCTACATCATGGAGCGGGAGCGCTACGATGGGGCCGACATTTCTCATCTGATCTACAGCTGCGCGGAGAAGCTGGATTGGTCGCACCTGTTACGGCGGTTTGGCGAGGACTGGCGCGTCCTGCTCAGCCATCTGGTGCTCTTTGGTTATATCTACCCGACGGAAAAACAACGCGTACCGGAATCGGCCATGATCGAACTGCTGCAATGGGCGGCCGAAGATCAGCGGAGTCGGGTCGACGAACGTGTGTGCCGCGGCACGCTGCTTTCGCGTGCTCAGTATCTGGCCGATGTGCGGGACCGCGGATTCCGTGATGCCCGGCTCGAATCGCGCAGCGCGATGACGCAGCGCGATGTGGACGCATGGACTGAGGCAATCGGGCAGAAGGAATAGCGGATTCGCCGATTGCGGGACGGCCACTTCGACAGTCTTCGAGCGAAGACATCACGACCGGCCGATCCGCTGAGCCACAGCGCGCCGCGGCTGCTGACTTTGAGGTGAGGAAAGGACGCTGTACGTTTCCGCGTGGATGATATTGTCGGGATTGATCTTGGCACGACCAATTCGCTGGTCGGCGTCATGGAAGCAGGCTTTCCAGTCCTGCTCGCCGATGCGAATGGCGCCCGGCTGACGCCGTCAGTTGTTCACATTCAGGAAAATGGCGAGCCGCTGGTCGGTGCGCCTGCGGTCCGGATGCTCAGCGTTGAACCCGCCGCGACCGTCGCCTCGATCAAGCGCAGCATGGGCAGCGGAGCCGGTGTGCGGCTTCGTGGCCAGACCTATTCGCCGGAGCAAGTCTCAGCCTTCATTTTGCAAAAGCTGAAGGCCGATGCGGAACGGGCGCTCGGGCGCCCTGTGGGACGGGCGGTAATCACCGTGCCGGCGTACTTCAATGATGCACAGCGCAACGCGACCAAGAAAGCCGGGGAGCTCGCAGGATTCACCGTTGAACGGATCGTGAACGAGCCCACGGCGGCGGCGCTTGCCTATGGCCTGGATAGGCCGGGTTCTCTCTTTCCCGCGACGGAGTCAGCGACGCCGCCCTCCAGGCCGAGAATTGCGGTCTACGACCTGGGCGGCGGTACGTTCGACATTTCAATCCTCGAGTTGAACAACGGCGTCTTCGAAGTGCTCGCCACAAACGGCAACACAGAATTGGGCGGCGATGACATTGATCGAGCATTGCTCGGTCAAATCGCGCAAACCCACAGCGAGAGGAGACCGCCGGAAAGCATCGCGCGCCTGCGCGAGGCGCTGGTCGCTGCGAAGCACAGGCTCTCTTTTGAAGAGAGGGCGATGATCGAGGTGCTGTTCTTCGACGGCGCACAAAGTTTTCGACGAGAACTAAAGCGAGAAGAGCTGGAGGAGATCGCTCGACCAATCGTGGAGCGCACCCGCCAGCATTGTCTTCGCGCGATGGCAGATGCGAAGGTGCAGCGTTCTGATTTGGACGAAGTGATTCTCGTCGGCGGTGCGACGCGGATGCCAATTGTGCAACGGCTGGTGGGCGAGGTCTTCGGCCGCAAACCGGACGTTTCGCAAAACCCGGACGAAGCCGTTGCGATCGGTGCAACCATTCAGGCGGGGATTTTATCGGGCGCGGTGCAGAACGTAGTGCTGCTGGACGTGACCCCACTCTCGCTTGGAATCGAGACGTTCGGCGGGCTGATGAACGTGATTATTCCGCGGAACTCGACCATTCCGACGAAGGCGGGGGAGATGTTTACGACCGCGGTCAACAACCAGCGCTTGATGAAAATCAAGGTGCTGCAAGGCGAGCGCGAGATGGCGCGCGATAACTGGCGGCTGGGGGAGTTCGAAATCGAGTTCGAACCGGCGCCGAAAGGGATGCCCCGCGTCGGCGTGCAGTTTGAGATCGACGCCAACGGCATCCTGCGGGTACTTGCGCGCGATACGAAGAGCGGCGCAGAGAAGATTGTCGCGATCAAGAGCGCGGTGGACGTCTCCGATGAAGCGGTCGAAGCGATGATCGCTGATTCACTCGAGCATGCGTTTGAAGACGTGGGCGAGCGTGCCTGGACCGAAGCGAGGCTGAAGGCAGAAGAGATGCTCGCTGCGGTCGACTCAGCGCTCGCGCTGGTGGCCGATGCCGTCGATACCGCGGAGCAGGTGGTAATTGCGACTGCGGCCGCGGACGTGCGCGAGGCGTTGAGCCGGCACGAACTGCCGCTTTTAAAGCAGGCAAATGCGGCGCTCGATAACGCAACGCAGAACCTGGCCGCCCGCGTGGTTGAGCGCGCCCTGCTATCGACGTAAGTGGCGCGGTTCTGTCGCTAGCGACGCGCCGGTGATGCCGATGGGGCGGGGGACGGAGACGCTGTCGGACTCGCAGCACCACTCGGGGACGGCGACTGTGATGGTGGCGCGGCGGCTTTCATCATCGCTTCCTGAAGCAGCTTCTTTTCTTCCGGATAGATCTCGCCCGCTTTGGCCGCCTCAACGAATGGTTGCGCTTCCCCGGCGCGATTCTCGTCGAGTAACAAAACCGCCGTGTAAACCGCAGCGTGCGGGTCGCGCAACACGTCCGGCGGAAGCTTTTGCAGAATCTGAATTCCTTCCGCGGTGCGGCCGAGACCGTAGAGCGAAAACGCGTAGGTCACCGCGACGTTCACGTCGTCGCCTGCGCGATCGTAGGCATCGCGTGCGACCCGATGGCCTTCGGCCGTGTTCTGCTCGGCGAACAAGGCGAGTCGCGCGTAGGTCGCAGCTGTGCCCGCTTCATTAGGCGAGTTTTCATGCAGTTTTTGCGCGGTCCGGTAGAGATTCTGCAGATCGTTTCGGCCGCGATAAATCCGGAACAACGCTTCGAGCGCTTCGCGGCGAGACGGCGAATTCTTGCTGATCCGCGACCAGAGCTGCTCCGATTCCGAGGTCAGGTTCCACCGCGTAGCAAGGCGCGCGAGGTTCAGTTCCCGGTCGGGCTTTTCTCCCGCGAGCCGTTCGGCCGAACGCCAGAGTGAATCAAATTCCGCATCGGCGGCCGACTGGCGCGATTGCCGGGAGGCGTAGGCCTGGTAGGCGAGGCGCAGGTAGTCCGATTCGCCCCACGAACCGGCGCGCGTCCAGCGTTTTAGTCGGGACCAGTTTTTCGCTTCCGCAAAAGCGTCGGAGATCGCAATCGCCGGCGGCGGATTTGTGGTCACGTCCGAGGGCAGCTTCTCCATCCAGCGCAGCACCTCGGGTGCGAACCCGTTCTTATTCATCCAATCCATGAGCAGCGCCAGGTCGGCTGAGTTGCGCGCTGCCACCGGTTTTACACGCTCGAGCACAGCGGCCAGTTTTTTCTGGTCGAGCTTGCGATAAAAATCGAGACAGAGCAGGTAATCGGCGAACGTGACCTGCTGACTCATCTGCAGCTCCTGGGCGAGAGTGTCGGCGCGCGCGAGGTCGCTGCGCTGAATCGCGTCGCTTAACAACGCGCGAAGCGCACCGGGCCGATAGGCGATGACTTTGCTCAAACGCTCCAGCGTCTGGCGCGCGTCCGCACTTTTTTCCTCGTCTTTGGATCGAATCTGCAGCACGGCGAGATTGAACTGGTAAAGCTCGTTTTGCGGCTCCTGTTTGAGAGCGGCGGCGAAGTGTTGCTCGACCTCCTGGTCGTTGCCTTGCGCGCGCGCCAGCCAGCCGGCAACGACATGAAATGCAGCGCTGTCGCGATCGCGGGGTGAGACCCGGTCGAGCGCCTTCCGCGCAATATCGAGCTGTCCGAAACGGAGCGCGGCCGAGGCAAGATTCAGCTGGCTGTCGAGTCGCTCCGGCAGCAGGCGCGCAATCTGCGCGCGCCAGGCGACTGTCTCCGGGCGATTTTCCTTTTCGGTCGCTTCGGCCAGGACGTGAAAGGCGGTGAGCGAATCGGGTCGGATTTGCAGCGCTTTGCGCGCCGCCTCAACTGCGCCGTCGAAATCGCCCTGGTGCAGGTTTGTGTTTGCCCGCTTCAACAGTCTCGACTCGCGCCAGCCGATAAATGCACGTGGCCCGTAGGTTAAAGCGAGAAATCCAATGCCGAAACCGACCGCGGCCGAAGCAACAAAGATCGCGATACGCGCGGGCGTTACTTTCCACGCGCGGCGTGTTGAGCGCACGCGCCGTTTGCGCCGGACGCGTTTCACGTGCTCTGCCATCAGCGTCTCCTACCTTTCGGGTGGGAATGAATCAACATTGTAGCGAGGGTTGTGGGCGAAGCAGTTTGCGTCCGGTCGCGGCCGGGACGCGAACAGCGCCCCCTGCACGAAATGTCCTCGGTCGGTCAGGTCGTGGTCGCGACGTGTGCTTCCCGTACTACGGGCACGTGCTCGACGGATTCTTTGACGCGTTCACGCAATCGCGGGCCCCAGACATAGCGGGCGAGCAGCACTTTGATAGTAGCCGTCAGTGGCACGGCGAGAATCGGGCCGAGCAAACCGCCTATCAGCAATCCCCAGACAAAAATCGAAACGATCACGGTCATCGGGTGAAGGCCGACGGAATTGCCGACGATACGCGGCGCGTAAAACATTCCCTCCAGATTCTGGATGATGAAAAAGATGCCGGTGACGATGAGAGGGTGAGTCCAGTCGCCCCATTGCGCAGCGGCAATCAGAACGGCGGGAATCCAGCAGAGCACAATTCCGATGTAAGGAATCATTGTCAGCACGACCACGAGACAACCGATCAAAGGCGCGAAATTCAGGCCGAGGATGGTAAGGGCACTGCCGATCAGAATTCCGTCGACCAGGCAGACAAGGAGTTGACCACGAAAATAGGCAATGACGTAGTTGTTAATCTGCATGAGCACGGCCGCGACTTCGTCTTTCAAGGGCGAGTTGCGCAATGGCAGATACTCCTTCCAGCGGCGCTCGATGGAAGGTCGCTCCTTGAGAAGGAAAAAGAGATAGATCGGCACCATGACGAGGCTGAGGAGGAATCCGGTCGCGCCGAGAAACCCGCCGATGCTGTTCTGGACCAGGTTCCACAATTTTTGCGAGAGGTAAGGCAGCTGGCGCTCGATGTTCGGAACCTGCTTCTGGACCCATTGCTGAATCCGCTCACGCTCGGCCAGCGTGATTTTCGGCGGTGTGCTGGCGATTGCTTCGCCCGGAGTGCTGTCGGGTGTTGCCTCGGGCGGTGCTGGTTCTTTTCGCGGCGCCGGGGTGGGAGAGGAGAGCAGCCAGTTTATCAGTCCACTGGTCGCTGAACTGCGACCCTTTGCCGGGCTGAGAACGCCAAACTTTTGGTCGTAGCGATAAAGAACCTCCACAATTTGATCGCGCGCTTTCTGCGTGTAGCCGGGTAGTTCCTTGGCCGCGTTGGCGCTTTGCATTGAGATCATCGGCACGAGCCAGACGAGCAGCGCACTCAACGCGAGCAGCGCAATTGCGAACAGGGTAAGAATGGAAGTCGTTCTGCTCCAGCCGCGATGGGTCAGACGGGTCACGACCGGATCAAGCAAATAGGAAAGGATGACCGCGATCGCGACCGGAATAAGGATCGGCTGCAGAAACGCGATCACGCTTGCTCCCACCCAAACCACGGCCACCACGATCGCGACGAGAAAAACGACGAAGACCGCAGAGAGCGCGGCCCACATCGTCTTGCGCTGCCAGGCGGTTGGGTAATTCGTCACGGAGCGGGATCGACCTTTAAGGCAGGCCCCTTGCTGATCTTGGTTTTCGTGCTTTCGATCTTACCGGCGAGCGCCTTGTTGCCGGTATCGAGGGTCAGTGCTTTCTCCCAGTAATCGAGCGCCTGGGGGATCCTGTTCAACTTCGCGTAGGTATCGCCGATATGCTCGAGCACGACCGCGTCGCTTTGCTGCATGTTGCGCTCGGCCTGAAGGAGCTCGCGCAGACCATCTTCGTACTTGCCCTTGCGGAAATGAATCCAGCCAAGGGTGTCGAGAAACGCCCCGTTGTTCGGGTCGAAATCGAGCGCATGTTTCACCGCTTCCTCGGCTTCATCGAGATGCGCGTTCTGCTCGGCCCACATGTAGGCGAGATAGTTGTAGGCTTCGGCTGAATTCGCCGGATCAATGGCGATCGCCTGCCTGAGCAGATCGGCCGCCTTGTCATGAAATCCGGCCTGATCCGCCGCGACCGCGTAATCGAAATAGAACCGCGCGTTGATAAATTCGGCTGAACTCGTTTCGGCTTCGTGCAGCGCTTCCTCGAAGGTCGCAATCGCCTGCTCCGGATGTTTCGCTTCGCGCTGGGCAAGTCCGAGAAAATAGGTGAACTCCGGAGCGTCGGGAAAGCGCCGGCGCGCGTCGGTCAGCACCTTGATCGCGCGCTCAGGATTTCTCACCGGCCCGATGAGCAGATCGGCAAGCCGCAGATAGGAGGTCACGTGCGCGGGATTGATCAGGATGCTCTGCTCGTAATTCGCAGCCGCTTTAGCGAACTCCATCTTCGCTTCGGGAATCTTTTTCGCACGGACCAGAGCACGCGCGTCGTCATCGAGCAGCTGCGCGAGCAGATCGTAGCTCTGATATTTCTCCGGGTGCTGCTGGATGATCTCCTGCAGCATCTCGATCGCTTTGGGCCGCTGGTTGGTCAGGATGAATCCGGTCGCTAGTTTTTCCCGGGCATTGGAGTCGTCGGGCTGCAATTCGAGCACGCGCAGGTAGAGCGGGATGGCCTGCTGAATTTGCTGCGACGCAGCGTAGTAATCGGCCACGTCTTTGAGGACGGTCGGATTATCCGCGGCTGTCTGCAGCGCTTTCTCAAAAAATTCGTTCACCCGCTTCATGTCCTCTGGCGCAAGCGTCGAATCCGGTTTCAGGGTGATCGAGGCGTAAAGTTTGCCGAGGTGAGCCCAGAACTGCGCGTCATCGCTCTTAACGCTTTTTGCGTGGTCGAGGACTGGCAGCGCCTTCCGTGGATCGCCGGCCGCGAGCTGCACCTCGTAAAGGCGCTGATAGCCCTCAATGTTCTTAGGCTCAATTGCGATCGCCTGGTTCGCGTACTTCAGCGCCTGGTCGTTCTTGTGCAGATACTTCGCATAGATAAAGGCGAGCTGAAGATACGACGCCGCTTCCTTCGGGTTCGCCTTGATCGCATCCTTGAGCACGTCGACCGCTCGCGGAAAATCCTGCTGCCGGGTCAGCAACGTGGCCACCCGGGCGGCGAGCTCCGATTGACCCGGATCGACGGTCAGGACCTTCAGATACGCGTTGAGCGCATTGTCTATTTCAGCGTTTTCTTCCAGACGAGCGCCTTCGACAAAGGCGGCGAGCGCCTCCGCCTTGCGCGTGTTCTCCGGCCGCAACCCTAGATCGGCCGCCGGCGTCCGGTTGAGCGAATCGTCAATCCCGCGGCGCGGGCCTGACGTCTTGGGCGCAGGAGCAGCGGCGAGCGTGAGCTGTAATTGCGCGGCAAGAAGCAATGCGGAGAGGCGCACAATTCGACTGCGATCACTCCGAGGGAACACGTTCAGGCAATTTACCCTTGTCGCGTGACCGGTGCAATCACGCTACCGCGCTGAGCCCGCCGGGTGCGTTTACGATTTGTAGCGCAGACGCTTCTTGTGGCGATTCTCCTTCATGCGCTTGCGGCGCTTGTGCTTGGAGATTTTCGCCTTGCGGCGTTTCTTCAGAGATCCCATGGCGGTTTCGACGAGGCGCAATCCAAGCACCGGATGCGCACAACTGCAAACCGTTTCGCTGCGGGTCCTGCCGCTGGCGCTCTAGCGATGCTTCGCGTTTCGGGAAACTAACGGGTTCCCCTACACCGCGTCTTGGACAGCATCACGCAGGAGGTCGACGTGTTCTTCGGGCTTCACTTTGCGGAGGATGGCTGCGATGCGTCCGTCTCGGCCGATGACAAAGGTGCTCCGCTCCGCGCCCATGTACTTGCGGCCATACATGCTCTTTTCGACCCAGACGCCATAGGCATGTACGATCTCCTTCGCCGTATCGGAGAGGAGCGGGAACGGCAGATTGTATTTACCGATAAACTTGCTGTGACTCGCCGCGGAATCGACACTGACGCCGAAAATCCTGGCATGCTTGCCGAGCTCGCTCCAGGCGTCGCGAAGTCCACAGGCCTGAATTGTGCATCCCGGAGTGTCGTCCTTGGGATAAAAGTAGAGCACGAGCGGGGTGCCGCGTAGTTCCTTCAGTGAAACTTCGCTTCCAGTTCCGTACTCGCCACCGACTGCGACCGCGCGGAAATCTGGCGCGGGATCGCCGCGCTCAAGTTGCTTCGACTGGATGTTCATCGTTCAAAAAACATAATCAGCACGCCCACCGCGCAAAGCAGCACTCCCATCAGCGCGCTCTCGTACCGCTCGAGCAGCCCGAGCTTCACCTTACCGAGCCCGACGATACTGAGTGAAGTGAAGAGCACCATTCCGGCTACGGTCGCGAATGAGAGCACCCCGGTGAGCACGGCGAATCCGCCCCACCCGTAACGGATTCCGGAGACGTAAAACGGGACGAATCCCTCGCATGGCGAGAAAGTGAGAAAAGCGAGCAGACTGCCGACGGCGGCGCGGTCCGACGTTGCCTGCGCAACCGGAGCCGCGGGATGCTCGTGCAAATGTTCGTGGGGATAGGCGAAGTGGACGTGGCCGCGACCGCGCAGTTGTCGCAACAGGTAATAGACGCCGAAGAGGAGCAGCGCGCCGCCGGCAATGCGCGGGAACCATTGATGCAGTTGTTCGCTCATCGCCACGCCGAAGACGGTGATGGCGAGCCCGAGCGCAGCGGTGACGAGCACATGCCCGGTGCCGGCGAGGGCTGTGACGACGATCGTTTTCGCGCCGCTCCATTTCTGCACGCGCGCCGCAAGCACGAACGGGAGCCAGTGAGTCGGGATCGCGGCGTGGAAGAATGCCACAGCGAAACCCGAAAGTGCGATCGTAGTGAGGACGGCCTGATCCAATCCCGTGCTCCTACTCGCAATCGCACTCGGAATCGAGCACGACGTATGAGGAGCGAGAGCTGAAATCGGGCTGGCGGGATTCGAACCCGCGGCCTCTACGTCCCGAACGAACCGCCCCACCAAGCTGAGCCACAGCCCGTTTTCGCTGCGCGGCCGGCGGCCGCTGCGGCCCTGTATGTCGCGTATTCCGGCTGAAGTGGCAACG
>JBJMWX010000139.1:0-11748 GCA_045809925.1 Chthoniobacterales bacterium
GCCAACGATGGTCGCGCTGGGACGCAGACCGGAATTTCGCAAGTGCACAAGCGCGTCGAGGAACAGATCGGCGCCTTTGTCCGAGACGAGACGGCCGACAAAGATCAGGTCGCTATTTCGCGCGGTGCCAGGAACGACCTTGAATACTGTTTCATCGTACGGATTGCCTATGACGGCTGAAGGCGTCGGCATCGTTTCTGCGACCGCGCGGCTGATCGCGAACGAGCGGACGCAGCGCAGGACAACCCGCTTTAAGGCGTGCGACCAATGACTCCGCCCATCGGGCGACGCAATCCAGGTCTGCTGAGTGATAAACAAAGGCCGGCGGATAAACAGGAGCGGCCAAATCGTGCGAAGTGAAATATTGTTCTGCCAGAATACTTCAGACCAGCGTACCGCGGCGACTAATTGACCTGGGTTTGGGCGACGCACCACTTCGAAAGCGAAGCTTCCGTTCCCAGGGGTTTGCGTGACGACGCGGACTTCGTGGCCGCGCCGCACGAAGTCACTAGCGAGCAGATTCGTAACCGTCTCAATCCCGCCCAGGCTTGGAAGAAAGTGATGCGAGCTGATCAGGATCTTCATATTCGAAAATCGACGATTGAGCGGATCAGGCACGCAGCCATGTGCCGATAAACTCTCGTGCGCTCGGACACGACCGAATGCGCCCGCTACGATCCCGTTTGAGAAAAACACCGAGACGATGATCGATGTTCAGGGCCCAGAACCGGAAGGCAACGGCGTTCTGACGCGCAAGTCGCTCGGCGAATCTGGCCGTCGCGCCCACTTCCAGATCGTCGATCACGATAATGGCGCCAGCGGGCGCATGCCGGAGTGCGATGTATAGCGCGTGCTCGCGCTTGGCGGGATTTGGAGGACTATCGACAAGGATGAGCCGCGCCGTTTTCAAATGCTGGAGGAAAGCGGCATGCGCTTCGAGATGGAACGACTGAATCAGCCGCAGCCGGTTCCAGCATCGGGTGAGAGGAACAACGACCGGATGGTCTGCCGGGCGCCTTGAGATGTGGCCGGGCAGCGTTTCCGTTTTCTCCAGCCAATCGCGCGAATCTTCCACGCTCGTGACGCCACTCAGATTGTGCCGCAGTACGTGCGTCGAGCGTCCCGAACCGAATTCGAATCCAGTGCTGCCGGCAGGAAGAATGCGCGCTATTTCAGCGAGGAACTCGCAGCTTGCCGGCGGCAGGATCCATTGCGGCACCGGTCCCTCGATCCTACGCGATGTAAATACGCGCACGATGGCATCGAGCCGCTCCTCGAGCGGCGAGATCGGCGGTGGTGGTGGATTATTGATAGCCGCTTAACGCTCCCTTCAGCATCTGCACGCGATTTTGCAATCGCGCTGAATTTCCGCCGAACGGCGCGAGCATGGCAAACCAGGCGAGCTCGAGCGCGTGGCGAACGAATAGGAGCGGTCGCAAATAGAAACGGCTGACCGGGAACGCTCGCTCGTAGAGATGAACCCGTGCGCGATAAAGGTCGAGCACGCGCGCCGGACTACCGCTCTTTCCACCGGCGCCCTCGTGTTTCACTTCGTAACCAAGATCGACGCCAACGCGAAACCCGCGCGCGCGAAAACGCAGGCTGATCTCGATGTCCGACTGGCATTGCGCATACCACGGATCAAAGCCGCCGATGGCGCGGAATGCTTCGAGATCGACGAGCGTACAACTGGAATGCACTGCCTGCGCCTCGACAATTCGGCAACCGGGAGGCGCTTCCACGGGGACACGGTGAAGTTTTTCCCAGAGCGAGAAGATCTGATTGCCCGCCGCGAAAACCCACGGTGGCATCAAAGGCTGTTCAAACGAGTTCTGCGGCGTGCCAGAAAAACTAATCTGGCGAAAATTCACCCATGCCCAGTTCCCCTTCTGGAACTCGCGATAGCCGCCGGCAAAGTCGCCGGGCTGAAAGAGCACATCGGCATCAACGAGGAGGGCGTATCGTGTTTGCACTTCGCGGAGCGCACGGTCGGACGCCTTGCAGAATCCCAGGGCGGTTTCGTTGCGCAGAACGCGGATCGGAATGTCATCCAGGTGCGGCGGAACGAACGGCGTCGCCGAGGCATCGTCTACCACGACGATTTGCGCGACAGATCCAACTTGGTGGACGCAGGAGTGCAGCATTCCGGCCGACATGACCGCATTGTTGTGCACTGTGGTCGCAAGCGTCAGGTCGTCGAACCGGATCACGACAGCGCTTCCGCGTAAGCCGCAGCCGTCACGGCGGCCGAGGCGTGACGTTGGTACCAGCGATAAATCTGACGGCGAACGGTGGGGAGTTCACCACGATCCGGCAACTCTATCTTTCCCTGTTTGATGCAAAATGGCCCGGGCAACAGATCGCTATCTACTCCTAAATCGTTCTCAGAATGCGAGAAGACGGGGATGATCCCGTGCGCGCAGCAGGCCGCAAACGAACTCGATTTGAAGATCATTCCTGGCCACACGCGTCCGCTTCCGAAGTAATCGATCCAGGCAAAGCCGTTCTCAAGAAGGAGGGCCGAAGCCTGAGGGACGGTCAGGTCGGGAAAGCGATGTACGGTGAGGTGTGGCTCACTCGTCTGCAAGGCATCGAGCGCACGCCGCAGCGCCGGTGTGTCGTGTCCGCCGATCACGTTCAGCCGCTCCGGTGCGCACCACTTGGGAATTAGCTGAATACAACGTGTCAATGAATCGAGCGAGCGAGCGAGCAAGGCAGAGCCACCGCAAACCGTCCATTGATGCGGCGAGCGGTCGAACCCCGTGACTTGCGGTTCGCCGAAGTTCGACATGACCGGCACTAAGCGCACTGCCTTGCCGGCATCGTGACGATGAATCTCACGTTCTATCGCGAGGTTGCTCACAAAACAGACATCCGATAGCTCGATGAAGCTCCGCGCAATACTGACTTGCCACGGACGCAACCAGAATGCGCTTTTCCACGGCGGACCCGAGGCGTAAAGCTCGTGGAACATCGTCACCCAACGGCCGCGGAGGAGTGGACGCAACGACCGGGCGAGGTTACGCAACCTAAACGGCACGCCTCGGCGCTGATATGCGTAGTTGACGTAGTGAAGGAGCATGCCGTCACAGCACGCACCGATCTCGGCGACGGAGTTCTCCTCAATTCGCAGAATTTCAAAACCCTCTATCTGGCGGAGATTGGCCGGGTGAAAAGGCACAAATACCGAGTTGATGTCGTGGCTTGCGCGCAATGTCCGCGCGACGTTCAGAGCATGATCTCCCACTCCTTCGCCGCCGCTGGGAACTTGCGGCACCAAGATTGCGATCTGCCGCGTCGCCATTCCTCAGGCGAATAGCCGACGATAGCCGACGTCGTAGGCCAGATCGGGATTTCGTTTGCGAATCTCGCGCGCCGGCGAACCAGCCACAATGCTGAGCGGTTCGACGTCATGCGTCACGACGGCCGCTGCCGCAACCACCGCGCCCCGGCCAAGCGTCACGCCGGGTAAAATCATCGCGCGGGTCCCAACAAAAACGTAGTCCTCTATCCTGACTGCACGCTCCCGCCCGCGAAATTGCGGGTCCTGCGGATCATGATCCGCGGTCAAGATGCAGACTTGAGGAGAGATTGAGACGTGACTGCCGATGGTTAGGCCGCCGCGATTATCGAGACGGCAGTCCTCGTTAATTGTCGTATGATCGCCTACAGCAAAGCTCCCGCGGTTTGTGAAATGCGCACCGCTGAAGATTGACGCCTTGTCTCCGATAGCGAAACGCATTACTCCGCCATAGAAAGCCAGACGAAGCGTGTGGCTCGGAATTCGGCCGACGATCCGGTTACACAAGAACAGGAGGCCATCGAAAAGGATGCGGCGCACCAGCGGCGATCTGCTCACGCGTTGACGAGGGGCCTTGGACGGGAAGTGGCTTCGGTCGGAGACAAGCGCTCGTTAATTCGACCCCAAAATATCTCCTGCTGGTCTTCCAGTCGAAACGAATGTCGCGCCAGGTCAAGCGCATTGCGAACCCGCTGTTCGGCTCCGACTGGCTCGCGTAGAAGTTGATCCAATTCCATCAGCAGCCCTGACGCATCGAGCGATGTGACGCAGAGAGCCGCCTCGTGTGTGGCGAGTAGATCATGCACCGAAGATTGTGCCGGGCCATGGTACAAGATCGGGATGCCGCTGCCGAGATAGGTGATCATTTTTGTGGAAACGCTGAAACGAGCTAGCGGCGCAGACGCTCCCTCGAAGGGGAGCGGCAAATAGAGCAGATCAGCTTCCGCGAGGTCGCGCTGAACATCCTCTTCACTACCGAACGGCTTTATGCTCAGCAGATCGGGCGCAAGATCGCGGATGGGCGCGCGAACGGATCCGCAGCGGAGAGTTAAGGAAATCGTCGCGTCAGAGCGTTGCGCCCGCAGGTCGCGGAGAGCTTCGATCAAAACTCGCAGATTGGTTTCGTACTCGAGATGAAACAGACCCATGAAATAGACTCGCAGCCGGCCGGCTGTTAAGTGCGACGGCGCGGCCACTATCGTTGCCAGTCCGTCGCTCACGACGTGATATGGAGCGGTACCATAGCGGCGGCAGTATTCATCTCCGAGCCGCTTGCCGATAACAAACCGGAGATCGGCCTGCTGCCACGCGGCCGCCATCGCTTTACGGCCGGCTTCTGGTTTGGTGTGCCCACGCGAGCTGTACTCAAAATCGTCGTGCACCTGCAGGAAAAATGGAATCCCGAGGTCGCGCGCAATTTCCTGGGCGCTCACGAACTCGGTTCCCCAATGTGGAATGGCATGAATGGCCCGCGCCCGAGTGGCGAGGCAAAAATGCCGCAACCGACGACGGAACCGCCTGGCAAACAACGGGGTAGTCAAGTTCGGCAGAAACGCGAGTCGAGTGAATTCAATTCTGCCCCAGCCGGGTCTCGTCGGCAGATGCGTCTCGCGCGGCGCTTTAGGCGGCGCATGCGGCGACGAACAGACGCTGTGCCATGGCATTGGAGCGCCCTGTAACAAGGCGCGCAAGATTCGGGCACCTCCGCCAGCCGACGCCAACCCAAATGGTTGAAGGAACACTATTCCGTCGCAGGCCGGACGAGGGGCGCGGCGCTGGTACTCGATCAATGTCGCTGCAGCAATGTCACGCCACAAGAAACCCGCCGCTGCCGCGCAACTAGCGTTCACCAGCTGCGCGTATCGATCGGATTGCGCCTCGAGGAGACGGATCAGTGCGGCAGTGAACGCCTCGACATCACCGGCCGTGACGAGCAGTTGCTCGAGGTTTTTGCTGAGCAGGTCGCGCGGGCCAGGGATATTGTAGGCGGCGGTCGGCAGGCCGCTGGCCAGTTGCTCGAGGACAGCCAATCCGAAGCCTTCAACATAGCTGGGAAACGCACCAACCGTGCAGTCGGCGAGCAGTCGCGGAAGATTGGCCGGTTCGAAATCGCAGACCACCTCAACGCTTCTGTCGCCTTGAAGCTCCAGATCGCTCAGGACCCGCTCGGGCGGTACCATTGTGCCGAGAAAACGGAAGCGGACGTTTGGCAGTCGAGCGCGAACGCCGCGCAGAATCGTCGGCCAGTCGTGAGCCCCTTTGCGCGAGCTCCACATGCCGATGAAGCAGACGCGTTGTTCCTCAAGACGCTGCCGGGCGCGCGCGGCATTTTCGGTCAACGCGTGCTGCTGATCGTCGGTTAGCCCATACGGTTGCGTGATCAGCCGGGCATCGGCTACACCGTTTTCTCGCAGCCAGCGTGCTTCATCCGAGTTCGGCACGTTGATCAAGTCAGCATTTTTCAGCGATCGCTTCGCCGCGCCGAGAAGCCAGGCGCGTCCAATTGGATAAAAGAGCCGCCCTGCAATGCTCCCGCGGCGCACGCGCGGCCACCGTTCCGGGATGCTCTTGTCGAACTCATGATAGAATCTGGGCAGGCCAACCGAGCGTGCGACCAGGAGGCCCCGAAACTTCAAGCGGCGTTTCGTCGCAGGTAACGCGCTGACGAGCGCGTCAATGATGTCGAAACGGGCCGCATTTCGCCGCACGAAACGCGCAGCTTTCCAGGTGAAGAGCGCTTGCCTCCAGGCTAGTCGAACACCCGCGGCGTCGCCAGTCCCAAACGCTTCCGTCAGGCTGAAATGCTCGACCTGATGTCCCACCGCACGCCATTGCCTGGCCAATTCGATAAAAACACGAGAAGCGCCCAGTCGTGCATCCCACGGCAGATTAATCACCAGTAGAATTCGCTCGGGATTGGGCGGTGCAGAATGACCGGTCATTAGAGCAAGGCTGTCCAAAACTTGTGGCGGACCGGATTGACGTAGTGCCGTGCGATAATCTCGGGACGCGCGTGCAGATCGCGATATATAAACTGATCGTCGAGCTGTAGAACGAACTTCCGCGGGTCGAGCGGCGCGGCGTTGTTCGCGTGCATGACCAGATGAGTCAGCGTCTGGTTGGTAAAGAATGTCGGGCTGCCTTGCAGTTCGCGCAGGCGTTCTACCGCGACCGACCAATCGAGCGGTGCACGGAAAAAGATTATTCCGGTATTCACCGCATCGCCGCGCTCCGCGATGCTGTGAAACAGGCGTTCATCCGCGGACAGCTGACAATCGGAAAGATAGAGCGCTCGCGCGCTCGACTGGCACAACGACTCCTCGATGTTTTTCGCCCCGGCGAAGAAAAGAACATCGGAATCGACGTACAACGTGGGTCGCTCGACCGGCAGCGACATCATTAATGCAAGCTGTCGGCCAGTAGGATCGGTCTGCCAGTAGGAGCACATCGACGCTGTTGCGCCTTGAACTTCCGGCCGCGGAACGGCCGCCACCTGCACGCATCGATCGAGTCCCCGCAAGGCTTTAAGGGAATCAGCCGAATGAGTGCCATCCGAGTAGACGGTAAAGCTCCGCGGCCGTCCGGCGTGCCGCAGAAACGAGCGGATTGATGCTGCTTGTTCGCGCAAGCTGGCCTCGCTCGAGTACGAGCAGAGATCGAGGTCAACGGCATGTGGTGCGCTTTTCGTTCCAGGCGAGACTCCCGACAGCGTGGCAGCGTAAGCTGTTCGAATGGCACGCGCCTCGGCTCGGGCGAGATGATAGCCGAAGTTCGGAAGCTTCATGCCGCGCGCGGTTGCAAGCTTCGAAAACCCCGGAAACTGAGGGCGAGATTGAGAAGCAGATTCGGCAGACCGGAAATGAGGTTGAATATCAGCACCCCCCGGACCGAGGAGAAATCGGTGAATGGAATGAGGCAAACCTGCGTGGCGATCGTCAGCGGAACGTAGAGCCACGCACCGGCGACCCACGCCCTTGCCGCGTTCAAAGACCACAGTGTGCCGACCAGCGCGTTAATCACGGCACCACCGATCATGAGAAGAAGCTCGCGGTCGAGGTGGCTGTATTTACCGCCGAGGACGAGAAGGAATTTGTCCGGAAAGAGCGCGGCTGCCGCAATAATCGCTGCGCAGAAGGCAGCGACCGCGCCAACTGTGCCGGCGAATTGCCATCGGAGACGGCGTGGGCTCTGACAACGTGCAAAAGCCGGCGCGAAAATATTGGTGAGCAGATTTGTCAAAACGGCGAAGATCATGGCGAGACGTCCAAGCGCGCCGACTTCGGCAACCGCCGCGACGCGGTGCGCGAAAATGCTGATCAGGAACACGGTGATCTGGCCCTGCAGGCAGTAGAAGATCGCGTTGGCAGCCTGGCTCCGAACAAAGCCGCGCATCGCATGGGCATCATCGGGATTCTGCGGCGCGTCTGAATCGATGACGGCATTTACGTAGCGCCTTAACATCACGTACTGGAGCAGTAGCGCAGCCGAGCCGACCGCGACGGCAACAGCTCCGTTCAAGAGGAAGAAAAGCAGGAGCACGATTGCGCCTAGCCGGGCGACGGCAGCAACGAGATCGATCAACTGGATGCGGCCCAAATCCGAGCGCAGCCGTGGCACGACCGCGAGGACGCCGATAGCAAGTTGGGCGAGCAGACCGGCAACAACCAGTGCGATCAGGAACGCTGCATAGCCAAGGGGAGCTCCGTTTCTTTTGAGCAGTAAGTAAAGAAACGGGGTCACGACGAGAATTGCGGCCGCACCGAGTTTGCGGCGCAAAGCGAGCGCGGTATTGACAAGCTCACCGAAGCGTCGCCGGTCCTGCCAGACACGTCCTCCGATCGAAACGACGCCAACACTGATGCCCATGTCAGCAAGCAAGTTGAGCGTGCCTTGCATCGTATTCGCGATTGTGAAATAGGCGTAGTCTCGCTGATCGAGATGCCGGATGAGCAGGATGCCGCTCAGGAATGCGATCAGCTGGACGAGCGCCTGGACGAGCGCGTAACGCCCCAGTGCGCGGGCGCGGCCGAGCGCCCACCGAATGAGCGGCGCGTTGGCTTCGTTGAGGAGCGGCAGTGAGATGGGACCGAAAAACGCCATCGTCACCCGTTTTGCGATCGCAGACCAACCCTGCCGGCGGCGTCAGCTGGTAAACGTCGACACCGAGAGCGCGGCGCAAGCGGCAGCGGGCGATTACGAGTGAAGTTGTTTCGGCTGGCGCGGAGCGGCAGCAAAACTGTCGTGCTCTTCCACCTGCGGCGTCGGTGTCGTGTAGTACTCGGAATACTGGTAGTAGTAGTACTCGGGCAACGATGTGTCGACGTAGTTCAGAATCACGCCGGGGACATTAACCTGACGGTTGTAGAGCAACTCGAGCGACTTACGGGTCAGGCGGGCGGAAGTGTAAGAGAGCCGAACCACGAAAAGCGTGGCATCGATTTTGGGGGCGAGACTTGTCGTATCGTCGGCCGCCAAGACCGGCGAGCTGTCGATGATGATGTAATCGAAGTTCTGGTAGAGCTCGCGGAGCAAAGCATCTGTGCTTTCGCGCAGGAGGTGCTCGCTGGGTTGGCCGAGCGTCTTACCACGAGGCAACAGATGGAGGTTCGGATAGTGAGTGGAAACGACCACTTCGCGCCAGTTCACCTCCTGCTGCAGGACCTCGGAGAAGCCGATCTTGGATGAGGAGCGGAACATGTCCCGCAGCGCCCCGCGGCGCAGATCACCATCGATCAAGAGCGTGCGCGCTCCCGAAAGCGCCATCGTGACCGCGAGGTTCGCTGAAATTGTCGATTTGCCCTCATTCGGCACTGAGCTCGTGACCAGCAACGTCTTTGGTCTAGGCCCGTCGTAAGGCATGAAGAAGATCGACGAGCGGATGTTGCGATACGATTCGGCAAAGATGTGTCTCTGATCTTCGGGCTGAAGCAATTCGACGCGGCCCTTTGTTTTCTCCTTGGGGATCTGGCCGAGCACATTTTCGCTGAACTGGTTCTGGAACTCACTAAACGATGCCATGCGATCGTCGATACGGTCGAGCAGGAGGAGAACGGCGATGCCTGCGACAAGCCCACAGCCGAGGCCGATGAGGAGGCTCTTGATCAAGCCGGGCCGGACTGAGGCGGGAGCGGAAGCGGCCTCCATAATGGCGATCTGGTCACCGTTATCGACGCTTTGGGAAACGTTCACATCCTTCAGGCTTGCGGTCAGACGGTCATAAAGCGTCTTCAGACGATCGACCTTACCTTTGATGCGGTTGAATTGCGCGAGCCGCTCACTCATGTCGAGCGCCTTCTTCTGCCACTCGTCAATGTTCGTCTTGAGGTTCTCCATCTGCTTTCCGATGGAAACACGCCGCGTCTGCAGCTTTTCGATCGCGTCGGAGCGATAAAGCTCGATTAGTTTCTCCTGCTTCGCGATCTCGTCATTGAGCTTGATGATCTTCGGGTGCCGGGGACGCAGATCTTTCGAAAGCATGTCGCGCTCGGCTTTCAGCAATTGAACCGCCTGTTTCGCCTTCAGGTACTCGCCTTCCGGTCCGACGTCGGAGAACGGCATTAACTGCTGCTGATCCGCACTGCTATTGTTGTTTCCGTCCTTGTCGGCAGTCGCCGTCTCAGTCTTCATTGCCGCCGTGCTGCGATCAAGATTCTGATCGAGATCAAGTTTTTCGATCAGGTCGTACTCCGTTTTTAAGGCGGCGTAATCGCGGTTTAGCTTGACGAGGTATTGGGCGGCGCTGTTTCCCTCCTCCTGGATCGACGCGATGCTGTTCTGTTTCTGAAAGTCGATCATCTCGTCTTCGCCGGCGCGGAGGTCTTTCTCCGTCTGGATCAATTGCTCGGTGATCGCGGTCGTGACGTTACTCCCCTGCTCCTGGCGCATCCCTTTTTTGAAATCGAGATACTTCTGCATGACGGCGTTGAGATAAGCCTGAGTATAATCAGGTGTGCTGCCGATGGCCTGGAGATCAAAGATGGAGGTGCGCGGTTTCTGCGTCACGGTGATGTCGACCTTGACCGGCTGCATCTCGGGGTGCGTCGAACGCACCAGCGCTTCGGCTTCGCGACGGACTTCCTGGCTCTGCATCAACTGGATCTGCGTGCCGTAGAAGTTAACCGTGTCTTCGCTGTAGACCGCGTTCTGGCTGATGTTCAGCTTTCCGGCGAGCATCATCTTGCTCATCGAAAGGAAGGAGGGCGGCGTCTGGTAAATAAGCCAGGCCTGAACAAAAAGGCCGAGGCAGATCGTCAGGACCGGAATCCACCAGCGGCGGACGAGAAGTGATTTGTAGCGATGGAGACGCGTAATGAAGGCGGTGCTCCAGGGCGTCGGAACAGAGCGGTCGAGAGAAGGCGCGGCGGGCTGCATAAAATTACATGTTGATCAGACGCTGTGGCACGTTGATCTGATCGTCCGGTTGAAGGACGAGATCCTCGTCCGTGCGTCCTTCCTCGATAACGCGCTTCAGGTCGATGATGAAGCTCTTCCCGTCCTTGCGGGTGAGCTTGACCTTGCGCTTGTTTGCAAAATCTCCAAATCCGCCGGCGCGGATGATCGCCTTGCTCACGGTATAAGTTTCGTCGGCCGGGATCTCCTGCGGTCCCTGGCCTTTGACAGAGCCGTAGACGTAAACCTTGCCGCGCGATTTCTCACTGACGTGGTCGACCGCGATGATGACGGTCGCGTGGTAATAGTACTCTCGCTCTAGCGCCGCTTTTACTGCATAGGCCACTTCCCTGCACGTGCGGCCCGCGGCAGGAACTAACCCGGCATAAGGGACTTCAAGCTCGCCGTTATCATTGACGCGGAGATGTTGTGATTCGTTGTCGCGGTCTTCAACGACCCGGAAGCTGATATAATCGTTCGGCCCGAGGCGCTTCCTGTCGTCGAGCACCGACATCGAGTTGGTGCGCATGACGGTGCTGGTCGTCGGCAGATCCACCGGTGCAGCCTTCGGAGGAAGCCCGGGCACGGGGCTGGACGTGTCCTCTGCGCGCAGCGGGAGCGTAATCGCAGTGAGAAGAAGAAGGAGGACCAGGAAGCGCGAATTGTTCATTAGTGTCCCGGTATCTCCCTGAGCGTGCTTTAGAAGCTATACGTGCCGTCGATCGCGACGCGGTTCTGGGTGTAATCGCGCAGCGGCAAATCCGAATCCTTCTGCGTGTATTGATAGCGAAGTCCGAGCGTTACGTGCGGCGTCAGCTGATAGCCGACGGTGAACGCGCCGCCATACCGATGAATGTGCTCGGGGGCGAATGGATTGAGGAATGGATTAGTCGATCGGGGGAAAGGCCCGAAACCGCCGGAATCATCCGCGTCTTCGTAAAAGAACTCGGTCGACAGAAGCGTGTGCAGGAAAATATTCCACGTCGCGGTGTGTCGGATGTAGTTGAGCCTGACGTAGTTTGAATTCACACCGAGCTGGTTTTCATGACCCGCGGACA
>JBJMWX010000140.1:0-10336 GCA_045809925.1 Chthoniobacterales bacterium
CAGAAGGCGGATTCGTCGTCGTTCTCGAAGACCTCGTCATTCACAAGGAATTCCGCGGGCACGGCTACGGCTCGATGTTGCTGCAATACGCGATCGACTTCGCGAAACAGAAGAATTTTCTCCGTATCACGCTCTTGACCGACCGACCAGAGATTCAATCCCAAGAGCTCTTCCGCCGCTTCGGGTTCTACGAGTCGTCGATGATCCCGATGCGTCTGCTCCTGCAGCCCTCGGCTACGGAAGAGGTGAAGCTGTAGCGGCCGCACGCGCTGGCCGCCAGCGATTTACACATGGGCAACGCCGGCATCCGGCTGTTTCGGTTCGCAGGAATCCAGGTCTACCTGCATTTCAGCTGGTTCCTGGTCGCCGCGTATCAAGTGCAGGCGCGGCTTCATCTCTACAGCAAGCCGCAGTGGGCGCTCTTCGAATACGTCGGCTTGTTCGCGATGGTGTTGATGCACGAATTCGGGCACGCACTTGCCTGTCGCTCCACGGGCGGGATCGCTGATCGTATCGTGCTTTGGCCGCTCGGGGGCATTGCCTTTGTGCAGCCGCCCCGCCGGCCGGGAGCGATTCTCTGGAGCCTGGCCGCCGGACCGCTGGTGAACCTCGCGCTCGTCCCGGTATTCGCGTTGCTCCTCGCCTTTGCGAACAACCGCTACCTCTTTGTCACAGATCCCGACACTTATCGGTTCCTCCGCAACCTCGCAGGCATCAATGTTGTGTTGCTCGTTTTTAACATGCTGCCGGTCTACCCGCTCGATGGTGGGCAGATCCTGCGTGCACTACTGTGGTTTCCCCTTGGCGAAATTCGCAGCCTGCAGATCGCGAGTGTGCTTGGGTTGGTCGGTGGCGTCGTACTCGCGGCGGTTGCATTCGCCGTGTATCAATCCATTTGGATCGTCGTGATGGCGTTCTTCCTCGTGAGTCGCGCAATCGCGGGCTGGCAGGAGGCGAAGTTGCTCATCCGGCTGGAGCGCGAAGGCCGGTATGGCCAAACCGCGCCGGTCGCGCCTTCGGTCGAGCAGGGTTAACGCAGTTTCGTTTGGGCCGAGAACGCTTGCGGGATTTGGGCAAGCAGTCGCGCCTTCAATTCTGCGCGGAAGCCGAGCTCGTCCTTCGCTTTGTCTACGTCCTTTGTGGCGGTCGGCGGGAGATTTGAGTTCGCATAATTGTCGAGTTCGCCGATGCGCGACTCATCCGAGAAAAATGTAAACAGCCCGGGTGCGTAGCTGTTCGCGGCGAGCGCGTCTGTCTTGGCCAGCAGCTCCTTCATGTGCGCTTTCGCGAAATCCCACGCTACATCCGCGTGCTCGCTCTCTCGTGCGACGCTGGGCACCACAGACAGGGCGCGGCTCGTCGGCAGTTCGTCCGAGAGGGCGATCTGCAACGCCTTCTGATCGAGCGTCGGATCAATCGACCGGGCGAGCGCGGCGTAGAAGTTACCCTTTTCTTCGATGCTCGTCGTTTGCAATCCAAGCTCGTGGAGTTTGTCCCAGGTCGAGGCATCCGCGTAACGACCGACGACAGCGAAGACTGCAGGGCGCAAATCGGGCGGGAGCGACGCGCGATCGTTCAGGAACTTCGCGAAACGTTCACGGCAGCCGGCAATGATGTCGGTGTCGTTCAGATCGCCGAGAATCGTAATCAGCGTCGCGCGCAAGCGGGCTGTCGGCTGAAACTCGCTGGCCTTCGGCTGCCAGCTGAGCTGATCAAAGGCGGGGCGTAAAACCGAGCGCGCATATTTCTGGAACTCTTCGCGTTTTGAATCGCCGGCGAGGAGCCGGTTAATGAAATCGAACGTGTTGACGATCTGTTCGCTCTCGGCGGCGACGGTCGTCGGGCCGATCCGGTGCACGAGATCGAGATAAAAGGAGAGCGGAGCGCGATTCGCTTCCACGAGTGCCCACGCGTCGCCGAGCAGATTCACGCGATCCGGCGCACTGAACCGCGGCACTTGTTGCAGGATCGCCGTCCACATCGGCTGGTCGTACTCGACCCGATAATTTCCGGTGCCGGCGACATTCAGCTTCACGGCACGGTTCGGCGGCAGGTTCGGCAGTTCCATCTCCTTTGCCGTCATGAGGACGGGCACAGGCTTCGGATTACCAACCGACGAATAGGTGAGCGGAATCTTCCACTCCAGCGGCGGGAGGTTAGCCGAGTGAACTGCGAAGCGTTCCTGATTCAGAACGACCTTGCCTGACGGCTCGCGTCGCGCATTGATAATTGGAAATCCGGGCTGCTCCGTCCATGCAGCCGCGATTTCGATCACCGGTTTGCCCGATGCTTCGCCCAGGGCGTTCCACAAGTCGGCAGTGGTGGAATTCGAATATTTGTGCGCGGCGATGTAGCGACGGATTCCATCGCGAAAGACGTTTTCGCCCAGAAAACTCTCGAGCATCCGGAGGAACGATTGCCCTTTGTTATAAGTGATGTCGTCGAAGGCGCTGTTTGCTTCGGCTTCGTTATTGACCGGTTGCTGAATCGGATGCGTGGTCGCGCGGGCATCGCCCTGCATTGCCGTCTCTTTCGGCGTGCCGTAGCGGCGTGTCGGGTCGCGCGAGATCCTCCGTTTATCCCAGACTTCCCATCGCGGATTAAATTTTGCCGTGCACTTGCTCCCCATCCACGAGGCGAAGCCTTCGTTTAGCCAGAGATTATCCCACCACGCCGTCGTGACCAGGTCGCCAAACCATTGGTGCGCCATCTCGTGTGCGATAACGGCATAGATGTTCTGCTTTGTTTCGCTCGATGAGTTTTTCGGATCGAAGAGCAGAACTGACTCGTAATAGGTGATCCCGCCCCAGTTCTCCATCGCACCGCCAAAACCCCCGGGGAGCGCGATCTGGTCGAGCTTCGGCAGAGGGTAGGGGACGCCGAAGTAATCGTTGTAGTACTGAAGGATTTGCGCCGTCGTTTGCAAAGCGTAGCGGCCCATCTCCGATTTACCCTTGGTCGTGACCACGCCGATATTCGTCGTGCCGCTCTTCGCTTCGATTCGCTCCAGTTCACCCGCAACGAAGACGTTCAGATAGCTCGACATCGGCGGTGTCGTTCCGAACCGCACCTCTTTCGTGCCGCCGTTTTTCGTTTCGCTCTCGACCGGCATATTCGAGACTGCGATCCAGTTCTCCGGGACAACGGCGGTGAGTTGAAAGCGGGCGCGGAAACTCGGCTCATCCCAGCAGGGGAAAAACCGCCGGGCATCCGACGCTTCGAACTGCGTGCCGAGCATCGTTTTCTTTGCGCCGGTGCCTTGCTCCTGGTACTTGGCAATGTAAAGGCCGGCACCGCGGTCGTTAATCTTCCCCGCGAAATTCAGCACGAGTGTGTGCGGACCGGCCGGGATCTCCGCCTCCGCGCGCAGCGTAACAGTTTGCTCTTTCTCGTTCGCCTCGGTCCTAAGCGGCTGATGATCGATCGTTACATCGGAGAGCTGCATCTCCACCGCATTGAGCACCAGGTCGTGCACAGGCGTGCGCACATCGAGCTTCACCGTCTCTGATCCTGTGCAGCTCATTTGATTGATATCCGGCACGACGCGGATCGCGTATTCCTGCGGAACAACAGATTTCGGCAGCTTGCCCGGCGTGCTGTTGAACTCGAATGGCTTCTCGGCTCGCGCCGTCGTGAGCGCGATGAATAAAATCAGGAGCGAAATGCGCATGGCGCAGACTTAACAACGATCATGCCTGTTTGCACCTGCAGGAACGGGCGCCGGTGCTGTCGATGCGATTGGAAGCAACACCCGCCCCGGCGGGCTGGCGCTGGTCGTCCGTCCCGACTACTGCACGACCAGGACGAGGAGCAACTGTCCGTCGCCGACTAATGGGCCTTTAATCACAAGCGGGCTGCGCTTGCTCAATTTCGCCTCAGTCTCGAGCAGCAGCTCCTTCTCTTTATAGAGCTTGAGGTCGAGCAGGTAACCGGCGGGCGTGGTGCCTTTCGAATCGACGTGAAGCGAAAAATACTTGCTCGAAGCGAGCCAGTCCTCGTCACCCGTTTTCAGCGTCTTCTGCGACTCGCCGATGATTGTGAACTGGTTGTAGCCGAACGTGTCCTTGAGCGTCTCCTCGATGGTGGAGAGCTGCGCGGGAGCTGCCTGAGGCTGCTCGACATTGTTGGCGATGACGAGCCCGCTCCAGACGCTCTGCGCCGCTTCCGCGGGGTGCAGCGCCATGGTCGCGCCGATCAGCAGAAGGAGGACGCGGGTCCGCATCGTGTTATTTGGCCGCGTATTCGGATGGCAACGTTTGCAGCCCCTCGACCCAAAGCACCGTCACGCGCTGCTCCTGCGTCTCGAACATCGCGATGCTCGCGTTTGGGCTAACGGCGGGATCAACCCGCGCGTTCAGGATCTGCGACAAATATTGGGACTGATCCGGCTTCGTCTCGCTGCGGATGACAAAGAATGTGCAAACGGCAAAAATGGCGAGCGAACCTGCGCCGACGGAAATCAGCCGGCCGATCGTCCACCACGGCGCGCGTTCGCGACCGTGGTCAGCGCCCGCGGCTACAGGGCGTTCATCGCGCGCGATTGCCTCGCGCAGCTGGTGATTGAAAAAATCGGCGTTGCTCATCGGCTCTGCCGCGAGCTGCTGTTTAAGAAGAGTGTGTAGCTTGAGCGCGTCGCGCTTCTCGGCCTCCGCGGCCGCCTTGTCGGGAAGCGATGCCTCAAACTCAGCGAGTTCGTTGCCCGTGAGCTGACCGTCAATCCAGGCGGTCCATTTTTCCTCAAACGTTTTCATACACATCCCTCAGCAGAGTTTGTAGTTTCTTTCGGGCGTAAAAAAGGCGCGACATGACAGTGCCAATCGAGCAGCCGAGGGCCTCGGCGATTTCGTTGTACTGCATATCTTCCGTTTCCTTCATTAAAATGACAGCTCGATGTTCCGGCGACAACTGCGCAATCGCGGCATCTATCCGGGCCCGGATCTCGCGTTGCTCCATCCGCTCATGTGGCGCCGGCTCAGCCTTCGGCACCGTCTTGGCGGCCGGTTCCACTCCGCGCACTTGAAGCTCTTCGTTGAATTCGGCACCGCCGCCCTTGACCTGTTTTTTCCGCAACCAGTCGATCGTGACGTTGGTTACGATTCGGTAAATCCAAGTGTAAAACGAGCTCTGGCCGCGAAAACGTCCGATCGATTTCCACGCCTTCAAGAAACTGTCCTGGGCCAAATCCCAGGCGTCCTGCTCGTTATGTACCATGTTGTAAATCATACCAAAAATTCTCGTCCGGTAGCGGACTACCAGCTGGTCGAATGCCTCGGCATCGCCGTTTTGGCACCGTTTGACCAAATCCAGCTCGGACACATCGGCCTCTGCCGGAGTCGCTTCCGTATGCATTTTTAGACGGGCGATCGGCGGATTAATTCAACCGAACTAAAGGCTTCCGAAACGCCGGAGCCACTCTCCACGATATTGGCCCATAAGCGTGACAATTCCGTCGCGTACCTGGAAAAGTCGTTGTTGCACGGCTGTGTGCTGTTCTGCCGTAATCAGTCGCTCGCAGTGTAATTGACCGGCGGCGTCGAGCGACACCGTGATCGCCTTCAGCGCACGCTTCAAATAGGCGATTGTCATCCCAAGTTCATCGACATCGTCGTCGCTTAACGCGGCGGCAAGTTTTGCGCTCGCCAGCGCGGCGTGCGTCGCGAGCTTCACGGCCGCTGGCTCGTTTTGGAGTGCGGCATTGTTGTCGAACAACTGATCGATCCAGATCGTAAGGTTGAATGCCGCGCGGTAGAGCCCGTTCTCCTGAAATTTCTCGGGCGAAGTTGCTGAGTCCTCAGCCGGATCTGCAAACGTGTCGTCCTCGGCGAGATCGCCATCGTCCTGCCAATGCTCCGCCTCGGCGAGCTGCGCCCAGCCCATTTCGCGCGCGATGATCTGGTCACGTTCCGGATGATCGAGATACTTCTCCAGCAGGTCCATGTACTTTTCGGTTTTGCGATCCTGCTGCTGAAGAAAGCGTTCCCACTCGTACTCGTTCCAAGCACGATCTGCGTCGGGATCGTATCCGCTCATCACGTTGAATGTGAGGGCGCTTTATGATGCGCGCAAACGCAACCAAACAGACCCAACAATCCGATTTTTTTGTTGTGAAGGAGGTTGTCATGGAACAGGACGAATTACGTTTCCGGCTGAGAATTCCAATCGCACAAGCGTTCTCGATTGCGATGGGATGGTCAGAACGACGCTCAGCTACAATGACAGATCCGATGCGCCAGATTCTCGGCGCGATGGTAGTCGACGATCTCGAGTTCGCCGAGCAATGGCGAGCGTCGGCTGCGGCGCGTGCCTGTCTGGCGCAGCGGTGGCCGGGTTGTTTTCCCGTCTAAACGGCGGTCGCGATGGGCGTCATCTGCTGTTTGGCCTGCAGGCGCAGTTGACCGCAGGCCGCGGCGATGTCGTGGCCTTTCTCCCGGCGCAACGTCGCTGTCACGCCGTGCTGCCTCAGGATGGCGAGAAACTGTTCCTGGCGCGCGCGTGAAGGCCGCGACCACTCCAAACCTTCAACCTTGTTGTATGGAATCAGGTTGATTTTCGCCGAGAGGCGACGCGCGTGACGCGCGAGCAAATGCGCCTGCTCGTCGGTGTCGTTGACTCCGGCGATGAGAATGTACTCGAACATTAAGCGGCGCTTCTTCGCCACGTATTCGTCGCAGGCGTCGAGAAGCGTTTCGAGATTGTACTTCCGATTCACCGGCATGATCTGGTTGCGCACCTCGTCGGTCGCGCCGTGCAACGAGATCGCGAGGCGGAATTGCGTCGGCTCGTTGGCGAGTTTGCGGATTTGGGGCGCGAGGCCGCTGGTTGAAATCGTGATGTGGCGCGCGCCAATCTCGAGTCCCCAAGCCGCGTTGATGATTGCGATCGCGCGGAGCACGTTCTGTAGATTCGCGAGCGGCTCGCCCATTCCCATGAAGACGACATTGTCGATCTTTTCGCCGCTCGCTTGTTCGACCGCGATTAGCTGCTGCACGATCTCGCTTGCCTCCAGGTTGCGAGAAAATCCTTCTAGTCCGCTCGCGCAAAACTTACAGCCGTATGCGCAGCCGACCTGCGTCGAGACACAGATGGTCAGGCGATCGGAGCGCTCGCTGTAGAGCGCGGGCGAGGCGGGAATCAACACCGATTCAATCAGATTCCCGTCGCGAAGTCGGAAGAGATATTTCCGAGTCGTATCTTTCGAGCCGAGCAGGCGCAGCTGCTCCAGGTGTTCGAAGGCGAACTTGTTTTTCAGTTGGTCGCGCAACTCCTGCGGCAGATTCGTCATCTCGTCGAACGACGGTGCGCGTTTCTTGTAGATCCACTCCGTGATCTGCCGGGCGCGATAGGAGGGCTGACATTCCTGCTCAAGGTCGGAAAGCCGAAGCGATTGAATCGCCCTCTGGAACAGCACGCGCATTGGAAAAATTTCGCACAACGCCACGGTTGTGCGAGGGGTTGCGCGTCCGGAATGAGATCGCACGAAATTTTCCAGCGAATATCGCCGGCGCTGGCCGCCGAAATTTTCACCTTCCTGCAAACGACCGATCGAGCTGCCTATAAGGCGGCCATCCAGGGACTCGCAAACCAGCGGAAGCTGCGTCCGGTTTTTGTCGAACGAAAGCCCCCCGGCGAGCGGTACGCATGGATGCAAAACGCGCTCGGTCGGCCGCTGAGTGACGCACTGGCCGCGCACTTGATTCAGGCCTGGCTGCTTCGGTCGGAAAAAGAGATGCTTTGCGATTTTCTCGATGCGCTCGAAATCGCGCACGATGAAGACGGCACGGTCGAGGAACTGCCGCCAGCTCCGCCAAAAGAAAAAATCCAGTCGGCGGTCTCGCAGTTACTGAGCAAGTACCCCGCGGAACATGTCGCCGTTTATCTGCACGCGTTCCGCGATATGGACAGCACAGTGCAATGGCCGGCGCTCGACCAGACGCTGGCCGAAGACGCACGCCTGAAATTGTAGCGCGGGGTCACCGAGCCGTCGCAGCGGCTTCCGTATGCCAGGGGGACAGCCACGCGGCGCTACAGGAAGTGCAAAAGCGCCTCGCGAACGCCGGCCCCGTATGGCTCCTGGGCAACGTAACCACCGGCACGCGCGACAGTCTGTTTCACCAGCTCGATTGCATTCGCCGGGCAACCTGGCATCGAGGCATAGCGGCCATCCAGCATGGAGAGATCGTTATAGTGGTCGCCGGCGGCGAAAATCCGCTCGCGAGGGATCGCTATCAGGCGCGCCAGTTCCGCGAGCGCAGCCCCCTTGTGATAGTCGCCGTGGCAGAACCGCAGGTACACGGTGTTGCGCTGGTAAGCGAACTTCGGGTGTTTGTCGCTCGCCCGGTCAATGAAGTTCGCGATCCGGTCCATCTCGGCTTCGTCGCCCGCGACCAGCCCCTCGAGGCCGTTCTCATGGTAGATCAGTCGCGCGCGCGTTTTCTGCGTCACGAAATCAACGACTTCGGTAAGGACGGATTCTGCCGCACTGAACAGCTCGGCATGATCGCGCGCCACCCGGGTATTCCAGTCGCCGTATGGCTCCCATCTCCTGCCGCCACTAGATGAAGGACGAAAGACATCACGCTCGCTGGTGAGGATGAAGTCCGGGTGAACAGGGAAATCGAAATCGAGAAGGCCGGATTCGAGTAGCTGCACCGATCGGCCGGTGTTGATTGCCCACTGCGCGCCTCTGTTCTTCAGCTCCCCGAGCAGCTCCATGCAGCCGTGGTCGAGCACCGGATCGAAATCATGCGCGACGAGCGTGCCGTCGAAGTCGGTGCTGATAAGGCGGATCTCGCGTTCCACGCATCAACTTGATTTCGCGAGGCCCCAACGCAACGGTTTTCGCGCAATGAAATCGGCCTACGAGCTGGCAATGGAACGTCTGCAGAAATCCGCACCAAGCCTCGTCCTCACCGATGAGCAGAAGGCGCAGCTGGCGGAAATCGATTCCCAGTTCAAAGCCAGGACCGCCGAGCGCGAACTCTTCCTGAAAGGCGAAATCGCAAGCGCGCGTGCCAGGGCCGAGTTCGGTGAAGCCGAATCCCTCGAAAAGCAGCTCGCGATCGACCTGCAGCGGTTGCATGCTGACTGCGAGGAGAAAAAGCAGAAGCTTCGCGCCAGCTTCAGCGCGGCGTAGTTTCAAGACCGAATCCGCAACAGCCCCGTTCCTGTGTCGGAATGGCGAGTCGGGTTCCAAGCATAGCTGCGCCACATGCGCAGCTGTTTCGCCGAACCGTGCTGGTGATTGGCGGCGCGGGATCCAGGAGACGACGCCCGAGCTGTGATTCGCCAGCAGTGTCGTGGCGGCCGAGCGGGCGCCCAAGCGGATGATCAGACGAAAGGGGACTGAGGGTAATTCCTCGGTTGTTACGCCGTTCGCGTCGCCCGCCCTACACTTAATACGTCCCCGGGGCGGTTCTTGGCACTGCGGCTGCTAACCGGCGCGGGCCGCTTTCTAAGGCTGGAAAGGGCGTGCCACATTGCGCGCAAAAAAATCTGCAGGGCGGCTGATTTTTCCTTGCTTCATAGGGAGAAATTGGCTACAAACGCTGCCCAACGAAATTAAAAATTCTGTGGGGCATAAGAATTGTTATTGACGGTGAGAATCAATTATGACAAATATGGGAATCATAAGAGATCACCGCGTCTGCAGGAAGTTGTGGATCGGGTCTCGTAATAACAAGTAAAAACCGCAGCAGGAAAAAAGGACCAAAGGAGAAACCAATGATCAAACGTTATATAACTAGCGCGGCAATCCTCGCCGCAGGGATGCTGGTAATCAACACCGCCCGCGCCACGGTCGTCGACCTCAGCGCCAGCGGCTCCGCGACCGTCAACGGCGCAATATTCACCACGAGCTTCGTCCAACCGGCCGGCACGGGTGTTTACGACCCGTTTTTGACGGTCCAAAACACGCCTTGGGAACAGGGCTACAACAGTGGAACCGGCGTCTTCGACACGAAGCGCGAGCCGGTCTGGAACCATGAGATCCGTTTCTCCGATATGCAGGTCACAATGATCAACGGGCAGGCCTACTATGGCTTCGCCGTCGACGTGAACGAGCCGGGCGGCAGCAAGGCGGGAATTTCGCTGAACGACTTCAGCATCTGGACCTCCTCGACTGTTCAGCATAGCACCTCCACCGACAGCAACGGGTTCTTCAACGGGAGTCTCGGCACTGAGCGCTATGACTTCGGCAATAACGCTGTTCTCTACACAGACAGAAATAACGGCAGCGGCCAGGATGACATCAGTGTGTTTGTGCCGGTGGCTGACTTCGCCGGCACGCAGGCGAACGATTACGTTTACCTGTATCAGCGTTGGGGAAACAGCGATGCCA